>NZ_JAJFEB020000020.1:0-92176 GCF_020709765.2 Clostridium pacaense
TTTACAACACAGCGTAGAGAGTTGGAAGACTTTCATAACTATTTGTGCCGCCATCCGAAGGCGGCGGAATGGAGATTTATATGATTAAAATCAGAAATGAAGAAGCAGCAGACTACAGGACAGTGGAGGAACTCACAAGAAAGGCTTTTTATAACATATACATCCCAGGGTGCGCCGAGCACTATCTTGTGCATGTCATGCGTTCCCACGAGGACTTTCTCCCGGAACTGGATTTTGTAATCGAAGACAACCATCAAATCGTAGGGAATATCATGTATACAAAATCCTGGCTGACCGATGAGGCCGGAGAAGAAAAAGAAATCCTGACCTTCGGCCCGGTATCCATACTACCTGAATACCAGAGGATGGGATATGGGAAATCATTAATGGAACATTCCTTTAAAAAGGCCGTTGAACTCGGCTACGATGTGATTGTAATATTCGGGAATCCCGGTAATTACGTCGGACGTGGCTTTAAAAGCTGTAAAAAGTATAACATCTGCGCTGAGAACGGAACTTATCCCGCAGCGATGATGGCAAAGGAACTAAAGCCAAATGCTTTGGACGGCAGGAAATGGTTCTACCGCGACAGCCCTGCCATGAAAATCGATGAAGAAGAAGCCCAGCGCTTTGACCAGGGATTTGAAGGGATGGAGAAAAAGTACCAGGCGAGCCAGGAAGAATTTTACATCCTTTCCAACGCCGTCATACAATAAACATCCCATCTGCGGCGCCGGACCGGAGCCGCCGGACCAAATTAACTCTATATAATGAAGTATGCAGATTGAGACCAGAGTGACGGATAACCGCTACTCTGGTCTCAGATTTTCTCCCTTTCAAATTGCCTCAGAAGCATTTCTGCTTCCATCATGGTATTCTTCCAGCCAAACTCCTTTAAATCCACCCTGTTATCCCCGGACACCTTCACGCCCTCTTCCTCCAGAAGGCGTCTTTGCAGTCCCGGATAATCGAAGCTGGCCGCACCGCTCAGATACCCCTGCCCGTTAACCACCCGGTGGGCAGGAACCGGTCCGGAGAGGTCATTCCTCAGGGCATACCCAACCTGACGTGAATTCTTTGGCCTGCCACAGAGAAGGGCAACCTGCCCATAGGATACCACACGTCCCTCAGGAACAGCCCTCAGCACGATTCCTACCCGGCGGTAAAAATCCATGTTTGTCTTGCCTGCATTTTCCATATACATATTATCCAATCCGCTTCTTCTCATGTGCACACTATATCAGCATCATCTAATCCGCACTACCTAATCTGCACTTCTGAATCCGCACTTCCGATTCCGCACTTCCAAATCCGCATCGCGGCGTACACACCGCGATGCGCCACTCAACAATCCCGGGCGTGTTTGAAAGTCCATTCCCTACTTATGTCCCTGTCCATAATAAGCATTCGGTCCATGCTTACGCATGAAATGCTTATCCTGCAGCCACTGGGGCGCCGGTTCCACCTGGCGGTTCAGCATTTCCGTCATGAAGTTCATCTTAGCCACTTCCTCCAGGACCACCGCGTTATGCACTGCCTCAGCCGCATCCCTGCCCCAGGTAAACGGCCCATGGTTCTTGCACAGCACGGCCGGGATATACACCGGATTCTTACCCTCAAAGGTCTCGATGATGACCTTGCCCGTATTCATCTCATACCCTTCCTCAATCTCCTGGGCGGTCAGGTTCCTTGCGCACGGGATTTCCCCATAAAAATAGTCCGCATGGGTGGTGCCATAACAGGGAAGCGCCCTTCCGGCCTGGGCCCAGGCAGCCGCATGAGGGGAATGGGTGTGCACGATGCCCCCGATTTCCTTAAATGCCTTGTACAGCTCCACATGGGTCGGCGTGTCGGAGGACGGGTTCATATCCCCCTCCACCTTATTGCCGTCCAAATCCATTACCACCATATCCGATGCCTTCAGCTTATCATAATCCACACCGCTGGGCTTAATGACAAAAAGGCCTTTTTCCCGGTCAATGCCGCTGACATTGCCCCAGGTATAGGTAATCAGCCCTCTCTTAGGCAATTCCATGTTCGCCTCATATACAATCTGTTTCAGTTCCTCTAACATTTTTGTTCCTCCGTCATTTTCAACCGTATCCAATCATCCATATCCAGGCGGCATCTCAGGGCGCGTCTAAACATTGTTTTCCGTCACCCCGGCCGCCCGCAGCCCTTGAAGCCCTTCTATCCTGTTTCCTATCTCATATGCTCCACAGCAGCCCGCTCAACGGCAAGGCCCTCTGCATACCGCTCCATGAATGCCTCAAATCCTTCCACATCTTCCTTAACAGGTTCCACCGTGATGCCCTTATCACCGCCAAAGACCTTATCTGCCAGATATGCATCCAGTGACTCGCCCACTTGCCGGTTCTTCATATAGGATGCCAGCAGAGCGATTCCCCATGCGCCGCCTTCACCGGCCGTCTCCATGACGGACACCGGGGCGTTCATTGCGCCTGCCAGGATCCTCTGTCCCACGCCCTTTGTCTTAAACAGGCCGCCGTGTCCCAGAAGGGTATCCACCTTCACATTTTCCTTCTTTAACAGGATATCCATGCCGGTCTTAAGGGCGCCCAGGGAAGTATACAGGTGCACCCTCATGAAGTTGGCAAGGTTAAACCTGCTGTCAGGCATACGCGCAAACAGCGGGCGTCCCTCCTCAAAGTGGGTGATGTGTTCTCCTGAGAAATAATTGTACGCCAGCAGTCCGCCGCAGTCCGCGTCCCCTTCCAGCGCCTTGTTGTAAAGCTTCCCGAACAGGTCATCCATATCCACCTTCATGCCCATTGTCTGTGCAAACTCCCTGAACAGGTTTACCCAGGCGTTCAGGTCGGACGTACAGTTGTTGCAGTGCACCATGGCCACCATATCGCCTGCCGGCGTGGTTACCAGGTCAATCTCAGGATACACATGCTCCAGCTCCTTTTCCAGCACCACCATGGCAAACACGCTTGTACCGGCGGAAACATTGCCCGTACGCACCGCAACGCTGTTGGTGGCAGCCATCCCGGTCCCCGCGTCCCCCTCAGGCGGACACATGGGGATGCCGGCTTTCAGGTTTCCGGACACATCAAGCAGCTTTGCGCCTTCCTCTGTCAATACGCCCGCATCCTGTCCGGCCACCAGGGCCTTTGGAAGAATGTCCCTCAGTTTCCATGGGAAATGCTCCCCTGCCACCAGTTCATCAAACTGGTCAATCCGCTTCTGGTCAAAATCCTTTGTATGGATGTCCACCGGGAACATGCCTGCCACATCGCCAATACCAAGAACCCGCTTCCCGGTCAGCATCCAGTGCACATACCCCTCCAGTGTAATGAGATAATCAATATCCTTTACATGTTCCTCCTTATTAAGGATAGCCTGGTACAGATGGGCAATGCTCCATCTCTGGGGTACATTGTACTGGAAAACCTGGGTCAGCTTCTCAGAGGCAGGCCCTGTAATGGTATTCCTCCATGTGCGGAAGGGAACCAGCAGCTTCCCATCCTTATCAAAGGCCATATACCCGTGCATCATGGCGGAAAATCCAATGGAACCAATGGTGGTAAGGGTCACGCCGTACCTTTCCTTCACATCAGCCGCCATCTTTGAATAACAGTCCCTGATTCCATTCCATATGTCCTCCAGGGTATAGGTCCAGATGTGGTCCACATACCGGTTTTCCCAGTCATGGCTTCCAGAGGCAATGGGCGTATGGTCCTCCCCAATGAGCACTGCCTTGATCCTGGTGGAGCCCAGCTCGATTCCCAGCGATGTATTTCCCTTTTCGATTCCTTCCTTAACTGCATTATGATCTAAACTCATGAATTACCCCTCCTTCATTGAAACACCGGGAGCCGCAGCCGTCATCCCGGCTGCGGCTTCACCCGCGTTTTCCTATCTGTAAGCCGCTGCGTTCCAGCGCAGTTCATTTTTCAGGCCCCGGATGGTTGTATCCTTGTCAATATACACAACCTCAATGCCCATGGAATCTGCCCAGTCGCCCATCTGCTCCGCCGTCAGGTCATAGGAGAATGCCGTATGGTGGGCGCCTCCTGCCAGGATCCAGGCTTCTGCCCCGGTTGCCAGGCTTGGCTCCGGTGTCCAGAATGCGGTTGCAACCGGAAGCTTAGGCATTGCCTTTTCCGTCTTCCTGCATTCCACATCATTGATGATCAGGCGGAACCTGGTTCCCAGATCCACCAGCGAGGTGGCGATTCCGTGACCCGTCTTGGAAGTGAACACCAGTCTTGCAGGGTCTTCCCTGTCACCCATGGACAGCGGGTTCACCTTGATGCTGATATCCCCGTCGGCAATGGACGGGCAGACCTCCAGCATGTGCGCTTCCAGGATGCCCTCCTTACCCGGAACCAGGTTATATGTATAATCCTCCATAAAGGATGTGCCCTTGGCATCCTTCACTCCCTGGGCCATGATCTTCATCAGCCTTACCATGGCAGCCGTCTTCCAGTCGCCTTCCCCGCCGAATCCGTAACCCTTTTCCATCAGTCTCTGGATTGCCAGGCCGGGAAGCTGCTGCAGCTCGCCTAAATCGCCGAAATGTGTGACAATCGCATGATAATCCTTCTCAACAAGGAACTTCTCAAGGCCAGCCTCAATCTGGGCCTGGACAGCCACATGGCGCTTAAATTCCTCGGGGTCCCTTCCCTCTAACAGGATGGTGTACTTACTGTAATACTCATCCAACAGGGCCGTGATATCCCCCTTTGGAACTGCCTTCACATATTCGCACAGCTCATTCACAGGATATGCATCCACTTCCCAGCCAAACTTCATCTGGGCCTCAACCTTATCGCCCTCGGTAACAGCAACATTCCTCATGTTATCGGCAAATCTTGCCACCCTTACATGACTGCTCTCCATGATGCCCACCGCGGTGCGCATCCACCCGGCAATGCGTCCCTGCACCTTCTCATCGCTCCAGTGTCCCACAATGACCTTGCGCTCAATACCCATGCGGGTAACCATATGTCCGTATTCCCTGTCCCCATGCGCGGACTGGTTCTCATTCATGAAATCCATGTCAATGGTGTCATAGGGAATCTCCTGGTTGAACTGTGTATGGAAATGCATCAGAGGCTTCCGAAACTCCTGAAGTCCCAGGATCCATGACTTGGCCGGTGAAAATGTATGCATCCATGTGATGACGCCCGCGCACTCCTCATCAGAATTAGCTTCATTAAAGGTCCTGCGGATCAGTTCATTGGTAATCAGGGTTGGTTTCCACACCACCTCATAGGGCAGGATACCCGACTGGTTCAGGTTGTCTACAATAATCCTGGAATGCTCCGCCACATGCGCCAGGCATTCATCCCCATACAGATCCTGTGAACCGGTACAGAACCAGAACTTATAACTTTTAACTCCTATCATTTCCATCGTCCTCCTGAATATTTATTATTTTTTCGGTGTCATCTGCCTCAGGCGTTTCCTCCGCAGCTTCTTTTGTCCCATCAGCCGCTCCCGCATCCTCAGCCGATTCTTCGTCCGTCTGCGTTTCCCCTCCATCAGCACGTTCACCGTTTTTCACATAATCACCTTTTATAAGCTTCATTCCAGACCAGACAGCCAGTCCGGCCCCCACTGCAAAGAAAAACGCAGCACATCCCAGCTGGTAAATCTTCCCGCCCTCCACGGGATTAAGATAAATCTTAAATAAATCATGGGCCAGATACACCAGATACCCTCCTGCAATCAGGCGTATGACCACCGTTGCCTGAAGAGGTTTTGCGCCTCCCCTGTCCTTCCCTTTCTCCATAAGCCGCCTCCTTTTAGCTGCCACTGCCAAGTATCTTCACGGAAGCCCGTTCCACCACATCTGAATCAAACAGGTAATTCCCGTCAAAACACGGATTCTCAATCATCTTCACAATATTCTCCGCCGCCTTCCTGCCCAGTTCCTCCATAGGATAGGGAAGGGATGTAATCTGCACATCGGCCAGTGTGGAAAGCTCGGAATTATCAATGCCAACCAGCGATAACTGGTCCGGTATACGGATTCCCCGTCTTTCGCAGATTCCGGAAAATATATACGCCACCTCATCGTTATAGCACACAAGGGCCGTACAGTCCCCTATCCTGCTAAACAGATAGTCCGACCAATATTCCATATCCACCAGATCCTCTGAATCAATCCATACCACATTGCGGTCCTTTGCCCTCAGTCCGGCTTCCTGCATCCCCTGCATGAACCCTTTATACCGAAGGAGTCCCTGGCCGTCATCACACTTGAAAATGCCTCCAATCCGCCTGTGTCCGGCCTTCACCAGATATTCCACAGCCTTCCTTCCCACCCGGACATCATCCATGGCCACATAGGGCAGCCCCAGTTCCGGATAATTGCTGTTAAAGAAAAGGACAGGTATCTGCCGCTTCATCAGTTCCCTGTAATAATGCAGGTTGGGATTGGGCAGGGCGCTCTTGGCCGGTTCCACAATCAGCCCGTCAATGATATCCTTATCAATCAGGTTACTTAATATCTCCTGCTCCCTGCCAACCCGGTTGCCTGTAAATGCAATCTGGGTCGTATATCCCTTCCCGGACAGCACGCTCTCAATCTCCCTTAACACGGTGGGGAACACGTAGCTGTCCACATACGTACTGATGACAGCAATATTCATATACCGCTCCCGGCGTCCCTGCCTGACTTCCCCGCCCACATAGGTCCCGCTGCCCCTGACCCTGGTCACCAGCTTCTGCTGTCCTAAAAGGTCAATGGCATGGCGGATTGTCTGACGGCTCAGCCCAAACCGCGCACTAAGCTCATTCTCCGAGGGAAGCCTGTCTCCCGCCTTCAGCTCCCCGCTGTTGATATTATCAACAATCCAGTTATAAACTGCCTTATACTTAGGCTCCTGTATCCCCATAAGCATCCCTGTTCCTTTTCCTTATCCATCCCCCGGTCACGCCTGCATCCATCTAATCCTGATTCCCGAGTCTTAGGGCGTGATTCTCATGTGTCAGCCATCAATCGTCAGTCCTCAGTTTTCGACCATCGACTACCAACCACCAACCACATCACCAAGTCTCATACCACCAGGCCTACACCACCAGCACTTCTGTACGTACAACTTGTTTCATGCTAACAATCCATTTATTTTTTGCCATCTCACAACATCCAACGAATCTTATCACCCAGCCCATGCACTCATCAGTACTTTTCACTGATTCTACCAGAAATTCCCCAATCAATTCCGTTCATTTCCCCAATAAATCCTCTATACTCCTACTATACATTTTTCATTCATCATTGTCAATAAGTATTGATAACTTTTTTAATCTCCCAAAATTTGTACGTACAACTTTGCTTATAAATTACACTCCTATCACCTTTCACCTTGACACAGGCCATATATTATGAGATACTTTAATATATAGTTTTAAATACTACATACGGAGGTGTTGTATGAAGACTGCAATATTAATTGACTCTGGCTGCGATGTATCAGAAGAGCTGCTTCAGAGATACCACATGAAGGTGATGCGCCTTCATGTCATTTACCCGGAAGGGGATTATGTTGACGACATGAACATCACGGCTGAAACCGTTTATCAGCGTTTCCCCCGTGAGATTCCCATCACATCCACCCCCAGCCCCCAGGAAGTACAGAGCATGGCAGAAGAAATCAAAGCAGAAGGGTACACCCATGTCCTGGCTTTCTGCATATCCAGCGGTTTAAGCGGAACCTACAACACGGTATGCTGCGTCCTGGAGCAGGAAAAGGACCTGACCACCTTTGTCCTGGACACCCGGAACATATCCTTTGGCGCCGGAGTCCTGGCTGTCTGGGCTGCCATGGAATTAGAAAAAGGAAAAACCTTTGATGAACTGACGGAAATACTTCCTGAGAAAGTCAAGGATTCCAAAGTATTCTATTACATGGATACACTGACCTACCTGCGCAAGGGCGGCCGAATCGGCCTGGTCACCTCCGTGGTAGGCAGTATGTTAAACATCAAGCCCATCATCTCCTGTGATGATGACGGCGTTTATTACACGGTTGCCAAGATACGCGGGGCAAGACATGGGCAGTCCAGGCTGTTGGAAGAAGCCCGGGCATTTGCCGGCAGCGGTCCATGCCTGACCGCACTGTTAAACGGCCAGGGCCAGGAAGCTGCCAATGCCCTGCGTCCCAGGCTGATTTCAGGCATTCCAAGTGGACATCTCATCATGGAGAAATCCATCGTCCCCTCCATGGCCGTCCACACCGGTCCGGGCCTGGTAGGCATCGGAATCCTACGCCTCTAACCACCATTGAAACAATTGACCTGCCTTCCTGGCCATTTGGCCCATATCCCGGCCGGAAGTCCCCAGTCCGCGGAGGACGCCAGGGCGGGCGGCGGTTTGGGCGCATTGTGGAGGAGGCCGCAGCTTCTTAGATTCTGGCAGGCGGAAAGACGGGGGTGGATTCCTGCATCAAAGCAAGAATCCAAGGTGCTCTGAGCTGAGAAAGTCCATCAGGATTTCTCAGCGAATAGCACCGGTCCCCCGTCTTTCCGCCTGTCAGGGTCTTAGGGCATGTCTGAAAATTCATTCCCGCCCTCTGCACGCCCACCTCCGCGGACGCAGCCTCCGCACACCCATCCCTTACTTACTCTTCCTCTTAAACGCCGCAATCAAACTCTGCAGCACAATAAAGAAACAAAGCAGCGCCGCAATGGTAATCCTTACCCACCAGGAAGACAGCGTCCCCTGGAAGGTGATAAATGATTCAATGGTACCTTTAATCAGCACTCCGAACAGGCTGCCGATTACATTTCCCACACCGCCTGTAAGAAGGGTCCCGCCGATTACAGATGATGCAATGGCATCCATCTCAAATCCCTTGGCCTGCTCCACGAAACCGGAACAGGTATTCATGCAGAACAGGAGTCCCCCAAGTCCGGCCAGGAAGCCATCCAGTATGTAAGCCTGAAGCTTGATTTTCCTGACATTCAGGCCCAGAAGCAGGGCTGACTGTTCATTTCCGCCGATGGCGTAGATGGAGCGTCCGAATTTCGTATATTTCAGCACCACGAAAATCAGCAGGAGCACCACAAGGGCAATGATGACACTGGGATAGATATAAGGGTATATCATGATTCCCTTCTTGTTCAGGTATCCCCCAAAGGGCAGGTACATCTTAAAGGTTGCAATGGATTTAAACGTTTCGTTGTTAATGCTTATCATCTCCTGGCTGATGATGGAGGTCATGCCTCTTGCAAAGAACATGCCTGCCAGGGTCACGATAAAGGGCTGGATTTTCAGGTACGCCACCAAAAAGCCCTGCACCAGGCCGAACACACAGCCTGTTATGAGCACGATGATGATTGCCGGAACCGCGCCGATTCCCGCCTTTTCCATCATCCATGCCAGCATCATGCATATGAGGGCCACCACGGAGCCAACGGAAATATCAATGCCGCCCGTAATCATGACAATGGTCATGCCGGTAGCCACCACAATCAGTCCGGCATTGGAGATGAACAGGTTCAGGAAATTCTGTACCTTTGCAAATCCGCGGTCACCGAACATGATGATACCCACAATGTACATTGCAAAGAACAGTACGATAGTCACGACCAGCAGGAAGGAGTTGCCGTCCAGTTTTTTCTTATTGCTGTTTTTCATTATGCCGCTCCTCCTTCCACTGTCTTGGATGTATGTTTTGCAGTCATGCGCTTTTTCAGTTTCCTAAGTTCCTCAGACTGTACCGCCACGATCAGGATGACCACGATTGCCTTATACACGGGAATCTGGTCGGAAGGCACGCTCATGGCGTACAGGGTGGTGGTCAGGGCCTGGATGGTATAGGCGCCGATGACGGAACCCAGCAGAGAGAACTTTCCGCCTCCCAGTGAATTTCCGCCCAGGGCAACCGCCGCAATGGCGTCCAGTTCCATGTTAAGGCCGATGTTATTGGCGTCCGCGGAATAGATACGGGAGGATGCCACCAGTCCTGCAATGCCTGCGCACAGGCCGCAGAACGCATAGGCCAGCCAGATGATCTTGGTGGATTTAAGTCCCACCAGCCGTGAGGCCCGTTCATTGATGCCCACTGCCTGTATATACATGCCAAGGGCCGTCTTCTTGAGAAGCACATAGGTCAGGGCCACCACGATCACAGCCACGAAAATCGGGGTTGGGATGGGGATTCCCGGAATATTGTTGCCCAGAAGCTTATATGCGTCCACACGGATATATGTAATCTGTCCGTTGGTGACCAGCTGTGAGATGCCGCGCCCTGCCGTGAACAGGATCAGGGTCGCCACCATGGGCTGTATCTTCAGCTTCGCCACCAGGAAACCGTTAAAGCAGCCGCACACAACCGCCACGGCCAGGCCTCCCAGGACCGCCAGGATATAAGGGTTGGCATATTCATTGACCGACACCTCCCCTGCCGCAAGGATGCGGGTGCACACAGAAGCAGCCACCGCCATCACGGCGCCCACGGAAATATCCGTACCAGCCGAGGCGGACACCACCAGGGTCATGCCCACAGCCAGCACTACCAGCTCGCTGGCACGGTTGATGACATCGATGATGTAGCCGTAGAGGACTCCATTGGTAATGGATATCTTGAAAAATGTAGGCGTGGTTATCAGGTTGATCAGCAGTACGATGAGCAGACAGGACAGCGGGAGAAAAAGCCGGTATCCTGTTATCTTCTTCACTTTTTCCATTATTCTTCCCCTCCTCCTGCAATTGCCTTCATGATGGAATCCTGGCTCAGCTCGCCCTCTGCCAGCTCCCCTACCTTCTCGCCGTCACGCAGGACCGCCATACGGCTGCAGGTGCGGAGCATTTCCTCAATCTCTGAGGAAATGAACACCACGCTCATCCCATCTTCAGCCAGCTTAAGTACCAGCTTCTGTATCTCTGTCTTGGTTCCGATGTCAATACCCCTGGTCGGCTCATCCAGTATAAGGAAATCCGGCTGGGTCAGAAGCCATCTTCCCAGGATTACCTTCTGCTGGTTGCCGCCTGACAGCTGCTTGATGGGTGTCTCCCTGTCAGCCGTCTTGATCTGGAGGATATCAATGTATTTATCCGTAAATTCTTCCTGTTCCTTTTTGGACATCAGCTTGAACATGCCCTGTTTGGCCTGAAGGGCAATGATGATATTCTCACGCACGGACAGGTCGGCGATGATGCCTTCCTCCTTGCGGTTCTCGGGCAGGTATGCCATTCCCTGCATCATTGCATCGATGGGTGTGCTGGCCTTTAACTTCTTCCCCTTCACGGTCAGCTCCCCGCTGTCAGGCTTATCCGCTCCGTAGATGACCCTGACCAGCTCGGAACGGCCTGAGCCCAGAAGTCCTGTAAGCCCGATGACCTCGCCTTTATGGATATCCAGGTCAAAGGGCTTGATGGTCCCCTTATGTCCCAGCCCCTTGGCGCGGATGATCACATCCTCCTTTACCGTGGAAACGCCTTCCTTCTTAATGGCTGCCAGGTCATCAAAATCCTTACCCATCATCCTGGCCACCAGCTGTACCCTGGGCAGTTCCTCTGTCTTAAACTCACCCACCAGGGTTCCGTTCCTGAGGACCGTTATCCTGTCGCAGACCGCATACACCTGTTCCAGGAAATGTGTCACGAAAATGATTCCAATCCCCTTATCCCGCAGCTGGCGCATCAGCACAAATAATTTCTCCACCTCACCGTCATCCAGGGAAGAGGTTGGCTCATCCAGTATCAATACCTTGGCCGACATATCCACTGCCCGGGCAATGGCTATCATCTGCTGGATGGCGATGGAGTAATTCTCCACTGCCGCCGTCACATCAATGTAGATGTCCAGGCTCTTAAGCAGTTCCTGTGCATTCCTCTTCATGGCCTTCCAGTCAATCATAGGCCCAAGTTTTGGCTCCCTGCCGATATAGAGGTTCTCTGCCACGGACAGGTTGGGACAGAGATTGACCTCCTGGTACACTGTGCTGATTCCATTTTCCTGCGCTTCCTGGGGCGACCGGTTGATGATTGTGCTGGACGAACCATCAATTCGGATTGTGCCGGTCTCAAATTCCTCCACACCGGTCAGCACCTTTATCAGCGTAGACTTCCCGGCACCATTTTCACCCATAAGGGCGTGAATTTCGCCTTTCCTCAAAGTAAAATCCACATTCTGCAGTGCCTTTACACCGGGGAAATTCTTATTAATCCCCCGCATTTCCAAAACAACGTTCTGCTCCATGCGATTTCCGCCTTTCTACCGTTTTCCGCCCCATCCACAGGGCACGTTTTTGCTGTCTGCCTGGCCGCCAGGCCCTAAAAGGGGGAGAGCCGTGAAACGACTCTCCCCACCGCCTTTCCTCTAATGGCTATTAATAAGCACGCTCAGCCTTGATGGCTTCCAGATCCATGGATGTATCGAAGTAAGCCTCGTCTACATACTGGATTTTCTCAACCGTCTCGCCTTTTTCCAGCTTCTTGATGATTTCATCCACACGTGGTCCGTGAAGTGGGTTACACTCAAATGCTGCGTTTAAGTCGCCTGCTATCATTGCGTCAAATGCCGCCTTAACCGCGTCGAAGGAGAAGATGATGATGTCACCATCAGGTCCGCAGGTCTTGCCTGCTGCCTTGATTGCATCAATTGCGCCGAATGCCATGTTATCGTTCTCAGCCACTACCACATCGATATCATCATAGGATTTTAAGAAGGATTCCATGACTTCCTGGCCCTTGGCCTGTGTGAACTCACCGGTCTGCTTATCTAACATCTTCCAGTTGCTGTGCTGTGCAAGGATGTTTGCAAAACCGTCCGTACGGCCAACCTGTGCGGATGCGCCGATGGTTCCCTGAAGGGTTACGATATTGATTTCCTCATCGCCCCTGCCCTGGTCCTCTAAGTACTTAGCCAGCCAGTTGCCTGCGTCCTCACCTTCCTTGATGAAGTTGCCGCCAACCCAGCACTCATATAAACTTTCATCCACATCCATCATACGGTCGGACAGGATGACCGGGATCCCAGCTTCCTGTGCTTCCTGAAGGACTGCTTCCCATCCGGTCTCAACCACAGGCGCTACTACGATGTAATCAACATCCTGCTGGATGAAGCTTCTGATGGCCTTGATCTGATTCTCCTGTTTCTGCTGTGCATCATCGAAAATCAGCTTATATCCGTTTGCTTCCGTAAATGTGGATTTAAAGGACTCTGTGTTTGCTGTCCTCCAGTCAGACTCAGCTCCGACCTGGGCATATCCAACCACGATCAGGTCATCTGAAGATGCCGCCTCAGCTGCGGGAGCCTCTGTGTCAGCCTCAGGAGCCGCTGTTGTGTCAGCTGCAGGAGCTGCGGTTGTCTCTGCTGCGGGAGCCGCTGTTGTTGCGTCAGCTGGTTTGCTTCCTCCGCCGCACCCTGAAAGCAGGGACGCTGCCATTGCTGCACCTAATACAACACTTAATGTTTTCTTCCTCATAATACGTAAACCTCCTTAGATTTGATGTTTTGTTTCCCCTTGTTGATGGTTATATGATACCAGTTGTAAATAACAAAAACAACGGAATTTCTCCGTTGTTTTGTACACGATTTTTCGAATTTTCACAGTTTGTTCATACTTCCGGGTGTTTTTTTACGAAAAAAGGGGGAATTTTTTAAACAGCCTCATATTCCATGTCCAGAGGGATGCATACCAGCGCAGTGGTCCCCTCTCCCTGGACGCTGTGGAATTCCAGGCTGCACCGCCCTCCATAGTTAAGCCTCAGCCGTTCCGCCACATTGAACAGCCCGAACCCGCCCTTGGAGGCTGACCCGTTCCTGTCCGAAGGCCGGTCCCCGCCCTTAAGCTTGCGCTGCACCGCCTCCATTTCCTCCTGCGTCATCCCGGCCCCATCGTCCCGGATCTCGAAGACAGCCATGTCGTCCCTGGCATATCCCCGGACCCAGATATGCCCCCTGCCCCGTTTGTTCTTAATGCCGTGGTAGAGGGCATTTTCCACAAGAGGCTGCAGGGTAAGCTTGAGTATGCGGTACTCTTCCAGGGATTCATCCAGCGTCACTTCATAATCCAGGATATCCTGGTAGCGGATTTTCTGAATCTGCAGGTAGCTCTCAATATGGCCCATCTCCTCCTTGATGGTTATGAAATCCTTGCCCCCGCTTAAGGTGGTCCTGAAGAATTCGGACAGGGAGGTAACCATGTCCACCACCTCCCGGTTCTGCCCTCCCTCTGCCAGCCATACAATGGTGTCCAGGGTGTTGTAGAGGAAATGCGGATTGATCTGCTCCTGCAAAAGCTGCAGCTCCATGACCCTGCGCTGGTTCTGCTCCTGGCGTATATCCTCAATCAGACGGCCGATTTCCCCTTTCATATGGTCAAAGCTTCCGGTGAGGATAGCCAGTTCATCCCCTGATTCAATCTTCGGCCCCGAGGTAAAGTCCCCCCGCGCCACCCGTTCTGTCTCATTGCATAATTTCTGGATTGGCTCCGTGACGCTCTTTGTTATCCTGCGGCTGAGGATCAGGCCCAGGCCCAGGATCATCCCCAGGAGGCTCAGGCTTACCACCATGGCCGTGCGTTCCTGGCGTTCCAGCTGCCGCTGGATCTCCTGCACATGAAGCGTCTCATAGTAGATGTATTCCTGGCTCTGTTCCGCGATATCCTCTGTCAGCATATAGACTCCCATGTCCAGAAGCTGCATGTTCTTGTCATAGCCGCCGTAGGGAAGGTTGTCCTCTATCTCATTGACCCTGTCCTCCAGCTGGTCCAGGCAGTGGATGATCCAGGTAATCCTGCGCCGGTTCCCATCATCCGTGGTCCGCTTTAAGAGCTGGCGGTACACCTTCCTGGTGGAATTAATCATCTCATGGGGATCCTTTATCTGTTCCCATCCGTATGGCCTGTCCTCCTCAGGCATATCATGGATATCCTGGTAGGTCATGGTGCCGATTGCAATCCGGTACATGGTGTAGTCCAGGTCTTCCCGGAAATACGCCATGCTGTTGTTCACATCCGTGATGTTGACAATGCTCTGGTTATAGGCATTGCAGAACTTCACCACAGTGGCCATAAGATAGATGACCAGCACGGTCAGCGGGATGATGATGATGAATGTCATGGTGTTCAGCCTTTTTTCCAGGGGAAGGCGGTCTAAAAGCCGTTTTTCCCTTTCCCGGAACTGTCCGGGCGCCCTCATAAGCGCTCCCTGCTTCCTGCCCGGTACTCTTTTGGCGTGCATCCCACTGTCTTCTTAAACAGATATCCGAAATAGTGGGAATCCTTATACCCGACTTCATAGCCGATTTCAGTGGTTTTCATGTTGGAGCACATGAGCAGTTCCTTGGCCCGCTCCATCCTGACGCCGGTCAGGTATTCCACAAAGGTCACGCCCATCTCCTGGCTGAATATGGAGCTGAAATAGCTGGGACTGATGTTCACCCTGGCAGCCACCGTGTTAAGGGAAATCTCCTCCTTGGCATAGTTCTCACGGATGAACGCCCTGGCCTCCTCCAGCACCTGACTGTATTTGCTGGCTGTCTGGCTGTCCCGAAGGAGCATGGTCCCCTCAAACAGACGGATCAGGCTCTCCTTTAAGGCCGTAATGGAGTGGCTTTCCTTCAGCACCATATCCATGTCAGCCACTCCCTCGGGAAGCTTTAACATATCCATTCCCAGTTCCTCCAGGAAGGTGCGCGCACACAGATAGCAGTCCATGATGATATACTGGCGGAACATGAAGGACTGGTAATTCTTCTCACCCACATTCTGGAAATATTCCTCCACAAAGCCCCTGGCTTCCTCTGATGTCCCCTGTTTCAGGAAATTCTCCAGGGTTTTCCGGTTTACTTTGGAGCCGTCCACCGAATGGATATCAATGGGTTCCCCTGTGGCGGAAAACATCTGCTCCATCTGATTGTAATCCACCACCTGGTTCATTTCCGAGAAAAAGCGGCAGGCAAATGCCTGGCTGGCCTGCTGGTAGGACTGCTGGAGATCCCCCAGCCGGTTGACACAGCTCCCGATACTGCCAAAATACTGTATGTCCCTGTATGTATGCACCAGTTCCCCCAGACGGACCGCGCATTCCTTCATCCTGCGCCCCACCTCCTGCTCGGACTCCCCGGTCAGGATAAAGGCCCAGCCCTCGTCCCCCCGGTCAAATACAAGGATGTGGGACCTTCCCTCCATATGTTCCTCAATGGCCTCCTGGCAGGAAACCACCATGTCGGACCATATGCTGGAAGGGCCGGAAGGAACCAGCTTAAAAAGCATGAGCTGGTAAAAGGAGGCCGACAGCTCCAGGCCCAGCTCCTCCCCCCGTTCAAAGGCCTCCTTAAAGTTGATGCGGCTGGTCACCAGATCCTTGAACAGGCGCTGGCGCTCCAGCACCGTGTTCTCCGCCATCTCCAGGCGGTAGCGCTCCAGCATCCCCTCCTCTTCCCTCTCTTTCTCAATCACATCCGCCACCTTTTTCACTGCCTCCAGCAGTTTGGACGCGGTAATGGGCTTTAAGAGGTAATCCGTGACCCCGATGTGGATGGCCTGTTTTGCATAGTCAAACTCATTATAACCGCTGAGGATGATGATCTTGATTTTGGGGAATTCCTTTTTCACCAGCTCTGAAAGCTCCAGTCCGTCCATGAACGGCATGCGGATATCCGTAATCAGGATATCCGGCTGCGCTTTCTTTATCATGGGATACGCCAGTTCCCCGTCGCTTGCCTCACCTGCGAACATGAGGCCCTCCTTTTCCCACGGAATGTTGTTCTTGATGCCATTGCGCATGACAACCTCATCTTCCACAAGAAATACCTTTATCATAACCTGCCCGCCCCTCTTATGCAATTCAGTCCCGTACATCCCATTTTCCTGCTGCCAGGGTATGTACGGTCCGATTGTTTGTTGTTACTTAGTATAGAATATAAGCAGGTTAATTTCAAGATGTTTCCTTTTTACCTGAAAAACCGGGGCCGCTGTTATCTGTTTTTCCGGTTTATCCACTCCGTGGAAACATCCATCGCAGCCCTGCACGCCCTGGTCTGGTCCAGGGAATTGAGCATGACAAAATCATGGATGATGGCCTGGAAGCGGATGGCGGTCACATCCACCCCGGCTTCCCTCAGGCGCCTGGCATAGGCCTCGCCTTCATCCCGGAGCACATCGGCTTCCCCATTGAGGATCATGGCAGGAGGCAGCCCCTTTAACTGGTCCCTTACAGCCCTGAGCGGGGATGCTGTTATCTGGTTCCTGTCCTTCTGGCACATGGTATACTGATTCCAGAACCACTCCATCCCGGCCCGGTACAGATAATATCCTTCCGCAAACTCATGGTAGGTACATGTGTCAAAGCAGGCATTGGCCACAGGATAATACAGCAGCTGCTTCTGGATGGCCGGCCCTTTCCTGTACTTTGCCATGATTGTCATCACCGTGGCCATATTGCCTCCCACGCTGTCCCCGGCCACGGTCAGCGTTCCCGGATTGGCGGTAAAGCCCATGGACCGGACCAGTTCCGGCACCATGCACAGCACGCTGTAGCACTGTTCAATGGCCACAGGGTAACGTGCCTCCGGGGAACGGCTGTATTCCGGGAAGATAAGCAGGGAACCGGTCCTGGACGCCAGCTCCCGCACCAGCTTCTCATGGGTATGATAGCTGCCGAACACCCAGCCGGCGCCGTGGATGAAGAAAATCACATTGGACAACGCCGGCGTATTGCCCGGATTCACCAGGTAAACCGGTATCGTCCCCCATCTTCCGGTATTGACACTGACCCGGCTTACCTGGGCAGGATATTTGTACACCGGACTGTCCTGGGCCGTTTCTAATGCCATCCTTCCCTGGGCAGGGGGAAGTTCAAATATAAGGGGCGGTTTGGAATTGGCCTCGCAGACAGCTTCCGCTGCCGGTTCTAACGGTACGCAACGTTTCATATGGTAACTCCTCTTGGCGCCGCCGGGTGTGGACCAGGGATACAATACCCCCAGTGCACGGGGGGTTGGCCCCGGTACACTGAGGGTATCCGGCTATTGATACCAGGCGGCACCTGTTTCTTTATAATCAGGATATTCCGTTCCTTCCATATGTGCCCCTGAAAATCTTAATTCTTTGTTATTTCCTCCCGGCCTTCCTTATACTTGGTGATATCATGGCATGCAAGAAGGCAGGCGTCCCGCTTTCCCCAGCGGATCAGGGAGGCATCCGCCAGCGACCATACCTTAAGGATTGGGTTATATACCTCCAGCGTACAGTTGATTTTCTGTCTAATATCATTCATCGGACATTTGATACAAGGCTCATCCCTGCAGAAAAACGCTTCATGGCAGCGCATCCCCACCCTGGAATCCGGGGCAATCCCGTGGGTCTTCTCATTGATGTAGAGAAGCTCCCTTGTCTCTGCATCCACCACATATATCCATGAATTCTGGTGGTCCAGCACCGTGCGCAGATCCTCCGCCAGCTCCATGGCATTGTCCTGGGCCCTGCGCTTTAGAAGGAACAGAGACAGCAGTTCGGAGATAAATGACAGGACCTCTATCTGGCTGATGGTCCACATGCATTTGGACGTACAGTCGTCAAAACCCACCCAGCCCTTAAATTCACCATTATCCTTGATTGCGCACTGGAGCATGGACTGGATTCCCTGGCTGGCCAGATTCTCCCTTATATCCTTCGGGAGCTTGTTTATGTCATCACAGTAGAGGATGCCCCTCTCGTTGAAAAAGCTTTTATAATCCACGCTCAGACCGGCGTATGGCATGTCCTGGAGCATATCCTTCTGGGACTTGATTCCCTCCCTGCACCATTCAAATGTATTGCTGTAGGACCGGCCGTCTTCTGAATTCTCAAATATATAGGCACGGCTTACCTGAAGGCGTTCCCCCAGCAGCTCCAGCACATTCTCAACCGCCCGGTCCAGCTGCACCGCCTTGCTGAAGATATTAAAGGCCCGTGGAAGGAGGTCGTTCAACACCACTTCACTGCCTTCCTCCGATTCGATGGTCGTGTTGGCAGCTGTCTGTCTTGGGGCATTCTGGCCATATGCCTTATTCTCCATGGACTGTTCATAAATCTGGTATTGTTTTTTGCCGCAGGCCTTTGCATGGTACAGGGCCACATCCGCTTTTTGGAACAGGGTCTGGAAATCCTCCCCATCTTCCGGGCACACTGCAATTCCCGTGCTGCATGTAATACTGCATTCCTTGGGCAGTTCCTCCAGGACCCGGTCAAAGCATTCCAGGATACGGTCCGCAACCACCCGCACCTGGTCCCCGTTCAGCACGCCCTGGAGCAGGGCCATGAACTCATCCCCGCCGATACGCGATACAATATCGCTGCTTCTGAACAGACGGGAGAGCTGGGCCGCAATCTTGGTAAGCACGGCATCGCCGAACATATGGCCGTACATATCATTGACCAGCTTAAAGTTATCAATGTCAATGATGAACAGGGCAAGCCCTTCCCCCTCTTCCCGGTTCACCAGCATGTATTCAATCCTCTGGCGGGCAGAGGCCTTATTGTACAGCTTGGTAAGGGTATCCCGTTCAGCCCTGGCCTTCAGTTCCTGGGCCGCCATTTTCTCGTCATTGATATCTATCACGATCCCGATTGCCTTGCACGGCCTTCCCTGGTCATCAAACTGCATGGTTGCCCTGAGCTTGCACCACTGGTAGCGGCCCCTGGAATCCGATACCTTGAACTCCAGCTCCCCGTAACGTCTGCCGGAGCGCATTTCCTTAATGAATGCCCCAAAGGGGGCCATATCCTCCGGATGGAGATGGGATATCTTGGGTATACGCTCCGATGCCCTGGTTGAGATGGGATCGTATCCGAACTTTGTCTTCCAGTTAGAGGAATAGGCAACCGTATCTGTTTCCACATCCCACTCAAAAAAGATATCGTTGGTCTGTTCCATGACGATTTTATACCGCTCCAGGCCAAGGCGCAGTTCCTCCTGGGCATGTTTTGTCTGGTTGATATCAATGACCACGCTGTAAAGATACTCCTGGCCCGACCGGTCCGTCATCAGGCAGCCCTTGGTCAGCACCCAGTTGATGCATCCATCCGCGTCAATCACCCTGTGCTCCAGCTCAAACTCACTTCCCCTGTTCAGCTGGTCCAGCAGTTCCTTCTTAACACGTCCCCTGTCCTCCGGATGGATGATTTCCAGATAGCGGTCATTAAACTTACTGCGGATGGCATCCCTTCCATATCCCATGAATCCATCGTCAATATCAAGGATGGTAAACCACTGGTCGTTGCGGTAACGGGAAATCCCCTTTAATATCTGATGGAGGATCCGGCTGTCATCTTTATCCTCAGGAACAGCCTGTTTCCCTTCCCCAGCCGAATCCTCCTCCAGGGCCTTCCACAAAAGCAGGGCCTTTCTCTGGCGCGGATGCTCCGTATCAATCCTGAGGATGGTCAGCTCATACCAGCACCAGCCCAGCCCTTCCCTGACACGGTGCTTCCAGGACTGCTTTAACAGTCCCTGCGCAAAGAACCCGGGCATTTCCTCCTTCCATGCAATCTGCATGTACTCCCGGTCTTCCGGTTTGACCATCTCGGAAATATACCGTTCTGCCGCATCCTCCAGGCGCTCTCCCTGAAAGGCACGCTTAATCCGGAGATTGGGCGCATATACCAAGTGATAGCTTCCCGAAGAAAAATCCACCTCGGCCACCATCGTATTCTCATAACGCAGCATGGCCAGGTATTTCAGCTGCTCCAACTGAAGCGCGCTGATGCCGTTCTCAACCGCAGCCTGCTCCTGGTCCTGCATGTTAAGCGGGTCCCCAAAGGGCACATTGCCGTCGGCATACTTCTGGCACAGGGCGGACAGCACCGGCAGCATCGGCTTAAAGCATTCCATCAGCCTGGGGGAGTATGTGCCGCATTCCCCATTGAGGATCATATTGGCGGCCTGCTGGTAAGGGATTGCCTTCTTATATACCCGGTCCGAAGTCAGGGCGTCAAATGCATCCACCACCGACACGGCCTGGGCGCAGACCGGGATTGAATCCCCGCAGAGTCCTTCCGGATATCCCTTTCCATCCCACCGTTCATGGTGATAGCGGCAGATATTATAGGCATACTGCAGATATTCCTTGTCACTCATCCTCCCCAGGCTTTCCAGTATCTGGCATCCCTTGGTGGTATGGGTCTTCATCACATTGAACTCTTCCGGGGTCAGGCGCCCGGGCTTGTTGAGGATGCGGTCCTCAATGGCAATCTTGCCAATGTCATGGAGGGCTGAGGCAGATGCAATCACCTCAATCTTATGCTGGTCCAGTCCATATTCCGGACAGTTTTTGGCCAGTTCCTGAAGAAGGACCTTGGTAAGAAGGCGGATCCGCTTTATGTGCTGGCCCGATTCCAGGCTCCTGTACTCAATGACAGAGGACAGGGCGTCCACCAGCACGTCATTGGATTCCTTCAGCTTATGGGCCTGCTGGTCCACCATGTCCTCCAGGTTATGCTTATGCAGGTAAAGCTCAATGATATTATGTACACGCCGCTTCACCACATGTGGCTCAAAGGGCTTTACAATGATGTCCGAGGCGCCCAGGTCAAAGGAGCGCAGTTCCCCTTCCAGGGAGTTATCTGCTGTAATGACCACCACCGGCACCTCACCCAGAAGTCCGCTGCCCCCCATCTCCTTCATGACCTGATATCCATCCATAACAGGCATGACCACATCCAGCAGCATGATTGCTATATTGCTGTGATACTGCTTCAGAAGCAGAAGGGCCTGTTCTCCGTTCTCAGCTTCCAACAGATGATATTCTTCCTGGAACAAACCGCTCAGTATGACCCGGTTAACCTCCATATCATCTACTATCAGAATCGTATCTCGCTGACGCATGTCAATTCTTCCTCTCTACGGATCCCCGTGAATCCGCACTTCCGTTCCATGGAGTATTTTTAAAGAAAGCCTTTTTCCAGAATCCCGCAGATTTCATCATATGCGGTTTTCAGGTCAGGAAAAGTCCCGGCCGCCGCCCCATAATCACCGCCCCTTATCAGGTTCACCATCTCAGATGAAATATCATAAAGCTTTGTAAGCCCCAGGTTGGCCGTCAGCCCCTTAAAGGTATGGGTGGCTGTCAGGGCCTTCTGCTCATCCCCTGCCGCAAATGCATCCGACACCATCCCAAAGGTTGGGTCGGATAAAAACTTATTAAGGAACCGCTCATAAAGCCCTGAATTGCCGCTGAACCGCCTCACTGCGCCCTCTGTATCCACCCCAGCCTCCTGAAGTGTAAGTATTGTATTTAAATCCATAATGCCTCCTTCTACCGGAACCGGACATGAGCGATTCCCACACTGCCGCCGGTTTTATATACACATCGTCTGATCTGTCACTCTCAGGTCATATGTTCTTATCCACATGTTTTCATTTTAGCATATCCCATCCCAAATTACACCTGTATTTTGTAAAATCCCGGGCCTGTCCCAAGGTGTGTCCGGAACCACATGCGCAGAAAAAAAGGAACCTTTGCAATCCAGCAAAGATTCCTCTTACAAATAGTGCGGGAGATGGGACTTGAACCCACACGATCATACAACCACTAGATCCTTAGTCTAGCCTGTCTGCCAATTCCAGCACTCCCGCAACACGAATGATAGTATATCACAGAGTTTTTAAATTGGCAACTATTTTTTGAAATTTTTTCTAATTTTTTTTATGTATGTTTTATGCGCAATAAATTTGGTAATCACAGGAAATTTTTTTGAAAATAGTGTTGACAAAAAGGCCAACCTATCTTATAATAACTTTCGTTGCCTGAGACAACAGCCTGGCATCAGACGCAGAAGTGGCGGAATTGGCAGACGCGCACGGTTCAGGTCCGTGTGGTAGTAATACCTTGAGGGTTCGACTCCCTTCTTCTGCACTTGCAGGAAAAACCCGGATTTCAATTATGGAATCCGGGTTTTTTGTTTACTGTCACTTCATAGCCAGGACACAGATCGTATCATCTGCATCTTCACATTTTTTACCGGCAACATTGCCGTAGAACTGTATCCGGCCAAATCCGGCCTTCCTCAGATCCCGTTCCAGCTCTTCAAATGTAAAGGTATGCTCCCAGATATTATAATAGGCGGTTCCATCTTCCATCCCAACCACATACTGGTTCAGGAATGTGTTGTCCTCATCATACCGCCAGAACGAATGGAGCAGCAGGTATTGTTTCTCATGCCAGAAACCATTTTCCTCCACCTTCCAGTCCCTGGTTTCTTCCATCCCGCTGTATCTTACCGGTTTGAACACATCGAACAGCAATGCGCCTTCCGGGGCCAGGGAATCGTAAATGCGGGCCAGCAGCGTCATCCGCGTATCCCGGGCCAGCACGCCAAAATCACAGTATATCAGGGTAATCAGGTCATAACAGCCCCCAAGGCCGGACGCCGTATAGTCCTTCCGGCAATATTGGATTGCCAGACCCTTCTGTCCGGCCGACTCACGGGCGAACCCGATGGAGCGCCTCGATATGTCCACGCCGGTCACCTCATACCCCTTATGGCAGAACAGTTCAGCATAAATACCCGGACCGCAGCCCAGGTCCAGAAGCCTCCTGTAACGTTCAGGCGGAAGCAGGGATGCAATCCACCCTGCGGATTCCCTTACAAAATCCATCTTCCTTGTTGCGGAATCGAATCCTTCATCCAGATGCGCGGCCAGCATCTGCTTTGATATATGTGGGTCATCCCACATATTCACAGGCGAGGCCTCATATAAAGCTGGTTTTTCTTTTAACATTTTCAATAAATTCTTCATGATATCCTGTCCTTTCAATTTGGATTACGGCAGCTTACGGTAACTATGGGGATTAAAAAAACTGTGGAAGAATCCCACAGTTAATGTTAAATCGTATTAACGCGGAATTCCTGATAATCATGCTGGCACGACAACAGAACCTGTGGATACAGGCCTTGTCCCTTATGCAGTTCTGATCATCTTGGTTTCCACGTTCCACTTATGCTACTGATTGTGCAGCATCAAGTGCGCCGGACAGAATCATCTCCTTTATAGTTACCGTAACCCTTATTATACCAGCCTTTACATCAGAATACAATGTTTATCATCCGAACCACCTGAGGTAATACCAGGGCGGGAATATTTTCCCAACCTGGTCAAGGACATCCAGATACCGTCCCGCGTCAATGAACACCGGGCAGAACAGAAGGCTTCCGATGACAAAAAAAGGAATGATACAGCACAGGACCTGGGGCCTGCGGCAGATAACCTTTAAAAGCCAGGAAACAGCCGTCACAGCCATACAGTAGACCGCCATTGCCACGATTTCCTTTACAGGGCCAACAAGGCTTCTGCTGGCCCACAAAGCCAGCAGGCCGGACACGGCTGCCATGGCCACGGGAGCCGCCATGGATGCAAGGCGGCAGGGCGTCCTGTAACCATAGGAAAGGGGCAGGAACAGCCCTCTCTCCTCATCCCCGCACAGCACCACGGCCCCGTAAAGGCCTGTCACGAACACGTAAACAGCAACCATGCCCCTTACCGGGAACACAGTCTCCTGAGTCTGCGTACCGGGCAGGTCTGCGGCCCCTTCCTGACCCTGAAAGCTGTATTCAAACCGGAAGGTGCTTCCATTGTCAAGCCATTTGTCATACAGTGCGCCGGCCTCCAGGGCAGATTGTTCCCTGTCCCTGCTTCCCGGCGCTCCCAGGGAATCAAACAGGCTTTCCTCCGCCACATAGGCTGTCAGTAAATCCCGGTCGTAAATCTCCATCAGCGCCGCAAACACGGTTTCCGTGGATAGGGATGCCGCCACGGTGGAGGGAGCGGAATAAACAAGGATGCTGCGTCTGTATTTGCCGGAATCCAGTTTTTCCCGGAGTCCCTCCGTTATCACATAGCCGCATTCCGCCCGTCTGGAAGCCACCTCATCCTTTACCTGTTCCTCATCCCTGCATGCGTAAAAACGGAACATACCCGCATCTACGCCCCGCCTGCGGTTCACAAGGCTTTCTGCCAGCCGCCGGCCCAGTTCATTCCCATCGCCTCCCTGGACGCTGACAGCAATCTTAATCTCCTGCTCCTTATGGCCCTGGCTCCTGTCTGCCGCCAGGATTCCAAGGGGAAGCAGAAGGAGGATGACCAGGAAGGATGGCTTTCGCACATACCGCTTGCAGGACAGGAGGAACCAGATCATGACCTTTTTCATCGTCTTCCCACCTCCACCCACAGGCTGAGCAGGAAGCATACCGCCATGACAGCCGCCAGCCTGACAAATATGACAGGGTCCATGACAGACGTCACCGCCATCTTCATGCCCTCCATGAATATATAGGACGGCAGGAACGGCGCTGCCGCCCGGATGGATGCCGGAAGGAACACCAGCGGAAGGAATCCGCCTGCCATGAAATGCATGGCCGTCACGGTCAAAAACAGCAGCATGACGCCTCCCATCAGGCTTCCCGCAGCCTGATACAGGAACACGATCATGGAAGCAGCCGACAGGCATACGGCGGTCACAGGCAGCACGGTCTTCACCCCCCATGGAATGAATCCCGCGCCGCCGGCCGCTGCCGCCGCCGGAAGTGCAACCGCTGCCAGAAGCAGTCCCAGGCCCAGTATCCTGACCCCCAGGACCGTCACGTTCCCGATTCCAAGTATCTTAAGCTTCTGTTTCATCACGGGACGGGCCGGTGACAGGTACGCCGATACGGGAATGGCACACAGAAGCAGGAACAGCACCGCCGCGCTGATACCATAAAAATGCAGGGTATCCACATCCCCCGTGGCAGTCACCTTCATATTCCTGAAATAATCCATCCTGGGAAGGCTATATCCCATGAAAATCCGGTTCAGGTCCGCCTCCAGGACAGGGATGGAGTCCGTCATGCCTTCCAGGACGCAGAGTTCATCCCCGGCGTAGATTCCCGCCTGGCTGGCCCCCAGGGTCTTGGCCCCTGCGTCCGTCAGTTCCTTGAATATCCTGCCCTCCAGACCCGCGCCCCCAGGCAGTACAATCCGCACAGGCGTGTTGGTCCCGTTCATGATATCCTGCACAAATCCTTCAGGCACTTCCATCACCGCGTAAAGCTTCCCTTCCTTCAGTTTCCGGATGCCCTCTTCCTTGTCCATATATTCAAAATCACAGATACTTTTTACGCTTTCCAGGGAGCTGACCATGGCCACCGCCTTCTGTGCCACGGCATCACCCTCAGGAAGCACTACCCCCACGGTAATCCTCCCTGCTGCCTGCTCCCCATACAACATCCTGCTTGCCAAAAAGGCAACCGTAACCGCTAATAGTAACAGCACGATTGCCCCTGCAATGATGTGGGGAAGCTTTTTACATGCTCGTTTTAACTCCAGCTTGAGATAAACCAGACGTGCAGACATATTTCCCCATTCCTTTTTGTTATGATCCGGCCCCGGCCCATCTCCGGACGGAAATGAACCAAAGGCCCTGTTTTATTCCTGTTTTACCGTTTTTGGCATCAGCCCATGGGAACTTCAAGCTGTCCTGAAAGTCCGATGATGCCGAATACCATTTCCATAAGGACATTGTTCCAGTCCTCTTCGGTTGCTGACAGTATGTCCATCGGCTCGCCATCAAGAGGTGTTACCTCAGCGCTTAACGGACGGCTGTAAAGCTCGCCGCTGAGTACCATGTTCATGGAATTATCCATGGCGGCAATCTCCAGGGCATCGATATCCATATGGTAAGCCTTGCCCTTTTCCATCTGGTCCACAATACCGGTTGCAGACATCTTAAAGAGCTGGGAACCCTCGCCTCCAAGTTCCACAGCGGCATGGTAGCTGCCGTCATTGGAATCATAGGTGCCTGTGTACATGAAGTTATAAACAGATGCATCCGGTGCAGTCACATCCACCGACAGGTCGCAGGTCAGCATCTTTCCGTCATAGGTTCCCTGCTTTGACAGGTCCACCTTAACCGTGTCGTCTGCGTCTTCCAGTGTTATATTGCCCTTTACGTTCTGTGTCAGGTATGCGCCGCCTTCCAGCGTAAGGTTAAATGTCACTGCAACATAGCCCTCTTCTTCCGCAAGCGAATCATCCACGTACAGGTTGGTGCTTCCCTCTAACGCCGCAAGGTTACCGTCCTTATCCACATAAACCGTCATCTGGATATCGGTCAGGGACTTGTCCAGATATGTAATCATCTCATCCACAGCGTCTTTTACTTCATCGTAGGCCTGTTCCTGCATCTGCTCGGCAGACATGGAACCCATGCCGGTCATGGCGCTGCCCATCAGCTCGCTCATCCTGACCGTGGCTTCCAGCTGTTTCAGGTAATCCGCCTTCAAGGTCTCATCCTGAAGGAAGAAATCAGAAGAGGTGCGCAGGAATTCAATCATGGAATCCTTGCTGATCGTCACATCGTATCCCTGGCAGCTGACCTGTGCGCCGTTCATGGTGTAGGTGCCCTTGTCAGCCTTCTCAACGGTCATGGCCGCCTTGAAATTCTCCTGTGCATTGCTGCCTTCCCTGTAGCGGGTAAGCAGGGCTTCGATATCAAATGGGGCCTTGCCCTCTTCCTCAGCCTTCTCGGCCTCGTCGATCAGGTCTGTAAAGTATCCGGCCAGTCCGTCCACATCCACACCGTTCTCTGCCAGCAGAGGACCTACTGTAGGTGAATTTTTAATGCGCTCCCCAAGGCCTTCTCCCAGGTCCAGGGTAAACACCCTGCCGCTCAGTTCAGGAACCGCCATCATCAGGGTGTCCTCACCGTAGTAGGCATCCAGGTTAGCCAGGTCCATCCCATTATAAATCACACCCATATTAAAGGAGGATTTTCCATTTGTCTTGTCACTCCTGCCCTCGAGACGCAGCCCGCTTCCCGCAAACTGGTTTACATCCGGGTCGGAGCAGCTGTCCATCTTAAGGGTAAGACCGCTTTCCATGTCAGCCTTAAGCGCTGCCTCTGAGAAATCCTTAAAGCCGAACAGTTCCTCTGATGGGAACACCTGGCCTTCGGTATAGACCTTCTCAAATGCATCGATTACCACCTGCTTGGGGTCTTTGGCATTCATCTTCACGTATGCCACTGCCGCGACGGCAATCACTGCCAATACCGCGATGACCGCGAACAGGATCTTCAGGAACTTCTTGTTTGGCTCCGGTTCGCCTGACGCCGGTACCGGAACCGACATGGGACCGTCTGCCTTTGGCTCTTCTGCCTTGACAGCAGGCTCTGCTGGTGATGGCTCTGTCCCGGCCTCTTCAGCAGGCTCAGTAACCGTCTCTGCCGCCTCCGGCTGTCCTTCTTCCGGCGCCTGCGCCTCTGCGCTGACCGTCCCGGCTTCTGCTTCCCCATCTGCCTGGGCATCCATGGCAGGCTCTGTCCCTGCCTGGGAATCCTGGCCTTCATCTCCCATAGGAGCGCCGCACTGGGTACAGAACTTTACGTCTTCCCCGTACTCAGCACCACATTTTTTGCATTTCATTCTTATTTTCCTCCCTTACATCAGGTCCATGCCGGGTGGCATGTGCCTTCGTATTTCTATCGAAACTGGCGGATCAGCTCTTCTGCTGACGAACCATTAACGATCTTTGTCAAACGGCATTGCTTCAGCACATACATATCCGTGCACATGGCCAGTTCAGCCAGTTCATGGGATGTCAGCACCACGGCGCCGCCCCCTGCCATATACTCCCGCAGGTAATTCCGTATCAGTTCCTTGCACTCCAGGTCCAGGGCCGCCCCCGGCTCGTCCATGATCAGCACAGGCGCATGGTTGGACAGGGCGCATGCAATGCTGACCCGCTTCTTCATGCCTCCGGAAAGCTTGCCGGCCGTGCGGTTTAACATCTTATCCACTCCCAGCATGGCGGCTGCGCCGCTTCGCAGGTCTTCTTCCATCCTTGTCCTGCTGCCCCGGTACCACAACATCAGGTTGTCCCTGACCGACAGTTCCTCCATCAGGGGATTCTCCTGGGGGACATAGGCTGCTTCCTCTGCAAACACGCGGGGATGGCCCACCGCCTGCTTCCCGTTAAACAGGATGCTTCCTTTGTCAGCCTTTAATGCGCCTGCAATAATAGACAAAAGAGTGGTTTTCCCGCAGCCGTTATATCCCACAATCCCCACGCACTCCCCCGGTCTGACCGTGAGTTCCACCCCGTCAAGGATGTTCTGTCTGCGATAGGATTTGCATATACCCGATAATTCCAGCATTGTCTTAAACCACTCCTGATTATTGTTAAATTTGTAACTTCATAAATCAGTGTATCATAGTTTAGGGCTTAATGCAAAATAATAATTATTACGCATTTCTTAACGGAATCCTAACCTAATCCTCCCCGCCGGCCGCCAAACTGTTGCCGATCATGCCAGCCACAATCACGGCAATCCCGGCCAGCCCCACTGCATCCGGCACCCCGTCATGCAGCAGGAAAATGCCTCCAAGCAGGGTAAATACCACTTCCCCGCACTGGGTGGCCTCAATCACGGCCAGATGCCTTGGATTGTGCTTCACCATATCGGTTGCCTTAAAGAACAGGACCGTGGCTATGACGCCGGAGAAAAGGGCCACACAGACGGACTGAAGCACCTGTCCCCGTCCCGGCATCCCCGTGCGCACCGCCGCCAATATGGACAGCAGAAGCCAGAAGGGCATGCTGCAGAACGTCATGCCGGCCACCCGCCCAATGGTCGTCATGGACGGCGGGCACAGCGCCATCATCTTCCGGTTCCCCAGGGGATAGGAAAATGCAGCCACCAGTATGGGGGCCAGGGTAAGGAACACCGTCCTCCCGTCCGTCTGTTCCATATGGGGCACCTGGAGAAAGAATATACCGGCCAGGATGAACATGGACCAGGCCAGGTTCTTAACCGGAATCCTTTTTCCAAAAAGGGGTGTCAGGACCACTCCCGCCACAATGGTCAGCTGCCAGGTGGCCGCCGCCAGCCAGGACTCCCCGAACACGGAGCCAAAGGTGAGCGGGGCATAGAACAGCCCGAACCCCACCGTGCTCCACAAAAACCAGCTTCCAGGCCTGTGTCTGATTGCCTTCAGTACCTCTGTCACAGCCCCCTTCTCCCGCGCAAGCATAAGCGCCATCATGGGAAGGGTGAACAGGTACCGCAGGCAGGCCGACCACAGCCAGTATCCTCCGGCCAGGTTCATGCTCCGGTTCAGTATAAATGTAAAGGCAAAGAAAAACGATGCCAGTATTCCATAAAATAAAGCTTTCTTCATGTTCTTTTCCTCCCATCCGTAATCTTGGTATTCCCTCCCATACATATGATATGCCGCATATGATAAGTACAGGTTGTATTTCCCCATTCCCCTTCATATAATGTTCATATCATAAAATAAGAAGGAGGAGTAATATGAGGATATGCAGATCCATCACTGCCCTGGCAGGCGCCCTGGCCCTCTCCGTCATGTGGGCCGTCCCTTCCCTTGCCGCAGGATGGCAGCTTAACAGCACCGGATACTGGTATGAAAGGGAGGACAGGTCCTATCCCGCAGACACCTGGGAACAGATAGACGGGACATGGTATCTGTTTGACCGGGACGGCTACATGCTCACAGGATGGCAGCAGAAGGAGGGAATCTGGTACTATCTCGGCCCGGACGGGGCCATGGTATCGGACACCACCATGACCATTGACAATGTCCCCTACACCTTTGACCGCAGCGGCGCAATGACTGCCCAGGCCGGGGAGGCACCTGTGATGGGCCGCTGGACAGGTTCCACCTTTGTCAATGACTGGTCCAATATCCGCCTTACCGTTCCCCAGGGATTCATTAATTACGATTCCTCTTCCCTGTCACGGCTTGCAGGCCCGGACGCCTTCCTGGACATGCTGTCCATGAAAAATGAAAACTGCGCCGTGATGCTTCTCTACGCCCCCAACAAAGAAGGGGATGCCGCGGGCCAGGCCATGGCTTTCCTGAACATGTTCCAGGGCGGTTCCCACACGCTGGAGGAAGGCGGCAGGATTGAAGCAGTGCAGGCAGGGAACCTTGAGTTCCTGCGCTTTTACTTCCCTCCTGCCCAGTCCGGTTCCCTGTCCGGTTACCTGTATGTACGGAGCATGGGCAGCTACTACGCCGTCCTTGCCGCTGTCTCAGACCAGGCCAATGAACCGGATATAGAGGCCGTCCTGTCCTCCTTATCGGAGGCCAGGTAACAAACAAAGGTGCTGCAGCCCTTCACGCGGTTACCCGCCATCGGTTTACAGCACCTTTTATGATTACAGATTCAATTATGCAGATAATTAAGCAATCTTGGATTTAGCCAGCTCAGCTAACTTTGCAAATCCCTCAGCGTCATTGATAGCCATATCGGACAGGATCTTACGGTTTAAATCCACCTCAGCTAACTTTAAGCCATACATGAACTTGCTGTAGGACAGGCCATTGATACGTGCTGCTGCGTTGATACGTGCAATCCACAGCTGTCTGAACTGTCTCTTTCTCTCTTTCCTGCCTGCGTAGGAGCTGGTCAGTGCGCGCATTACGGACTGTTTTGCTACTCTATACTGTTTGGAACGGGCGCCTCTGTAGCCCTTTGCCATCTTTAAGACTCTATTGTGTTTCTTCTTTGCATTTAAACCGCCTTTAACTCTTGCCATCGGTATTTCCTCCTTCTACAATTCAACTTACAGATATGGTAAAATCTTCTTCATTACCTTTGAGTTGGTAGCATCGGTAACGATATCTTTTCTAAGATTTCTCTTTCTCTTAGTGGACTTCTTAGTTAAGATGTGAGACTTGTAAGCTTTATTGCGGACTAACTTACCGGTTCCTGTCTTTTTAAAGCGCTTTGCTGCTGCTCTGCTGGTTTTTAACTTTGGCATATTAATTTCCTCCTTAAAACTTTCTATTTTAACGTTTTGCAGTTAAAAACATTACCATGCTTCTTCCTTCTACCTTAGAGGGCTTATCAATTACTGCAATGTCCTTAAGACTCTCAGCGAAATCATCCAGGATGTATTTGGATTTGTACATGTGGGCCATCTCACGTCCGCGGAAACGGAGTGTGACTTTCACCTTATCACCCTTCTCTAAAAACTTCCTGGCAGCCCCCACCTTTGTATTCAGGTCGTTGGTGTCAATATTGGGGGACAAACGAACTTCCTTTATCTCGATTACCTTCTGTTTCTTCCTGGCTTCCTTCTCTTTGCGTGCCAGCTCATAACGGTACTTACCGTAGTCGATAATCTTACATACCGGCGGCTTTGCGGTAGGCGCAATCTTTACCAGGTCAAGCTCAGCATCCTGAGCCATCTTAAGTGCGTCCTTAAATTGGACTATGCCTAACTGCTCTCCGTCTTCGCCAATCAGTCTTACTTCCTTGTCTCTGATTTGTTCGTTAATCATTAATTCGCTAATGGTCGTACACCTCCATAATAAATAAGTCAATATGTTCAGGAATCAGCACGCCCCGTTTTTGTCTCCAGGGCAAAAAATAAAGCGGACAGTCAGACCATCCACTCTTAACACACATAAAATCATCTGCTGACCCATCTCCCATGGAAATGCTACAGCACATCACTTCATCTATGAACCCGGGTCACTTACTCGTGCCAGGGTGAGGCGGATACCTGCTTTCCTGTCAGTCGTTCTCACAACTTTTATTACTTTACTACATTCCGGACCGTTTGTCAATGTTTTTTTACAGGTTATTTTTACAGGTTACTTCCACAGCGCAGTTCCGTCATAGACGCCCATTGCGGCCTCATAGTATCCCAGGCTTTGGCATTTCCCAATTACCAGGTGACGTATGGCATCAAATAGCCGGGCGCATTTTTCAGGGAATCCCCCTTCATCCCCCATGGAAAGCGAGTCAACGGCTTCCACGCACTGTTCATGGACCTGGCGGTTCACGGTTATTTTTTCCGTGTCCAGCAGCCCCGGAATGCTGCGGCCAATCTTAAAATCCCTTTGCAGGAACATGTAAATGGCGCCGAACGCATCTATGCCTATGTGGCTGGCAATGAAATCCAGAAGGATGGCCGGCGTGCGCTCATACAGATACTCCTCATTCCACTGGCGGTCTATCTCCGCCTTCACTGCCTGCAGTCCTTCCCGGGTAATATGGGCTTTCGCGCAGGCAGCGGCGCCTTCGATTGTCAGGGCCAGAAGTTCCAGGGTATCCAGATAGCGCCTGACATGGTAAGCAATCAGGCGGGGAGGTATATGGACATCCCGGATATCGTTCCGGTCCATCTCCACAAATATACCGTTGCCCCGGACGGTCTTCACGACACCCCATTCCTGCAGGATCTGTACCGCCTTAAGGGTCGTGTCAACACTGACGCCGTAAATTTCCTGAAGTTCTTTGTGGGAAGGAAGCTGGTCCCCGCGTTGGTAGCGTCCCGCCGCAATCAGCCCCATAAGATCCATATACACCGCAGAATACCGTACCTCGGCTCCCTGCAGCATCTTTTCAAGCTGCTTCCTGCCAAGAAGGACCGCGGAGTCGGAGGCAACCTTAAAGGCCGGCCGGCTTCTGCCCGTCAGCCCATACATCCCGGACATATCATCAAAACGGACGCTTTCCGGTGCGCCTCCGGTTTCAATGGCATGCATCAGCTCCCGCAGCTGTCCGTAATATCTGATCCTGGCTTCCAGGCTGTCCTGCAGGGGTTTCAAGTCGGACAGGCCCAGGCTGTCCACTGCCTGCAAAACCAGGGCATTCCCATTGCGGGCAACAAAGAACCGCATGAACTGTTTGGACAGTTTCCAAAACCCTGACGGATCCTGGGGGTCCATGTTTTCCAGGATCCTGCGCGGAATGTCCAGGTCAGCCTGTCCACAAAGGGCGATTCCCTTTTTAATCACCGGATAACACAGCAGCACGCCTGTTTTCAGCACATCATTGGTGATGTCAGTGTCAATTCTTTTTAATGCAAGGGTTGTGGCGAGATGTCCCGTGCTTATATGACCGGCCACCACAGGGCGTTTCCTCTGTGCGGTTTCGATGAATCCCTTTTCCTTTAACATGTTAAGGGCACGGCGGATTGTCTTTTCCGAAGCCCCGAATTCCAGGCGCAGGTCCGCGCGGGAGGGAAGGCTGGACCCGGCCGGAAGCAGGCCGCTTTCTATTTTATTTTTTAAAATCCGGTATACCCTCTCATACATCATCATCTCGTATTTCAAATCATTGTTCCCTTTCATCAATCATGTCCTTTTCATCCAAGACCTCTGCATATGTACTGTAAATATCATTCATGACAAAGGGCTTTGCAATATGGGCATCCATGCCGCTGTCCAGGCATTTTTGGATATCCTCATGGAAGGAATTGGCCGTCATCGCGATGATGATGGCGCGTTTTGCATCGGAGCGGGGAAGCGCGCGGATGGCCCGCGTCGCGCTGTAACCGTCCATAACCGGCATCTGCACATCCATCAGTATGAGTTTATAGAAACCTTCCGGGGCTTCGCGGAACCGTTTTACCGCCTCCTGCCCGTTACTGGCCGTGGTGACAATGGCCCCTGCATCCTCCAGAAGGGCCACTGCAATATACAGGTTGATTTCATTATCCTCCACCACCAGAACCTGTTCCCCGTTCAATCCGCCGGATTGTTCCGGGATCCCCTTTCCCTGCGCCCGGGCCCTGAACTCCGTCATAAGCCCGGCAAGGTCAGAATGGAATACAGGCCGGCACAGGGTTGCATCGGCATCACATAATACGGAGGCATCGTCCAGTTCATCCTGGTCCTGTCCTGTCAGGATGATTTTAAGATTGCTATTTTTCCCTGTTTTTCGGAGAGTTTCAGTAAAACGCTTCATATCTTCCGAAAAATCCCACTTTATGAAGCACAATTCATATGGATTCCCGTTTTCCACGGCCGCCCGCATCATGCGCAGGGCAGTATCCTCAGTGGACGCCTTGTCAGCCACGAACCTTTCCTTTGTCAGCAGGGCAGCCAGATGTGTTTCCAATTCCGTAACCTGATTCATGACAAGGACCGGCTGGCCGTTGCCGCAGTAATCCGCATCCCGTTCTCCCTCATCCCCTGCATAGGCAAAGGGTATATCAACCGTGAATATGCTGCCGGCGCCCACCTTGCTGGAAACGGTTATGGAACCGCCCATCATTTCCACAAAGTTCTTCGTAATGGGCAGGCCCAGCCCGGTCCCGCCGTACTGGCGGGCAATTCCGCTGTTTTCCTGTGTGAAAGCCTCAAATACCCGGTCAATATTCTCCGGGGCAATCCCCCGTCCGGTGTCCCTGACTTCAAAACGGAGCCATATCCCGCTTTCATCACGCCGCAGTTCCGATACGTTCAGGCTGACCTGCCCCTGTGCAGGCGTGAACTTTAATGCATTGGACAGCAGGTTGGTCAGGATCTGGTTCAGACGGAGCGAATCCCCTGTCAGATATTCCTCTATCTCCCCGTAAAGGAAAATATGGTAATCAATCTGACGGCTGACCGCCTGCACATGGAACACGGTTGTCAGGGCACGCAGAAGCTGTCCCAGATCAAACCGTTCCATATGAAGTTCAATTTTCCCGCTTTCGATTTTGGACATATCCAGTATGTCGTTGATCAGGGAAAGAAGGTGTGTTGATGAAAGCGTGATCTTATCCAGGCAATTGCGCATCCTGTCCGGCTCCCCTGTATGGCTTTTTCCAAGCTCCGCCATGCCCATGATTCCGTTGAGCGGAGTCCTGATTTCGTGGGACATCTGGGACAGGAAGTCGCTCTTGGCCCTGTTGGCCGCCTCTGCCCGCTCTTTTTCCGCAAGAAGAAGTTCACTGCTGAGCTTTTCCCTGTGCCTCAGCAATAAAAAGAATGCAAGGACCGTCGTAAGTATGATCAGGAAAATACCCACACATACAGTAACCATGAACTGGCTGAGATATAAGATCTGCCGGTTCACTATCTCGTATGCCATACTGGTAACCATATACCAGTCCGTTCCCTGAATCGGCATATAATAAATATAATCATGGCGGTTGCCCACGGTAAGCAGCGTCATGCCGCTTTCCCCTGCCCTGACCGCCGTGCGTATTCCCTCCAGGTCATAGCCCTCATCAAAAACAGCCTGCTGGCCATAGATTGTAAACAGGTTGGAACCGTATAGCACGTCCTCTGAAAAGGCGCTCTTAATCACGAAGTCCCCGTTCCTGGTTATGATATTGGTAGAGGAATTCGTTTCCTTCTCACTGTCCAGTCCCAGCTTTGCCCCCATGTCAGGAGTGGGGATTCCGATAATGAAGGCAACCAGCTGTCCGTCTTTAAACGGCAAGGGGCTTATGGGTGTGCCGAGCAGGATTGTATCGCTTTCCCAGATTGATTCATTGACGGAAATCAATTCCTGCGAACCGGCCAGAAGCTTATCAAGACCGGAGATTTTCGACATGGCCGGAACCGGGCCGCTGGGAGAATAGGCGATTCCCTTATCACTGATGACTGCCACGTGCGTGAAGTCATTGTCCGCCAGCACCACCTGCGACAGAAAACGTTCCAGGCTCTCCTCATCCCTTAAGTCATCCTCAGATACTGCACTGGCAATGGTGCGGATCTGGAAGAACTGGCTGTCCAGGTTGGTTTTGAAATGCCTGCCGATCTGGGCGGCCATTTCCTGTAAGTAAACCTTACTGATATTTGTCACGGTGCGTTCTGACTCTTTTTTATACACATTAACCGCAAACACACAGAGGACAGCCACCATCAGAAGCAGCGCGGAAACAAAAAGCGGTATCCGGTATTCCCCATTCCTCTTGTTGTGAGTCATCAATGGCACCTATCCTTTCCGCGCAGGAGGCCTGTCTGTCTATCCGTCCTGCCCTAAATCGCAGATCCTTCCTTCCAACCGGGGATCTGCCACGATGTCCCTGTGCTGTTCAAAATAAGCCGACATGGCATCGCGGTAATACAGCCCTGTTTCCTTTACCAGTTCCACATTGCCCTTCGGCAGGCCGGCGTCATAGCAGTTGAGCATGGTATATCCGTCCCCGTTGCCTTCAGCGTAACTCTTTGCACCGGCCATATAGTCCGTGACCGCCACCTGGTAGTCCGCACTTAAATCCAGATCCTGACCATCCGGCAATGTCACGCTTACAAGCCTGGTTCCGGCAGGTCTGCTGCTGTCAAAGGTATACCTGAGACCTGAGACCTGTAAAAAGCGGCCGCCGGGAAACTCATCCGTGCAGGCAGACACACCGTTTTCCAGCATATCCCACACGGTCCTGCCGTCCATTTCCAGAACAATGACCTGGTTGTCAAAGGGGCATACCGCTGCCATATCCCCGCCATAGACCACACCCTGATAAAAGCTGGCGCGGATCCCGCCTCCATTGACCACCGCTATCGGTGCCCCGGATGCCTGGGCAACACAATCCGCTATGAAATTCCCAATCTCGGTCTCGCCACGCCGCACATTAAAATCCTGCGCCATCAGGTCATGGCTTACAGTTCCGATGACAGTGAAATCGTAGGCAGATTGGTCCGTCCCCTCGCAGTAAAACTGGTCGATTGCCTGTAATGCCTGCTCCACAGAGCATGTCCCATTCATGATTTTCCTTACGTAACCGCCAAGGTATTCCACGGTTTTACTTGGGAACAGGACATTGTAAATGTATCCTGATTCCACATATCCTTCCACGCCCTTTGGAATCAGATCCTTCTGCTGGCTGTAATCCCGCAGGCAGGACATGCCTGCCCCCAAATCCTTAATCAGGGCGTCCTGCCCCTCAGGCGTTGAAAGCAGGTCCAGTATACGCTTGCAGGCATCCTGTTTTTCCTGGCTGGCGGCATTGTTAATACCCATGAGGGCTGAGGGTGAAAACAGAAACCAGGGCTTATTCCCTTCATCGCTGAAAAGCGGAAGCATCCGGTAGGTATATGCCTCCGAAATCCCCTCCTCTGCCTCTTTCCGGTTGGCTTCAATACATTCATAGTACAATGCCGAATCCCCAAAAGCCGCTGCCAGGGTACCGTTGCTTAAACGCTGTTTGCATAGTATTGAATTGCGCTGCCGGGCAATGGCGACAGGATCCATGACACCGGCCTCCACCAGGGAATCCGACAGCGAAAAGCATTGTTCCCAGACCCCGGAAAAGAACGCTTCTTTATTTTTAAAATCCGCCAGCCACTTAACCCCCTCAACGGTCCCCAGGAAATCAGGCACCATGCAGCCCACGTAAAACATGCCCACCGACGTGTTATAATCACTCATGATTGAAAAATTAATATCATCTTCCCCGATGCCGATTCCTTTTTCCTTCAGCCTGGAAAGGGAGTCCACCAGGTTTTCATTGCTTGTGGGAAATGGCAGGCCTGCCCGCTCAAACATGGTTTCATTGACCACATATCCGCTGTACACACCGGGCAGCGGGATCAGATATGTCTTCCCATCCAGTTTGGAGGCGTTCATGACAGTGCCGTCATACGCCGTACTGGCCTTTGTATCGCTGATGTCCAGCAGATATTTTTCCACCATATTGGAATCCGGCTGCATGGTGACCACCAGGTCCGGACCCACGCCCCGTTCCAGGCGCCTTAGCTGTTCGCTGGAATAAGGCGATATCTCCACCTGCAGGTCAATATCGTCATAGGTGGACTCAACCAGTGCCTCCACCTCCTTAAAGCTGCTTAAATAGAGAACCCTGATCACGGTCTTTTCCTCTGTTGCCTGACTGCTGCAGCCTGTCAATGCCCCCAACAGCATGGCAATGCACCATATACCTGCAATCCTCCCGGCTGTGCTGCGGCTCATATGCTTCATCTCCTCTTTTCCCAAGGCAAAAATCTTGGACCCTTATCCAGATTATTATATGATAAAACGCCCTGATTTGCAAGCGGTTCACACATTCCGGCCCTTAATCCTGTCCCTTGGCAACCGGAATTTCGTGAAAAACAGAAAATTGGGGCTGCCATACCGTATCCTTCCGGTATGGCAGCCCCAATCTGCAGCCAAAGCCAATCTTATTTTGCTTTAAATGTATTGCACCTGGTCTCCGTACATTCACAGGCCCCGTCCCCGCTGATGTCAATGCGCTCAGCAGTACAGCGGTGCTCCTCGTTGTAAATGCATTTTACGGCGTCGCAGGCAATATCGAGCCTTGTCTCAGGAGTCTTAAACAGGTTGGTGAACCTTCCGCCCTTGTTCTCATCAAAGCTTGCACAGCATGTCTGCTCAGCTTCCTTTGCCTTGTTCCCGTCCACGGCAATGGCCGCCTTGCAGCAGCAGTTATCCGCATTGTGCACACAGTTCTTAACGCTACATTCCAGCTTAGTCATGATCATTTCCTCCTTCTCATGGTTTAAACGTCTACCGATGACAAGGATAGTATGCGCTTTTTATAGATTTTGATTCATTAGACGGAGCGCTTCAATGCAGCTTCCCTCGGAACCGTCCATCTGGTACAGTTCGCCCTGGGTCGTGAATGTAAATACCTGGACGTCATCCACATAGGCGGTGCTTCCGCTGACACTGATGGAGAAATCCTTTGCGCTGCAATTTTCAAAAACCAGCTCAACCGTGCGCGCGCCCTTTACCTCCAAGGTCCTGGTACGCCCTGACGCGCTGACGGACAGCTGGCTGCTGCCCTCGCTTTCCGCCAGGAACCTTACATGTGTATCCTTTCCTGTTGTGCCTGTCATACGGTTTCCGATATCCTGGTAAATGCCTGCGCCGCCCGGGATCATGGCCTGCCTGGTGCTGTCCCGCGTGACCACGCTGCTGCCGCCAGAAAACCTCCAGCCTTCCTGTCCCAGCCCGAACTGGGCATTGTAGAGCTTATTGTCGCCGTAATCCCGGTATGTCCATATGCCGTATCCCATGGTCATGCTTTTTAAGACAGGGGCCGCCTTCTCCAGGAACAGTGCCTTCTGGTCGTCCATCAGCTGGGCGTTGTGCTCATATCCCACTGTGTTGTCCGTGAAAAGGAACTGGTCGATGTACACCGGCTTTCCGCCGCTGTACACGTGAAGCCGGTTCATGAACACGGGAAGTTTCTCCAGGACCTCCTCTGCCGTAACCCTTTCATGTTCATTCAAAAAGCCCATTGGCACGCTGTACATGGTGCTTGTATAGGCTGCATCCCCGCATGGGAAGGTAGATGAATGCATGAATCCCTCCAGCGACCCGTCCCCGTGTTCCACAGGATCCACATCCAGCCGTACCTCCATGGAAAGGCCGGGAAATGCTTCCTGGCTTTCAGCCAGCAGTCCATTGAGGAAATCATCATAAAACTCAAAGAATATCTTCCTGGCATAGGAATCCTTTTCCGGAAAATACAGGTCGTCATAGCTTTCCAGGGAATGCCCGTATATGTCCTCCAGTTCCTCAAGGGTATAATGTTCCCCGGCATACTCCGTATAGCCGCACTGCCTGGCCATTTTCTTTCCGCTGGCTTTATTTCCCAGGCTGGCGCTGGTGTCCGTAAAGTTCCAGAAATCCTCCCATGTGATGAAGCCCCCGCAGAAATTCCCATGGGACGAGGCCCGTTCATAAAGACGGCCCACATATTCCATCCAGGCGTCCCGGACCTCCCCGTCATACATAAGCCCCCGGTAGCGGGAGAGCACATTATCCCTTCCGTAATAATCCCATGTATACCCCACGCGCAGCATGACGCTCAGTCCCTGGTCCGCGGCGGCTTCCATGACCCGGTCCAGCTTATCCCAGGCATAGCTGTTATAGGTGCAGGGCGATGTGTCCGGCTGGAACTCCCTCCAAGGCACCACAAGGATGATGTTGTTGAACCCGTCTTCGGCAATCTGCGCCAGTTCCTCATCCATACGGCTGCTTTCACTGTTCCAGAAATTGATGACCCAGTCATCGGAATAATAGGTGGCGGACCTTAAATATCCCGCCTGACCGGATGCATGGTCTTCCGCCCTGGCAAATCCGGTGGTGAACAGAAAGGCCGCCGCCCCAAGTGCTGCCGTTATCCTAAGTACATTTCTCTTCATTGGTTGGTTTTCTCCTTCGCCCCGCGTTTTAGCTCCGGCCACACCGTGAGCATCATGGTCCCGAAACATGCCGTACCGCCGATAAAGTTGGAGATTGGCTCTGCCATTAATATTCCCGCCGTACCCAGATTGAATACGGACGGCAGGATCAGGATCAGCGGAATGACAATGATGACCTTGCGGAAAATGGAAAAGAACACCGCATTCTTCGATTTTCCAAGCCCCACGAACACGGCCTGGCCCGCAAACTGGAGGGACATCATGAAAAATCCGAAGAAATACACCCGCATGGCAGGAACGCCCGCTTCCACCAGTTCCCCTTCCCGGTTAAAGATGCGGATGAAGAATTCCGGACATTCATGTACAAAGAGCCATACAACCACCGTGTATGCAATGCTGACCACGGACATGAACACAATGGACTTCCTGACCCTGCCGTATTCCCTTGCCCCGTAATTAAACCCCATCACCGGCTGGGCGCTGTTGGTAAGGCCATTGACCGGCATGGAAATGACCTCCCGCACCGAGTTGATGACCGTCATGATCCCCACATACAGGTCGCCGCCGAACTTCTGTAGCATGACATTGTACATGATCTGCACGGAGCTGTTGGTAATGGACATGGTAAAGCCGGACATGCCCAGCCCCACAATGCGCAGGATGCGGGCGCCTTCCAGCTTCATGGCGGACGGGCGCAGCCGCAGGATTGTCCTTTTTCCGGTGAGGAACGCGATGATCCACGCAGCAGACAGGAACTGTGACAGGATGGTTGCCAGGGCAGCCCCCCTGACGCCCATGTGGAACACAAAAATAAATATGGGGTCCAGTATGATGTTGCTCACAGCGCCCAGCAGCACGGTCATCATGCCCACGGTCCCGAATCCCTGGGAGTTGATGAAGCTGTTCATGCCAAGACCTGTCATCACGAAGATATTGCCCATCAGGTAGATGGTTATGTAGGCGTCCGCATAGCCTATGGTTGCGTCGCTGGCCCCGAACAGATACAGCATGGGGCGTTTGAATATAAGCCCCGTGGCCGTCAGGAGGATTCCCACTGCCATCATCATCACGAAGGCATTGCCCATGATGGACTCTGCCTCGGATGTATTGCCCCGCCCCCGTTCAATGGAACACAGCGGGGCGCCTCCCATGCCGAACAGGTTCGCAAAGGCAATGACAATGGATATGATGGGAAGGCACAGCCCCAATCCGGTCAGGGACAGGGTGGCGTTTTCCGGTATCATCCCTATGTATATCCGGTCAACGATATTGTACAGTACATTAATCAGCTGGGCCAGGGTCATGGGCAGGGCCAGCTTCAGGATATTCTTTATGACGCTGCCCTTTGAAAAGTCATTCATCTCACTCATACAATCCCCCCTTTCCCACAGGCACGGCCCGCGCACGGTCCCGCGGTACGGTTACCGTTCCAGGTCTTCCTGCACATCGATGTCCTTTAATTCCCCTGCCGGGACCTCCATGGTCCATACATCCTCCGGGTGCGCCTTCATGATTACGCTGCCGCCCCGGTCCCCCATAAGCGCCAGCAGCTCCTTTTTGTATCTGCGGGAAAATGCCGCCGGATTCCCTCTCCGGCCCCCGCTTTCCACACAGCCGATCCCGGATCCGCATCCTGCAAACCCGCGGACAAAGGAGGCCACGGTAGACCCCTTCATATAGGGCTGGTCCGCCACAAAAAACAGAAGGATGTCCGCATCCTCCCCCGCGGCTTCAGTGCCCAGGCGCAGGGAAGCCGTAATCCCCTGGCTGCTGGAACCGTTATACACGGTTTCCAGTCCCAGGCCGTTCCCATCCTCCAATATGTCCCGGTACTGGCTGACCAGTATCAGGCGCACGTCAAATCCATCCTTTTCCCTCAGTTCCCCGGCTGCCGCCAGCAGGCATTCCAGCCCATGGCGGTACAGCGGCCTGCCGTCCAGCATGGCGCACAGTTTGTTGGAGCCGAACCTGCTGCCATATCCGGACGCCATATAGATAAATGATATATTCATGTTAAAATAATCCTGCGGACGTTTCCTCCAGCAGCCTGCCTGCTGCAATCCCGCCCTCCTCCTTCATTTCATCCAAAAGCCCGGACGCAGCCCGTGCAAGTTCCACCGTGTCGGCCTGGTTCAATACAGGTATGGTCTCTGCCTGCGGATACTGCGCCCGGAGCGGTTCCAGATACCCATACCGCATCAGGCAGCCCATGTCCTCCAGGGTTATCCGCCACTGTCCGTCTTCCCCACCATCATAATCCCTGCGCCCATGGATCTCCATGACACGCTGCGCCGTCTCCAGGCGGAAGCACCTTTCAGCGGCCAGGCTGCCTGCGGCCATAAGTCCGCTGACACAGAGGATTAAATCCGTATTGTCCGGTATGACCGGCTCATTGCCCCGCGGCACCTTGAGAGGCAGCCGTTTGGCCCCGTCCGCCTCCACCAGCACCAGGTCGGCCAGGGCGCACAACCTGTGATAGGCCGCGTCCCCCATGTAGGAAATCTTCCCTTCCCCATTGGTCTGCCCGGCCACCACGGCGTGTTCCCGGTCAAGCATTGCCTTCACATCCTCTTCCCTGCACGAAAAAACGCCCAGGCGCAGCGGCACGGCCATGTGGGTGGTGGTGGTCACAAGGACTTTAAGCCCCTGTTCCATCCCCTCCCATGCAAGACGGCGGATCAGGGAGGTTTTTCCGCCTCCGCCTGTTAAGGAAATCACATATGGCCCGCTGCCTTTTTTTGCCTTCTGTCCCATCCGCCCTTTCAGGTCCAGCGCGTCAAAAAGCCTGTCCGACCGGTTCCATCCGCCTCCGTCCTTATAGTATGCATCCATGCCCATCCTCCCTCCTGTGCGCCATTCCAATCCTTCCCATTCCAACCCTTCAGTTTCCCGTACAGATTATCTTAACATAAATTACAATTTAAGGAAAGCCATAAACGCACAAAAACAGCCGGGAACCAGCGGCCCTGCCCTGTGTTCCTGACTGTTTTTCCTATCATTTGGTCAATTGCTTCCCATTTTATTTACGGATGTTATCCCTGATGACGCCATACAGCTCCACACTGAGGATGCCGTATGCAAGTATGATTGCAATTACTGCCATCTGCGTTCCCTTCTTTCAAAGTATTCTGCTTATCATTTGGATACTCTGATTATAGCCCGGAACCCGCTGGCGCACAATCCGCAATATAGATGATCTTTCAGACCGTACATCCTCTGTTTTTGTTTATTAATACAAATTATTTTAGGTTACCTAAAAATTTTTGTATTTTATTTAACGAAGTCTTATCCTCACTTCCTGCGTCCCATCCTGGCAGCCCGCTCACAGATTAACTCGCCTGCAATGCTGATGGCTATCTCTGCCGGTGTCTCCGCCCGGATTTCCGTCCCGATGGGCATGTGGCAGGCTTCTATCTCTTCCCTTGTAAAGCCGTCTGCCAGCAGTTTGTCCGTTACCACCCTGATTTTATTCCTGCTTCCCATGATGCCGATGTAGCCCGGCTTCATGGACAGGGCCTGGCGCTGCACATAGTAGTCAAACTGGTGGCCCCTGGTCATGACGCACACATAGTCGCAGGGCCTGACGTCAATGTAACTGCCAATCTCTTCCAGGTTCCCGACAATGGTTCCTGCTGCCTGGGGAAATACTTCACGGTTGGCAAATTCCTCCCGGTCGTCCATGACCACGCACCGGAACCCCACATGGGACAGGACAGGCACCAGCTCCTGGGCCACATGTCCGCCGCCGAAGATATAGACCGTCCCTGCCTGGACCAGGGGTTCGATGTAATATCTGCGTCCCCCGATTTCCTGCTGAAGGGTCCTGCCTGTAAAGAGCGGTTCCTGAAGCTCCAGCTCTGCCTGCTCCGGCCTGTCCATGCCTGTAAGGCCTGTGCTTTTGCTGTAAAGCCCCATCTGCCAGCAGGTTTCGTCCGTTATGTCCAGGAGCAGCCAGCTGTCCTCATCCCTGCCAAGGGCGTCCCGCACCTTGGTGCAGAATTCTGCAAATGCCCTGTCATCCGGGCGGATATACTGAAAGTAAACCACCACGTTGCCGCCGCAGACCATGCCGATATCAGCTACCTGGTTCCGGTTCAGGGTGAATCCCTTTGTATAGGAAGATTTATGTTTCATGGCTTCCATGGCCGTGAGTATGGCCTGGTATTCCACTGATCCGCCGCCCACGGTCCCCTTGATGGTGCCGTCCTGCCTCACCAGCATGCGCGAACCGGCGCCCCTGGGCGTGGAGCCGGAGCTGGCTATGATCGTGACCAGCACAGCCTCCTCCCCTTTTGCCAATACATTGGATAACTCTTCAAATAATGCTTTCATAGACCTGTCTCATCCTCCATGGAAAAATATTTTTCATATAGCTTCTGCGCATCCTCCCTCAGTTCCTTCTCCATCCGGAGGAAACGGGCCAGGAAATCCCTGGCCTTGGGGGTCAGCAGGGACGAACCTCCCTCTGCCCCGCCTGACTGGGTAATCAGCAGGGGGTATCCAAGCTGTTTTTCCGCTGCCTTCAGTATCTTCCAGCCCTTGGTATAGGACATGTGCATCTGTCTGCAGGCTGTCTGCATGGAACCCGTATGGTCAATCAAGGACAGGAACTGGGCCACGGAGGGACCGAAAAACCCGTCATCCCGCTCCAGAGTCAGCTGGACCTGGGGGAAAATGTCCAGCCGTTCATTGTCCAGGTTACTCTGGGCGCGGTCCTCATCCGTTTCCACGGCCAGGATGATTCCCTGGTCCTCCACCTCAACCTCGGCCGCGCACCGGTACACATCCGCCTGCCTGAGGGCGCCCCGAAGCCCCTGTTCCCCCTTGTAATTCAGCAGTTTACCGATGACGGCGCTGGAAACCAGCACCGGATGCCCCCTTCTTCCCTCAAATACAGGGCAGACCACCTGGGCATCGGTATCCATCATCCGCTTTATGGTTTCCGGAAGGAACATGGGGAACTTGGCAGGCAGGATGAATACCCGGTCGCATAAATCCTCAATATAGTTCAGGCCCAGACAGATGCTGTTATACATCTGGGTATGCCCATAATTCTGATTGCGCAGGCAGATGACGCGCAGGCCCGCAATGTGTTTCTCCACCTCATCCCCCTGTTCCCCTGTGATTACCACCACCGGGTCAATGCCGGACCGCTTAAGGGTGATGATGATCCTTCTGATGACCGTACTGTCCCCTATGGGAAGCATGGGTGAAAAACTGCTTACGGAACTTTTGTGCCCTGCCGCAACAACCACTGCGCCTGTCCTCATATCCACATTCTCCTTTTATCCATTTAACTCCCCTGTGAGTAACAGCAGTGCCGCAGGCTCCACCCGCAGCCACCCCGGTACAAGCCCGGCGGTATTGTGGGTGTGGATATCCTTTTCCTTTTTCCACCACAGGCCGTTGGACAATGTAATGTACCACTCAAAGGGCATCTCGGAAATATTGGGAGACCCCACCTGGATCAGGTTTCCGTTTTCCCTGCCTTTCCATTGCTCTGCCTCCCCATCGGACAGGGGTTCAAAATCATGTGCCCTGATACCCACCGCCGTGATGGAACCGTCCACATCCCGGTCCGTTGTAAGCTCTAACCCGCCCCAGTCCAGGGCCTTTATGCGCCGCGGACCCAGACGTCCAATCCTGGATATGTTCTTACAGCCCGTGAGCCTGGCTGCCTGGCAGGTGATGGGACACTGGAATATGTCCCTGGTCTTCCCACTGGCCAGCACACTTCCCCTGTCCAGCAGGAGAAGGCTGTCACAAAGCTGGTACGCCTCATCCCTGTCATGGGTCACCATGACGCTGACCCCGTCGTAATCCTTCAGGACGCTGGCCAGTTCCAGCCTCAGCCCTTCCCTTAGATACGTATCCATGGCTGAAAATGGTTCATCTAACAATAGCACCTCCGGCCCATATGCAAGGATGCGGGCCAGGGCCACCCTCTGCTGCTGCCCCCCGGAAAGCTGTGCCGGATAGCGCTGTTCCAGGCCTTCCAGCCTGAACCTTGAAAGCATTTCCCTGACCTTTCCGTCCTTCTCCTTCTGGGTCAGGGGCTGGCGCTTCCTGGACACGGCCTTCCTTCCGCCCGCGCTGTTTAAGCCGGTCAATATGTTCTGTTCCACCGTCATGTTGGGAAACAGGGCGTAATTCTGGAACAGGTAGCCTACCCTGCGCACCTGGGGCCTTTCATTGACCTTTAAGGATGAATCGTAAAGCACCCTTCCCCCTGCCGCTTCCCCCTGGGCATACTGGATTGCTATCCTGCCCGAATCCGGCCTTACAATGCCTGCAATGGATTTAAGGGTCATGCTTTTGCCGCAGCCCGATGGTCCCAGTATCCCAAGACATCCCATTCCGGCCTCAAATCCAATGTCCAGGCTGAATTCCTTCAGCTTCTTTTTTATATCCACTCCCAAACGGAGATCATGTACTGAATCCACAACCATATCCTAACCCCTCCTGCTTCCGGTCCGAAGGGCCGCCCAGTTCATAAGAAAAACCGAAATAAATGCAATCACCACAATGATGGCCACATAGCTGTATGCCTTATCCATGTTTCCGGCAGCCACCTCGGAATAGACCGCCATGGGCAGGGTCCTTGTCTTGCCCGCGATGTTGCCGGCAATCATGGCCGTGGCGCCGAACTCCCCAAGCCCTCTTGCAAAGGCCAGCACGCCGCCGCTGACAACGCCCGGCACTGCGTTGGCAATCAATACCTTCCAGAAAATACTCCACTCGCTCATACCCAGGGTCCTGGCCGCCGCCACCAGGTTCTGGTCCACCTGTTCAAATGCGCCTCTGGCCGACCTGTACATCAGCGGAAAGGACATGACGATGGCCGCAATGACGGTGGCCGCCCAGGAAAATGCAATCTTAATGCTGAAATAGTCAATAAAAAACTGCCCTACCGGGCGTTTGACCCCAAATATATAGAGAAGGAAAAAGCCGGCCACCGTAGGCGGAAGCACCAGCGGAAGCGTCAGCACCCCGTCCCAGAACAGCCTCCACACCTCATTTTTAAGGCTTACCACTGCCCAGGCAGCAAAAATCCCAAGGAAAAATGTAATCAAAATCGACAGGCTGGCTGTCTTCATCGAAATCAGTATGGGTGACCAATCCATGTATGTACCCTCTCTCCCATTATTATGTCTGACCAGGGCCGCAGATGGCGGGAATGAATGATCAAACAGACCCCGGACCGCCCAGGCCGGCGTACACCGGAACACATCATAGCCGTTGTCCCGGTGCATCCGGCAAAACCTTTACTCCTGCTTCTGCCCTTACTATTCTCCCTTTGTGAATCCGTAAGACTCAAACACCTTCATGGCTTCATCAGTTTTCAGGAATTCGACAAAGTTCTTAGCCGCCTCTTCATTGGCAGTGTTCTTCACAACGGCAACCGGATAGATTACCTTCTTGGCCAGGCTGCCCTCCGGAGCCTCTGCAACCACCTGAACCTGGTCTGCCATGCTGGCTGCATCGGTTGCATATACGATGCCTGCGTCCGCGCTGGCTGCCGCAACCTGGTTAAGTACCTCTGTCACGTTTGTGCCAAAGCTTACCTTATCCTGAATTTTATCCCAAATCCCAAGGCTCGTCAATGCTTCTTCCGCATACTGTCCTGCCGGGACACTGGCCGGGTCTCCCAGTGCAATGCTCTCAGCCTTTTCAATGTCCTCAAACCTGGCAAGGCCAGAACCGCTGCCCGCGGGTACGATCAGCACAATCTTGTTCTCCAGCAGGTTGGTGATGGTGTCAGAAGCAATCATCCCTTCCCCGTCAAGGGCCGTCATCTGCTTGGTTGCCGCCGACATGAATACATCGGCTTCCAGGCCTTCCTCAATCTGTGTCTGGAGCTTGCCTGAACTGTCATAGGTCCCCTTCACAGTAACGCCCGGATACTTGGCCTGGAACATGGGAATCAGTTCTTCCTCATAGGCATTCTTAAGGCTGGCCGCTGCCGCCACCAGGATTTCGGTCTCCTGGCCGGAGGCCGCCTCTGCCTTGGTATCTGCCTCCGCCTTGGTATCTGCTTCGGTTTCTGTCCCCGCGTCAGTCCCTGCCGTGGTCCCGGCTTCTGCCGCAGTCTCAGAAGGCGCTGCTGTGGTTGCCGCTTCCTTGGATGCCCCGCATCCTGCCAGTACGGTTGCTGCCATCACGGCCGCCATCATCATGGTAATGTGTTTTTTCATAATCTTCTGCTCCTTTTTATTATAATATGATGTATTGTAAACGGACAAGAACCGTCCGTTATACTCGAATGGATATATCGAAGTCCAGGCAAAAGCCCACCCATGACAGGTGGGCCTGCCGGTTTGTATCCGTTATATGCTGTGATTAAACAGTTGCTGCCTGCCGCGGCAATCGTCCGCCCCGCATCCCGCCATTCAGTGTCTGGCGCACTCGGATGCGCTTCCGCGCAGTATCTTAATCCCATGTTCCAGGGAATCCATGATGAATCCAAGGCTTTCCTTAACCGCCTTGGGGCTGCCCGGAAGGTTTACGATCAATGTTTTCTTACGGATTACGGACGCGCCCCTGCTGAGCATGGCCCTGTCTGTGATCTGAAGGGATTTATAGCGGATTGCCTCCGCAATCCCAGGCGCATTCCGGTCCGCCACTGCCAGGGTTGCCTCCGGCGTCTGGTCCCTCAGGGAAAATCCGGTCCCGCCGCTGGTAAGGATCAGATCCACCTGGCGTCCGTCCGCCAGGCGCATGAGCTGTGTCTTTAACAAGGCAGGTTCATCCGGTATGAGAAGGGTTTCCACCACCTCATAACCCGCCTGCTCCAGCATTTCCCTGGCAGCGGGGCCGCTCTCATCCTTCCGCTCGCCTCTGGCGCCTTTGTCGCTGAGGGTAATGACAGCCGCGGTAAAGGGCCTGTCTTCCTTTGGCAGTTCAATACGCATCTCATCGCCCGGACGGATGACGCCTTCCTTCAGCACCTTGGCAAACACGCCCTCCCTTGGCATGATGCATTCGCCCATGCGTTTGTAGATGGCGCAGTGGCTGTGGCATTCCTTGCCGATCTGGGTCATCACAAGCTCCACGGTTCCCGCGTACAGCTTCGTGCCCACCGGCAGGGCACGGAAGTCCAGGCCTTCCACCACCAGGTTCTCCCCGAAGGCCCCATCGCCCACGTCAGCTCCCCTCTCGTTAAACGCCTTTACCTTATCATAGGAAAGAAGGCTCACCTGACGGTGCCAATTGCCGCCATGGGCATCCCCTTCAATTCCGAAATCCACCAGGAAATGCCCTTCCTCAATGGCCCTTTTTTCAATTCCCCTGATGTCGCTGATGCAGATGGCCTTCACCACGCCCGTGGGCAGCACGCCTTCCCCTCTTGTAGGAAGTGCTCCTTCCCCGCCTGTAGGAAGTACTCCTTCCACACGTTTCCCCGGCTGATCCAGCTGAGGGCTTTCCTTTTTCTCTGTCATGTCTCCCATAACCCTTCCATTATCCTCCGATAGCAATCATATTGTGTGATTCCGTTATCATCCCCGGCCGCTCAAAGCAGTGGGCCGCAGGCTTTTCTGTTATGGCCTTTTCCATGGCGGCCGCAAGACGGGCCTGAAGCTTTTCATCGCCCGGACATTCCCTTAATGGCCAATGGTAATGGCCGTCGCCCTCCGGCGTCCTTAAGCCCTCCCGCAGGACCGCGCGCAGGTCCACACCGTCCTCATAGCACAGGCAGGTCTTTAAAAAGCCCTGTGAGGTCAGGCGGACACGGTTGCACGCATCACAGAACTTCCCGTGGATGGCGCTGATAAGCCCAACGCTTCCAAGGGCGCCCGGTATCCGGTAGTATACGGCCGGTCCATAGCCGTGCTCCGTATCATCCTCTGTAAGCCCCGGATATTCCCTGTGCATCTCTTCCAGCAGGTCCTTGTGGTTGATGGTCTTAAACTGCCTGCCGTATCCGATGGGCATCATTTCAATAAAACGCACGTCTACCGGATAACGGCTGGTCAGTTCCACCAGCTCCTTCCACCAGATTCCCTCGGGGCCATGGCAGTCTTCCCCGCCCATGGAACTAAAATCAATGGAAACAGCATTGATCTTAATCCTTACAGGCAGATTCGCGGACCGCTCTATGGTCTTCATCACGGCGGCCAGCCTGTCAAAGCCTGTAATCCGCTCATACATACACGGGTCCAGGGTATCCAGGCTGATGTTGATGCCATCAATCCCCGCCTCTATGAGAGGCTCCAGATACCGGTCCAGCAGCACGCCGTTGGTGGTGATGGTCACCTTCTCAATACCGGGTATGGATTTTAACAGCTTCACCAGCTGGCAGCAGTCCCTGCGCACCAGAGGTTCCCCGCCCGTCACCTTAATCCGGCTGATGCCAAGGGAAGCGGCGCAGATGGCAATGGCCTCAATCTCCTCCAGGGACAGGATTTCCGAACGTGCCAGGCTTTCCACACCGTTTGGCATGCAGTACCTGCACCGCAGGTTGCACCGGTCCGTGATGGATATCCTCATATAGTCAATATTTCTTCCAAATGAATCTTTCATAGTAAAATGCTCCAACATCACTTCCTGGGGTTATGAAACTCCCCGCTCTTGCCTCCGGATTTGTGCTCCAGATAAATATTGCCAAGTTCCATGGTCTTGTCCACTGCCTTGCACATGTCATAGATGGTCAGGAGGGCAACCGTCACGCCTGTCAGCGCCTCCATCTCCACCCCGGTCCTGCCGGTGGTCCTGGCCGTGCAGGCCGCCTGTATCTCATGATTTTCTTCTATGATGGTAAAATCAATGGCCAGCTTTGTCAGGTTCAGGATATGGCACAGGGGAATCAGGTCGGAGGTGCGTTTTGCCCCCATGATTCCCGCCACCCTGGCAACCCCCAGCACATCGCCCTTGGCCATGGTGCCTTCCGCCACCTTTTTAAGACATTCGCTGCTCATGAAAATGCTGCCCTTTGCCACTGCCTCCCTTTTGGTGTCCGCCTTGTCACCCACGTCCACCATCAGGGCATTGCCCTGTTCATCAAAATGTGTGAATTCCATATTGCCGTCCCTCCTACAGTCCTTTTCCAAATCCGCAGTTGGGGAAGGTACAGACAGGACAGTTCAGGCACAGGCCGCCCTGTCCAAGGGCCGCAAGATCCTGGGCCGTCACCTCATCATCCGCCATGACCCTTGGAAGCACCAGGTCGAATATGGTGCGCTTTGCATACATCACACAGCCCGGAAGCCCCATGATGGCAACGGTGCGCCTTTCATCCCCCTGCGTCACGTCATAGTAGGCCAGAAGGAACATGGCCCCCGGAAGCACCGGCGCCCCGTATGACACAACCCTGGCCCCTGTGTTGCGGATGGCAAGAGGCGTCTTGTCGTCCGGGTCAACGCTCATGCCTCCGGTACAGATCACCACGTCGGCTCCCTTCTTAATCATGTCAAGGATGCTGGCCGTCACCTTGGCATCATTGTCATCCCAGGTCACATGGTCAATGACCTCCGTGTCAAACTCACTGATTTTTTCTTCGATGACAGGCGTGAAGGTATCCTTGATGCGCCCGTGGAAAACCTCATTGCCAGTGGTGACAATACCCACTTTTTTATGTACGAACGGTTTCAGCTCCAGGATCGGCCTTCCCTTCGTTGCCTGGGAGGCGGCTTCCTTTGCAGCAGCCATCTTCTCTTCCTCAATCACCAGAGGGATAATCCTGGTGCCCGCCAGCTTGTCCCCCTTCTTTACCGCGAAATTACCGTGGCGGGTGGCAATCATCATCTGCCCGAATCCATTGACCGCCTTAAGCCCGTCATTGTCCACCTTTAAAAGGCCGTCGCAGGAAGCAGTCAGTTCAATCTTCCCTTCCTTTGCCTGGGAGCGTTCCATATGCGCGCCCAGGCACATGGCGCAGAGTATCTCCGCCGCGTCATTCTCATGGAGCATCCCCTCTTCCTTCTCCCATACATAGAGCTGGTCCTTGCCAACGCTTAAAAGCACGGGGATGTCTTCCTTTGTCACCACATGTCCCTTGCGGAACACGGCGTCCTTGGTAACCCCCTTGATGATCTGCGTAATATCATGACACAGCACGGTTCCCTCTGCGTCCACTGTCTGAATCAGTTTCATTTGTCCTTAACCTCCACCCGTTATTTATTTTTTAAAATAACGCCATTTACAGGATATCACTTTTCAAGATTTTTGTAAACACTTTTGCAGTCAATAATTTCATTGTCAGAATACGGAAGCCTGACACCGGAACTCATCCTGTCTTCAATCCTGTCAGGCAGTTCCTTACCTTTTCCTCCATGGTCCTGGCCTGGCGGTAGCGCCGCTCATGGGCCGCCAGGGCGCCAGGATTTCCCCCGCATCTGGCCCTGCTCCTGGAAAACCGTTCATCCAGGGACATTTCCTGTTCCCCCTGGATCCATTTATCCGCCAGGTATACCACCGAGGTTTCGTTGATGATTTCATGCTCCAGGTCATGATGGCAGCGTATGATCTCAGCCACCAGGGGATAGCCCTCCCTTGTGAGGACCCTGGCCCCTTCCGCGGCATGGTCCTTCCTGTCCCTGACCACGTCGTGCAGCAGGGCCGCGCTGTGTATCAGCTCCATATTGACATAATATCCGGCCTCCTTAAGCGCACGCCCCAGACGGTCCGCCTGCTGCGCCACGGCCTTACAGTGGAGCCTTACACGCTCCGGGGTCCCATAGTGGTCCCATATGTCCCTGCACTCCCTGTCACAGGGGGATATCCTTGGTTTCCTGCCAGACTCAGCGGCAAAGACAGCTCCCCTGTCGTCAACTATGATCCGGCTGATCCCGCCGTAGGGCTGGGTCAGCGCCCTGGAGGTGTTAAGCGGATGGCCCGTTAGCCCGGCCAGATAACAGCAGTTAATCCCTGCATGGGCCACTGCCACCACATCCCCCTGCGTATGTGAAAGGATATGCTTAATGGTGTGGTCCATCCGCATAAGTCCGTGCTCCCGGCCCTCCCCCAAAAGAGGTTCGGATTCCAGTTCCTTCTTAAGGTCGCAGAGAGGGACATTTTCCCACTCCCCCATATCAAGCTCGGCCAGTCCCTCTGTCTCCAGCACAGGGAACCTGCCTCCCGCAAGGATTTTAGCGGTTTCCACCGAACGGGCCAGGGGACTGCAGAAGACCGCCTCCACGGGCCTGGTGCGGAAATACTCCCCCAGATCCTCTGCCTGTTTCCTGCCCACCTCATTAAGCGGAAGGTCGGTGCGGCCGATGCAGCGCCTCTTTCCTCCCGGAAAATCCACCATGCCATGCCTTACAAGATATACCGTCCTCATATATCCTCCTTTAGCCGTAAAGCCCCTTTCCGAAATATTTCCGGAAAATCACTTCCGTGCTCCGTGAAACCTCTGCAACCATCTGTTCATAGCCTTCTAAAAGCCTTGTGCCTTCCTCTGTCAGGCTGGAGCCGCCTCCGCCCATGCCCCCGGTCCTGCGGTTGACCACCGGGATTCCCAGCTGGCGCTCCACTTCCTTTATCATCCTGGTCCCCTTGCTGTAGGAAAGCCCAATCCGCAGACAGGCCTCCTGGATGGAGCCGGTCTGGCGTATCATATGGAGGAGCTGTCCTGTACCCGGCCCGAAGAACACATCCCCGGCCCTGAGCCTGACCTGCACCAGGGGGCTGATTGGATGCCCCATGCCCCTCCTGTAATTCCATTCAACCAGTTCCTGGTACTCCTCCTTTGTGTCCACATCGCGGTAAATCCCCTCATCCTCCACTTCCAGGTCCGTGACGCTGATGCCGGATTCCTCAATGGCCCCCCTGAGTCCCCGTCCGCCCTCATAGGCGCACAGCTGCCCTGCTATCTCATTTTGGAACATGATCGGATGCCCCGGCTCGCCTTTGCACACGGTGCGCACGATCCCGGCGTCAATCATCAGCACCTGGCGGATGGTCCGGGGCATGATGGCCGGTGTATCCATGGGCATCACCATGATCCGCTCACATTGTCCGGCAATGGCTTTCAAGCCCAGCCTGACCGAATCAAACATCTGCGTTTCCCTGTACCGTTCGTTCCTCACAAACCGAACGCCTGCATGGGAAAGATGGCGTTCCAGCTCCTCTGCCCGGTATCCCGTCACCACCACCAGGGGCGATACCTCCAGGCGCTTTAACATCATGACAATATGCAGCGCAATGGTAGAATCCCCAAAGGGCAGCATAGGCTTAAAATCCCCCATCCTGGATGAGAGTCCCGCCGCCACCAGCACGGCTCCTGTCTTCTTCATGGCCTCACCTGCTTTCATATTGACATTATTATATCAGAGGCGGGAAGGGGTTGATAGTAGTGTGGGATACAGGGTTTGCATATGTGACATGGAACAGGATGTTTTTCATGATGATCGGAATGCAAAAAAGGCCTGCGGCTTCCTCCTTCCATCACGAAGCCGCAGACCTTTTCATTTAATCCTGTGCGCCTGGTTCACGGATATTTCCTATCAGGCTTATCCTTTCAACGGGTTCCTGACCTTGGGTTGAACCACTTATCCTTTCAGCAGGCTCCTGACCTTGGGTTGAACCACTTATCCTTCCAGCAGGCTCCTGCCGTTGGACCCAATCACTTCTTTATACCATGCATAGCTGTCCTTCTTATACCGGGTCATGGGCGCTCCTTCCTCTTCCTCCCGGTCCACATAGATGAATCCATACCGCTTCTGGTACCCGTTCAGCCAGCTGAGCAGGTCCGTGAATGACCATGTGCAGTAAGCCAGCACCTCGCAACCTTCCTGGATGGCCCGGGCCAGGGCCTTTAAGTGTTCCTTCAGATACTCAATCCGGTAGGCATCATGGATGCTCCCGTCCTCTTCCTTCCTGTCAAATGCCCCCAGCCCGTTTTCAGATATCACAATGGGAAGGCCGTACCGGCTGGTAATCTCACGGCAGCAGAACTGAAGTCCCACCGGGTCAATGCTCCAGTCCCAGTCAGTTGTCATCAGATAGGGGTTGGCGGGATTTTTGTAGATTCCTGGGATGCCCACTTCCTGGGCGGAGCCTTTTACCCCGGTTGTATTCATGGTTCCGTACGGCGTCACACCGTCCGGCGGGTTGTATTCACACACACAGCTCTGGTAATAGTTCACCCCCATGAAGGTGATTTCCGCTGCCGCGCGCCTCAGGACGGACTCGTCCCCCGGCTGCATCCTAGGCGCTATTCCCTGCTCCTTCAGATAGGCCATGGCTGCCTTAGGGTAGCGGCCGTAAGCATACACGTCCATCCACCAGTAATTCTTCAGGTCATCGTAGTTGCATTTTGCCATTGCATTTTCCGGGCGGCAGTCCAGGGCGTAGGACGGGGTATAGGCAAAGCTGGCGCCGATGTGTCCCTTGCCCCCCATTTCCCGGTATTTAAGCACTGCTTTGGCGTGGGCCATGAACGCGTGATGGTTTACCTGATAGAACATCTTCCGGTCATCAAAATGCCCTGGGGGATGCTGGGCCGTAAGCCATCCAAGGGAGGTGAAGATGTTCTGTTCATTTAATGTGATCCAGTATTTAACCTTATTCCCGAAACGGCTGAATAAGGTTTGGGCATAAGCCACGTAATCGTCGATGATCCGCGGGCTTTCCCAGCCGCCGTAGGAATCAACCAGGGCCTGGGGCAGGTCCCAGTGGTAGATGGTGACCATGGGTTCGATATGGTGTTTCAGGCATTCATCGATAAGGGACTCATAGAAGGCCAGCCCCTTCTCGTTGACCTCACCGCTTCCAGACGGATAAATCCTTGCCCAGGCCACGGAAAAACGGTACGTCTTAAGCCCCATTTCAGCCATGAGGGCAATGTCCTCCCTGTATCTGTGGTAATGGTCCACCGCCACGTCCCCGGTGGTGGCCTTGAAGGTTTTTCCCGGTATGCGCACAAAGGTATCCCAGTTGGTCAGTCCCTTCCCGTCATCCAGGTATCCGCCCTCTACCTGATACGCGGCAGATGCGCTTCCCCAGAGAAAACCTTCCGGGAACTGGTTTGCTTTTATCTGAATCATGATTTTCCTCCTTGTTTAACATGTATTGCATTTATTTAGAAAGTGAATGGAACAAAAAGCAGATGGGACCGGTATTCATCTGACGGACAGGATGGGGTCCAATGCGGCAACCGTGCCGTTGCCAGATGAAGCGACTTCCCTGTATCGGTCCGTGTTGGATACGATCACAGGCGTAGTGATGTCATAACCCGCGTCCAGGATTTCCTGTACGTCAAAGGTCAGAAGCATTTCCCCCCTTTTGACCGTGTCCCCGGTGCGCTTCAGCGGATGGAAGTGCCGGCCCTTCAGGTTCACGGTGTCAATGCCCACGTGGATGATCAGCTCAATACCCGTATCGCTTACCAGCCCCACCGCGTGCCCTGTCTCAAACATGACGGATACGGTTCCGTCGAACGGTGCCGCCACGGTTCCTGCCGATGGGATGACGGCGGTTCCTTTCCCTAATACTTCATTTGCAAAGGTGGCGTCCTTTACTTCGCTGAGGGGTATCTGTTTTCCTGCCAGAGGACTTGGGATTGTAAATGTTTCCGATGGTTCTTCCGCTGCCTGGATGACGGCGGTTTCCTTGCCTGACGCCTTCATTTCCCCTGACTCTTCCACTTCTGCTTCCACCTTCTCGTCCTCATACGCCACATCCTCATCTGCCTCATCCTCATCCGCCTCATCCTCCACATCCTCAAACCCGATGATTAATGTGGCGGTGAATGCAACTACCACGGTAAGCAGGATGGTCAGCGCCGCAATGACCAGGCTCATGGGACGGCTGTCCTCCACGTACTGTACGATGGTCACGATGGCAGGGGTTGCGATGCCGAAGCATTTCATCTGGAAAAATCCTCCGAACAGTCCTCCGGCCAGCGCGCCGATACACGCCCCCAGCATGGGTTTCTTCAGCCTCAGGGTGACCCCGTAGAGCGCAGGCTCGGTTATGCCTGCCACAAGGGCAGAGAATGCGGAGGAACCTGCAACCTGCTTAAAATCCTTGTTCTTACTTTTCAGTGCAACGGCCGCGGAAGCAGCACCCTGGGCCATATTGGAGCAAAGCTCGCCAATGCAGATAAAGTTCTCAAATCCCGTTGTGGCTATCATTCCCAGCTTAATGGGCGTAAACGCGTGGTGCATGCCTGCCATGACAACAAATGGATAGATTCCCGCGACCAGCCCGATTGCAATGAATCCCAGCTTGTCGTGGATGAAGTAGACCGCATCTGACAGGACATTTCCCATAATAGCGCCCAGCGGCCCAAGGACAATCAGGGCAATGGGAGCCTCAATCAGCATGACCAGCATGGGTCTTAAGAAGTTCTTGGTGATGACCGGAGTAATCCTGTCAGCCAGCTTTTCCACGTATTTCAGCGACCATACGGCCAGGATGATGGGGATGACCGAGTAGGAGTAGGATGCATAGGTGACCGGCATTACACTCAGGAAATGAATGGTCTGCCCTGCGTCGTGGGCCTGGCCCATCATGCTGATGAAATTAGGATGCAGCATGATGAGTGCGATACTGGCCGAATAATATACGTTTGTGCCAAACTTCCTGGAAGCCGAGACCGCAATCAGCACAGGCATGAAAAAGAACGCGCCGTCGCCGATTACGCTGAGCAGCTGATATGTCTCACCCGCGGTGTCCAGGATTCCAATCATCGGAAGCAAGGTAAGGAGGACCTTAATCATGGCCGCGCCGATGATGGCCGGGATGACCGGAGTCATGATTCCGGAAATGGTATCCATCAGCATGGAGAACAGGTTCTGCTTTTCTTTTGGTTTGCCCTGTTTCTCAGGAACCTTATCTGAGAAATCCCCCAGCCTGCACAATTCCGCGTAAACGTTAGCCACGTCATTGCCGATAATGATCTGGTACTGGCCTGCCTTCTTCATAATTCCCATAACGCCCTTTGTCTTTTTTACCGCCTCGTCATCCACCACGGACTCATCCTTCAGGGTAAAACGCAGCCTTGTCATACAGTGGATCAGGCTGACTACATTTTCACTGCCGCCCACACGCTGTAAGATTTTTTTTGCCATCACTTCATAATCCATATCATCCACCTCTTCTTCATGATTGAAATAAATAAAGACCTGATTACAAAAGGCACACCTTCCCGGGGTCTGCGCCTTTCATAACCAAGTCTTGCTTAACTTAATAATAACAAACTTAATCATCATCTATTCAGTTGTCCCTGTACCGGATGCCGCTCTATCCGGTCAGGGGAATTCCCTCTCCTCATCCAATATCCGCTTCAGATGGATCAGCAGGTAGAGCTGTTCATCCACGGATAAGGTGTAACTGTACTGCTTTTTAATAAAATCAGCCACTTTCCTGACGCCGGAATAAGCCTCCTCATTCTGGGTCACAAGCACCTGGTAGATTTCTTTCATGCTGTCCTGGTAAGCCCCATGGTCAAACACCCTTGCTGAGAAAAACTTCAGGTGCGTCACAAACCGCTGGTAGGAAACAGAGTCCTCATGGAACTCAATCTTAAAATGGAACCTGACAATCTGCAGGATAGCGTTCATCAGCTCCGTTATCTTCTGGATGTCCATCATCTTACTGTTATCCAGTTCCGAGGTCACGATGTGCATGGCGATGAAGGCCGCCTCATCATCCTCCAGGTCTATTCCGGTTTCCTCAAGGACCCAGCCCACCGCCATTTGCCCTATGGCATATTCCTTTTCATAGAACCTGCGCATATCCATCTTCATCATGTTCTTCAGGGCAATGCCGGACCGGAGGCGTTCCACCGCTGAATTGATGTGGTCGGTGAGCGTGATATATAACACGTCATTCACCTTCAGCCCCTCATTCCTCGCCGCATCCACCACCCGCCCTGCAATGCCCAGGTACTGCTCGGAGACGGACTGGACGATCTGCTGGAGCCTGCGGCTGTCCTCACCGCTTCGCAGGCAGTATGTCTTGTCAATTAATTCCTCAGCCAGCTGTTCGCCTTTCTTTTTCTGAAATCCGATTCCCGGCCCGGTGACAATGACCTCCCGTCTGTCCTTATCCAGCGTTACAACTGCATTTGTGTTCAGGACTCTGATTATCTTCAATGACCCTTCCTCCATAAAACCGGCATGTCATGGGAGCGTATAATCCAACTCCCCGCCAAATAAAAAAACTGCTTATAATACTACCCAAAGTATCATAAACAGTCTTGCTTACCCTAACGTAATAACAAACTTGTTTTTCTGAAATCACTATAGCACCTTCAATACAGATTTGTCTAGTGGTAATTTCAGATTCAGTGTTTTTACTATTTTATAAGGTGGTTTTTTGTCTATTATTCACAATACGTCCTGGACATCCATCCGTTCAATCTTAAAGATGACCGGGCGGGTCCCGTCATTGCAGCATGCAATCATCATCTTCTCATCATTGGTCCAGCCTTTCATGATGGAGCCGCCCTGGAGGGCCGTATACACATACCGGCTGACGGCATCCCATGCCTCCGAACAGAATCTCCCGTCCAGCATATGCCAGAAATCGTCCCTGTCCCCATTCCGCTCTAAAATGAACTCCTGGCCAACTTCAAACATGGGGCATGGGCCTGACTTCGGGTCCGCCAGATACTGCTCCTGTAAATCCTCATAACACTCCTTGCGTATTACCGTAATCTTACACCTGTGTTCCATTCTTCCCATCCTTTCATTTTCTTTTACCCTGGGGTATCCGCATGTTAGGGCGTGTTTGAAATTGCAAATATTTCCTCCAGATGGTATAGTAAGCTTAACTTACACATATGCCGAGGTGGTACCATGCAGACTCCCCGTTATTATTTTGCTCATGATTATGACCCGTTTCATGGATATTTCCTTTCCCAGCCCCATCAGAAAAAAGCCTTTAAAAAAGGAGACTTTCTCTGGAAGCCAAACCAGCCCCACGGTAAGATATATTACATCCTTTCAGGCATGGCCATGCACTATGTCAATCACGAAAACGGCCATAGGAAAATCATCAGCTTCCATGGCAGCGGCACCGTCTTCCCCGGCTACCACCGGCTGGATTTCAAGATAGAACTTTCCCTTATCGTGGAAGCCCTCACGGATATGGAGGTCTTAGAGTTCACAAAGGACGGATTCCAAAACATGTTTGAGACAAATGTGGACCTCAGCGAAAAGGTCGTGGATTGGTATGCCATGTATGTGAACCGGTTCCTGTTTGAATCCGCACATCAGGAATATAATACATCCCTTATGAAAATCTGCAACCTGTTATATCTTCTGACAGAAAACCGCTTATCCTGTTCCTCCTCAGCCATTGACATGACCCAGGATGAGATTGCCGATATACTGGGCCTGAGCCGGGTCCATGTGGCACGCGGCCTGTCGGAACTGCGGGAAAAAAACATCATCCTCACCCAGAGGAAACAGATCCAGGTAACTGACCTGCCTGCCCTGGAAACGTATTGTTCGGAGGAGACACGCTCCTAGAGTGTGTTTGAAAATTCATTCCCGCCGTCTGCACGCCCCACTTTGCGGTATATTTGGCCCCGATTCAGTCAGCGTAGCCCGCTACGCCTCCACCATCGGGACCAAATCTCCCACAAAGTGGGACGCACAGCCGACGGAAAGCAATTTTCAAACACGCTCTAGCAGCGGCCTGCGACGCCCTGGTATCTGCGCAAGGCCGTACTGGTATTTTAATTCCTTCCTAATACGCTGCATCCCCATTATAAAAGGACGGCGGTTGATTGTCTGTAAAAAATGATACACATATAAATAAAAATACAAAAGGCCGGTATATCCATTGTCATGGGTTTCCGGCCTCGCTGCTGCATATCTATGAAAATCTGCGCATCTTATTCTGTTTCATCTTTCCATATCCTTCATCAAAGCAATTCGGCTGAAACAGCCCAGGCCTACTCCTGTCCGTCCAGCAGACGTTCAAACTCCGCCTGGGGTACCGGGCGGTAGAATACATAGCCCTGGACATAGTCACATCCAATCTGCTTCAGCATCTCCACCTGGCTTTCGGATTCCACGCCCTCTGCCACTGTCCGTATATTGAACTTGTGGACCAGTTCAACAATCCCCTGTACAACGGCCATATCCCGCTCAGGGTCATTGCTTTCCGAAAAGAAAAAGCGGTCTATCTTAAGCACGTCAATGGGCAAGGTCTTTAACAGGCTCAGGGATGAATAGCCCTTGCCGAAATCATCAATGGAGCAGGAAAACCCGGCCTGCTTCAGCTGATCCACAATACTGGTCAGCAGGCTGGTATTGTCAATGGCAATGGATTCTGTAAATTCGATTTCCAGCAATTCGGCGGGAATCTGGTAATGGTCCCGGATTTCCACATACCGTTTCACGAAGTTCTGGTCAAAAAACTGAAGCCGCGAGACATTGACGGAAACCGGAAGCACACGCCTGCCCGCCTTCAGCCGTCCGTTTAAGAACCGGCAGACTTCTTCAAACACATACTGGTCCAGTCGGTCAATCATATATTTACGTTCAAACACCGGAATGAACCGGTCCGGGGGAATGATGGAACCGCTCTGTGACTTCCAGCGCACCAGGGATTCAGAACAGGCTATCTTTCCCGTGCCCAGCTCTACCTTTGGCTGGTAAAACACGGTAAATTCGTGATTTTCCAGGGCGGCCAGCATACTGCTCTCCACATTTTTTTCCTCACGGAGACGGTTGCGTATACTCTCATCATAAAATACATAGTTGGAATGGGTTCCGTTCTTCACTGTCTTGCGCGCGAAGTTGGCCCGGTCCAGGAAACCGTCAATCCTCAAATCCTCCACGACGTCCTCCACACAGCAGATGCCGCAGCAGGTGGGCACGGACTGCCTGTTATGGGAACTGTGCATGAAACGGATGATTTCCGTATCCGCCTCCCGCTGTCTTGCCGCCACCTCTTCCCGGTCCTGGTAACGGAGCAGAAGGACGAAATTATCCGCTGACACGCGTCCGCAAAGCTCCCCATCCCCCACCAGCCTGTTTAATATTTCCCCGTACCGTTTCAGGATACTGTCCCCGTACGCATACCCGAAAACATCGTTGATGTACTTGAAATCTGAAAAATCCGTATAGACAAACGCTATTTTCCCGTCATGCCCCGCATCCAGATACCGCTGGGCTTCTTCCTTGAAGGCATCCAGCTGGTATACGCCGGTCAATGTATCCCTGCGGGCCAGGTCATTCAGCTTTTGGTTGGTATCCTCCAGGTGCAGCAGCTTTTTCCAGTAGGCCCATATGATGAACAGCCATGTAAGCAGCATGATGATAAGCATTACGATACAGATTACATTCAGTCCCTGGATACACCTTGCCGCATATTCGTCCGCTGCAAAAACCGTGTCGTTGGCCTGCTTAAAGTAGACTTCACTCAGGGACAGAAGGGTTGTCCCGTCATCCAGGCCATTGCGGTAGGCTGATATCTGGACTTTCATTTCTTCCCACATAGCGCTAAGTCCAGCCAGCTTCTGCTGATAATTGCTGTCTTTTGGAAGGGGCAGCCCATACTCGCCGTCCCCTGTTTCCAGTTCCTTAAGGATTCCATCCAGGTATTCAATAAGCGGTTCACTCGGCTGGTCCATCAGCTCCAGCTTCACCAGGCGCTGGGTGGCTCCCCGTACAATCCCCACATAATTAACCAGCCGGCTGTAATGCTGGGACTGCGACACCGTATGCAGGGTCATTCCACCAAACAGCATAAGCAGCAGGAACAGGACAACCAGTCCACTTTTCAAAAAACGTTTCATATTCAACCCCCATCAGCCTTTTGCAGCATCCTTCCCCGCAATCCCCCAAGGCTGTACTTTTATCTTTCAGCTTATATAAACCGGCTTATCCCACGATTTTTCCCGTTTTCATCCCATGCACGCATCCTGTTTCCGCATCCCCCGCATACAGGAGCAGGATAGCCGAAAGGTCTCCCATTCCGGAGAGACCAGCAGGTATATGGATTTACTTTTCACGTTCGTTCAGGTATAGTCCTGCTCATTAAATGTTTTTTCCATTATACCTTATATTTTTGTAAAACGCAATCAGGTTACAAGGATATATATGGTACAGGACAATGGGGCAATAGGGGCAGTCCGGTTATAAAAAACGGTGAGGCATGTCTGTCCATGCTCCCACCGTCTTCCTATCAGGCCATATCCATCCCGTCTTTAATTTTACACGGTCCCACGTGCCTAAATCCTACTTCCGCTTCCCATCCCCGGACCAAAGCTTCCGGTATCCTACCGGTGTCAGGTTGGTAAAGCTTTTAAAAATCCTGCAAAAGTATTGGGAATTGCCGAATCCTGTCAGGCTTGCTATATCCGTTATGCTCAGATTGAAATTCCACAGTAATTCCTTTGCCTTATTAACCCGCAATGTGTTGATGTACTGGGAACTGTTCATCCCAATCTCCTCCTGGAACCGCTTCCTTATATACCGGGAACTGATTCCGTAATCCACGCTGAGCCGTTCCATGTCTATTACTTCCGTGAAATTATCATTGATATACTGTACAATCTGGCCAAACCTGTCGTTCTTTCTTGGTACATACCGGTCCTCTTCCTTATACTTTTCCGACAGGGATACATACAGCGCGGCCAGCTGCAGATCCATCTGCAAAAGGCCCGCCCCATCCGGATGTGCGGCATTTTTGTGTCTGCAGATCATTTCTATATAATCGCAGATGGACTCGCAGTTGGAGCATTTCCTGTACTGCCGTCTTCCCCCCAGTTCATCCAAAAACCGGTTTTCATATTGCCTGGCCGGAACCTGTATCTTCATCTCCAGCTGTGTCAGACGGCAGCTCTGCTTCAGGTTCACCATGAAGGAATGGGGCGTATGGCGGTAAATGATGATACATTCCCCTTTTTTCATGGGCACGAACTCATCCCCAATCCCCATAAGGCAGCAGCCCGCGGCCACATAATTAATTTCAATTTCCTCGTGTTCATGGCGCTCAAACTTATAGCTGGATGGGAAACGGAATACGCCCACCTTATAGATGTCCGTCCTATAATCCCTGTCCTGCATCAGCTCCATCAGTTCCGCCCGTTCCATACGCATCCTTCCATCTCCTTTCTGCCACCACAGGCAGGAGGCACGGCAACCTGCCCGCGCCTCCTGCCTCCAGGAACACATCCAAGATTTATTTCATGATTTTATCCAGCGCCTGTTTCAGGTCGCTTACCAGGTCCTCTGCCGGTTCCATCCCCAGATACAGGCGGATCAATCCGCCAGGGATGTGGGCCTCCTTCAGATACGCCTCATTATCGCCATGGTTCTGGGGCAGGATCAGGCTCTCAAATCCGCCCCAGCTGACCCCGATCTGGAATATCCCACATGCATCCGCCACTGTCCTCACATCCTCAAAGGCATCTGTGTGAAGGTCTATGGACAGCAGGCTTGTATACCCTGTCAGGTACCTGTCTGCCAGTTCCTTCTGTTTTCCGGTAAAACAGAGGGGATGGTTCACAGTCTTGACCATGGGATGGTCCTTAAGCATTTCCACTACGGCCTGTGTGGTACGGGCCTGGTGTTCCAGACGCGCCTCCAGGGAACGCAGTCCCCTGATCAGCAGCCAGGCTTCGAAAGGACCGATGGCCGCGCCGCTAAACTGGTGCCCTATCTCAAATATCCGGTCCACGATCTCATGCCTTGATATGACAGCCCCGGCCATTACATCGCTGTGTCCGCCAATGTACTTTGTGCAGGAATGGATTACGATATCCACCCCATGGGTAAGCGGTTTCTGATAAAACGGGGTTGACCATGTATTATCTGTCATGGTAAGGATGTCATGGCGCCGCGCAATATCCACTATCGTATCGATATCCAGCATGTACATCATCTGGGTGGATGGGCTTTCATAATAAATGATCTTTGTATTCGGTTTCACATACTGTTCTATTTCCCCGGCATCCTGGACAAACACATTCGTACATTCCACATGGAACTTTTCCAGGGTCTTCGAATAAATGGTCGCCGGTCCATATACATTGTTCACCAGCAGGATGTGGTCTCCTGCCTCCAAAAGGGTAAATAATGTGGCTGATATGGCCCCCATTCCGGAACCGAACACCTTTGCCTGTTCCCCGCATTCCAGTCTGGCCAGTTTCTTCTCCAGGATTTCCGTAGTGGGATTCACCCCGCGGCAGTACAGATGGTTCTCCCTTTCATGGTTGCTTGCTTCAATGAATGCGTCAAATGTATCGAATGTAAACAGCGTGGTCTGCACGATCGGCGGCGTGACCGCCCCATAGTAGTTGCTGTTATCCTCAAAATAGTGCTGGCATATGGCCGCATCCTTCCATTCATTTCCATTTACATGTTTCATGATCTGCTCCCTTTCTTCTCCTCTGAATAACATCCGTGGTCTTATGATTGTGCTGCCGCTTTCCTGTCATCTATCCCTGCCCTTTTTCCTGTCTTATAGGAAAATGCAAACTTCCCGATACTCTTATAGGTACATGCATAGAAGATTGACATCAGGGTACAGGACCAGTTAAATATAGAGAACGGCAGGTAATCAATGGTTGCAACCCCCAAAGTGGTAGCCATATAGATACCGGATATGGTCCACGGCATGATACCTTCCGTCACTGTCACGAAATCCTCCAGTACCCTTGACAGGTTCTGTTCCTTCAGATCCAGTTCCTCGAACTTCTTTCCGAATATGTCCGCTACCAGGAAATAGGAAATGTAGGAGTTCTGCGCAATGGCTACAATGGCGGCAGCCGAAAAACCGGCCGCATTCACCACGGAGGTAATGGTCTTCAAGGGTTTCATGACATGCTTAAGGGCGATTTCCAGGCAGTTGGTCAGCTGGATGATCCCGCCAAAGGTAAAGGCTATGATGACATAGATGACGCCCTCGAACATGGAGGCAGCGCCGCCGCGGTTGAGCAGGGTAAGGATTTCCCCTGACAGCTCCTTTCCCGGAAATGCAGCCGCCGCAGAGAAACCGGATTTAGCTGCCGTGAATACAATGTCATGACCAAACCCCTGGATGGTCAGTCCCAGCACCATGGCCACTGCCGAGGACAGGATCAACACCGGAACAGTGGGCTTCTTAAGGATTGCGCCGCCGATGACAAGGACTGGCGGAAGTACAAGGAACGGGCTGAAACGGAAATTGGCAGACAGGTCCCTGAGCATGTTGGTATATATCTCTGAATCAATGGTACTGGATTTAAACTGGAGTCCCATGACTGTAAACGCAACGCAGGCTATGATCATGGCCGGTATGGTTGTGACAAACATCTGCTTAATATGGTCATAAAGGTTAGCCTTTGCAGCTAATGCGGACATGTTAGTGGTATCTGACAGAGGTGACATCTTATCCCCGAAGTATGCGCCTGAGATAACCGCTCCTGCAACCATGGGAAGAGGCACACCCAGCCCCACTCCCACTCCAATCAGGGCCACGCCGATGGTTCCCACGGTTCCCCACGATGTGCCTGTGGCAATGGAAATGAACACACTGACCCAGAATGCGGTCAAAAGGAGGAAGTTAGGGTTTACAATCTTAAGTCCATAGTAAATCATGGCCGGAATGACGCCTCCTGCCATCCAGGTCCCTACCAAAAGCCCGATGCTGAGCAGGATCAATATGGCGGGCATGGCTTCCGCTATCTTCTTTGATACCGCCCCCGTAATGTCATCCCAGGAATATCCCAGATAAAGTGCAAACAGGCCCGCTATGACGGCTGCCACGGTTAACATGATGATACCATCAACCTTCAGGACTGTAAATCCAATTATTAATGATGCAAGAATCAATACAACCACACATACTGCCTGTCCATTGGTGGCTGTGCGTATTTCCCTTTTTTTATTCTCCATTTTTTATCCCTCTCCATCCTGTTTTTACATGATTCCGTACGTCTCAAAGGCTTCCTTGGCAGGCATCCCCTTCTTAATGGCTTCCCCCACGGTCTTCTCGCCCGTGGCTTTTTCATAGGATTGCCGGATTACCTCCCCTTCAATTTCCCTGGGAATGACCACCACCCCGTCCATATCCCCGAATATGATATCCCCCGGGCGGATCCGTACCCCTTCTATCTCAATGGGCACCCTGTAGTCAATCACCTTGCCCCTGGGCGCCTGGTCCTGCGCATATCTTCCGTAGGAAAAACACGGAAAGCCTAATTCCTCAATTCCTTTTGTATCCCGGTGGAACCCATTTACCACAGCTCCCGCCGCACCCAGGATCTGCATGCGGGTACACATCAGTTCCCCCACCAATGCGTAATCCGGGGAAGCGCCCGTGCATATGTACACCTCATCCTCTTTTATATCATCCAAAGCTTCCAGCATCAACCCAAACGGCTTGTTCATCACCGGATTATGGGAATCCGATACGTCCTCAAAGGCATCTGCCTCCAGGACGGTCATGGCCCTTCCGGCCACCACCATGCCCTTATCCAGGGGCTGTATCCTCCACGGAAGGAATTGATGGTAATAATGCATCTTATCCAATATATCCCCTATGACGGCTGAATACAACACTTCCCTCATTTTCCCAAATAATTCCTTGTCATCCGACCACTGCATCTGCATCCTCCTCATTCCACCACAGCCCCCTGGGCTGCTGATCTGCTGATTTTCCTGTATGTTTCCAGGTATCCTGGTTCTATCTGTTTCTCCGGCACGCTCCACCGTGCCATCCGCTCACGCAGTTCCCCTTCGGGTACGTCCAGCGTCAGTTTCCTGTCCGGTATATCCATAATGATGCGGTCCCCGTCCTCAACAACGGCCAGCAGGCCGCCCTCAAACGCTTCCGGTGATATATGTCCCACAAAGCATCCGCGGTTGGAACCCGAGAAACGGCCATCGGTAATCAGGGCGCAGCTTCCTGAAAGCCCCATCCCCTCCAGGCATTTCATAGGACGGTACATTTCCGGCATACCCGGCCCGCCCTTCGGTCCCTCATATCTGAGCACTACCACGGACTGTTCCCTTACATCGCCGGACAGGATTCCGTCAATGGCCTCCTGCTCGCTTGCAAACACCCTGGCCCGGCCTTCAAAATGCATCATGTGGGAGGGGATTGCCGCCGGCTTCACCACACTTCCAAGGGGCGCCAGGTTTCCCGTCAGGATTGCCACCCCTCCATTGCTGTTAAACGGATGGGATGCTGTCCTGATTACTTCCCTTCTGCTGGCAGGCTGGGTCCCTGCAAGGATTTCCCCCACTGTTTTCCCGGATACCGTCAATGCCCCCTCATGCAGGAACCCCTGAAGCTCTTTTAACAACGCCGGGACGCCTCCCGCCTCATAAAAATCCACCATGTCATAAGGTGAGGCAGGGTAAATGGACGCAACCTGAGGAACCTTCCTGCTGAATCCGTCAAATACGGTCAGGGGCAGGCTGCCCAGCCCGGCCTCCTTGTATATGGCCTGCAGATGCATGATGGCGTTGGTGGAACCGCCCATGCCCATAAGGGCTGTGATGCCGTTATAAAAAGCCTCCTTTGTGAGTATGTCCCTGGCCCGGATTCCCCTGTGCACAAGTTCCATGACCGCGCGTCCTGACTCATAGGCCAGGGAAAGACGCCGGGACAGGACTGCCGGGACAGTGCCGCTGCCAGGCAGGGACATACCCATCACTTCCGCAAGGCATCCCATGGTGTTGGCCGTGCCCAGCATTGCGCAGGAACCGGCGCATGGCTCCGCGATATTTTCTATGTACTCAAATTCCTCCTGGGTGATTTCCCCCCGCTGTTTCCATCCAACCGCCTCGGTCACGATATTCCCATCATAATGCTTTTCCTTATAAACAGCCGGATACATCGGTCCCCCATTAAGGAACACGGACGGGATATTGATCCTGGCCGCAGCCATCAGCATACCCGGCACGATCTTATCACAGGAGCCAAGCAGGACCATGCCGTCAAACCGGTGGGCCCTCACCATGCACTCCACGGAGGAGGCTATCAGATCCCTGGAAGGCAGCACATAACGCATCCCGTCATGACCTTCCGCAATCCCGTCACAGGGTGCGATGGTGCCGAACACCATTGCAGTCCCACCTGCGGCCTCTATCCCCTTTTGTACCTGTCCGCACAGCTGGTTCAGGTTATAGTGGCCCGGCGTTGCATTGGTGTAGGAATTCACAACCGCTATCAGCGGTTTTTGCAAGGCCTCGTCCGTAAATCCCATGGATTTATAGAGCGCGCGCTTCAAAGCCCCCTGGTCCCCCTTTAATAATCTGTTGTAATAACGTTCATCTTCCATTCTTCAACCTCATGTGAAATCATTGGCCGCTACCACCGGTAACGTTGCCCCTCCGTCAATGGTAAGGGTGGTGCCTGTTATGTACGCCGCGTGTCCGGATGCCAGATATGCCACGGCCTCGGCTATCTCCCTTGTGGATGCAAACCGTCCAAAAGGCAGGCGTTTTGCAGCCTCCCACCGTATATCATCCGGCTCCCAGCCCACATCCGTATACCCCGGGGCTACCGCAGCCATCCGTATACCGTATCCGGCCAGCTCCATGGCGGCATTTTTCGTAAACTTTGACACCGCCGCCTTGGTAGGCCCATAGATGGTGGCCCTTGGCCAGCACCCATCCGTCTGATTGGAGGAGATATTGATGATCACTCCCTGAATCCCGCGGGCTATCATGTTTTTAGCCGCTTCCTGGGAGCTGAAGTACAGCCCTTTCCAGTCAATCGCCGTCATCCTGTCAAAATCCTTTTCCTCTGCATCCAGGAAATATACCTCGCTGCTGATTCCCGCGTTGTTCACCACCAGGTCAACTCCTCCAAAGGTCTCATCTGCCTGGCCGTGCATCGCCTTTATGTCCGTAACCTTTGACATATCCGCATAAATAGCCAGCGTCCTGGCCCCAAAGGACTCCGCCTCGCGGCAGACTTCCTTTGCCGCCTGCGGGTCCGTATGGTAATTCACCGCTATGTCATAACCTTTTTCAGCCAGGGTAATGGCAATCTGTTTTCCTATCCCCTTTGCCGCCCCCGTTATTAAAGCTGCCGGTCGTCTCATTTTTCTTCCTCTTCTTTCCAACAAAATTCATAGGGGTATGTTCCCGCCACCCCAGCATCCGCCACATAGACATTGCCGCCGGCCTGTCCTTCCCTGGCAGTCGTGATGTACAGTTCATCCAGATGTCCACCGCCAAAGGTACAGCTGGATACATCAGCATCCGGCAGCGCCACTTCCATGAGCTTCATGCCGGACGCCGGATTGACACAGATGACCTTGTATCCTCCCCACATGGCAATCCACAGGTTTCCGTCCCGGTCTATGGCCATTCCGTCCGGAACACCTTTCTCACCGGATAAATCCACGGACTTCTTGGGATTCCGTATCGTATGCCAGTCCTGATGGCAGCTATAAGAATAAACAGCCTGCTCCTCCGTCCTTACATGGTAAAATATCCCCTTTTCCAAATCCCAGGCCATTCCGTTCGGGATTGCCAGGGACGGCTCCACACAGCAGGTCCGGCCGGCCGGCCCGATCCGGTACAGCCCGCCTTCCGGCCTGTCCTTCTGCCCGCTGACTGCCATCGTCCCTATCCACAGCTGTCCTCCCGGTCCGCATTTGCCATCGTTGAACCGGATACCATCTGCCATGGGAAAGCGGCATAGGGTTTCTGCCCTGCCGTCCTCCGGATGAAACACGTTCAGGCAATCGTCAACCGCAGCAATCATTTCATCACGGTCCCTGCCAGGTATAATACATCCAACATAAGTCCCCAGCTTCCAATGCTGGATTTTTTCAGTTTTCGGAATATATTCAAAGACAGTGCCGTTTAATATATCCGTAAAAAATAAACTATTCCGTTTTTTACACCACATAGGTCCTTCGACTAATTCCCCGATGGAACCAGCACATTTTCTCACCATCAACTGTATATCATCCCCCTCTCAGCATAAAATCGTACAAAGCTTTGATAGTTCCGATTATAATCCATTTTCCCTGCGATTGCTTCTCCTATGAGGAACTGGAATACGATTCTTTTATCCTTTTCGGAACAAACAATAAAACTGTTCTGTCTAAATGCCGGTATGGGATTTCAGAAAATCCATAGCTATCTCAATTTAAATAGAAAAAATCCCTGATTTCTTCGCTAATCAAAGAAATCAGGGACTTTCCACATTATTAATGTCCATCCATTCAGGACTATTATCTGAAAACCTCAAAAAATCAGGATACTTCTATAAAATATTACTTATAGAGACACGGAGCCACTTCCGCCGAATCCATATTGGTGCTGTCATACCACAGTGCGCCGGTGTCCACATCCTCTACCGGTTCTCCTTTGGCTGCCTTGGCGGCCAGGGTAACCGCCTGATATCCAATCTGTACCGGATTCTGCGTGATGGAACCTGCTAAGACACCGCTCTTGATGGCATCAAGCTGGATGGCGCCAGAGTCGAATCCAACGCCGATTACTTTATCCGCCCCCAGTACCTGAAGACTCTCATTGGCCGTCACCAGGTTCTTGGCTGTAAATTCGTTGGACGCATAAATAGCAATCAGGTCATTTTTATTCAGCAGGGTATTGGCCACGGTCACGCAAGCCGCATCATCCACGGTTGCCGGAATGCCTACATCGATAATCACCTTTGCTCCGTCAACTGCCTTGTTATACTTATCATGGCCCACTACCGTGCATTTATCCTCACCGATTAAGGTACACATCCTGTCTATGAAACCTCCGGTCCGTTCCCCAATGGACTGGGATGTGGCATCCTGGGAGACAACGCCGATCCTGACCGCTTCTGCCGGATCCGTGACCTTGTCCTTAATCATTTCATATAGTTTCTCCGCAGCCAGACCGCCTGCCGCATAGTTGTCCGTGGCTGCATTGGCTACAATGGCGCCTGCAGGGGCATCCGGCACACCGGAGTCAAACCCTACAATCGGAATATTTGCTGCCTGGGCATTGGAGATAGCATCCAGGGCCGCCTGTGTGTCCAAAGCAGCCAGGCAGATGGCGCTGGGCGCTTTGTTGACTGCATTGTTCAGCTGCTCAATCTGCTCAGCGACCGCACTCTCGCTGGCCGGACCCACAAAATTGGTGGACTTAAGCCCCAAATCCTTTGCAGCCTGTTCTGATCCCATCTTTACCGCTTTCCAGAAATCATGCTGGAAGCCTTTTGCCACAATCTCAACCGTGACATCGCTGTAATCCACAGCCCCATCCGGCTTGGCTGCCTCCGTATCCCCTGCTGTCGTGTCCTTTACCTCTGTCTCCGGAGCGGCCGTTGCCGCGGCCGTAGTGGCGGGCGCGCTGGCTCCGCTGGAGCAGCCCATTACCATCGTGGACACTATTGCTGCGCAGATGACTGTACTTAATAATTTTTTCTTCATGAATAATCCTCCCTTATTTTATCCCGCTTTGCGGGTTATTAGCAATTGCGTACTAATCCTTCCCCTGTTTCCTTCTATTTAAAACATCTACAAATACGGCTATGATCAATACAAATCCCGTAATCAGCAACTGATAATGTGGCTGTACCCCCACAAAGGGAAGGCCTGTCTTCAAAACGGACATAATAAAAACACCAATTAAAGTACCCGATATGGAACCCACGCCACCTGCCAGGGATGTTCCGCCAATCACGACTCCGGCGATTGCATCCAGTTCAAATCCATTTCCGGTTCCAGGCATGAGTGTGGAGTATACTGCCGCATAAGACACGCCCGCCAGTCCGGCAAACAGACCGCTTATGACATAAGCCAAGGTCTCCCACTTTACCACATTCACACCGGAAAGCCGGGTCGCCTCCTTATTACTCCCAAGGGACAGTATATAGCGTCCCGGACGCGCCTTGTTGAGAAGGATGGCCATCAGGATTGCGAGTACAATCAGCAGTATGAATCCCGTGGGGATACCGGCCTGCGGAAGCCCTGCACCTTTTAACTTGAAAATGCCTCTGAATGAGCCGCCTGGTGCAGAAGCCTGTGGAAATGTCACGGTCGCCGTGTTTGTCACAATCGAGCCCAGGCCCCTGGTAATCATCATGGTTCCCAGTGTGGCAATAAAGGCCGGAAGCCTCATGACAGATACCATAAGTCCATTGGCAAGCCCGAACAGGCCTCCCATCAGTATGGCCAGGATAACGCACAGCGGCATAGGCAGTCCCAGTTTTGTATACAGCGTCCCTGAAATCAGGGAACAGCAGATACAGACCGTGCCGATGGATAAGTCGATTCCTCCGGTGATGATTACAAATGTCACGCCTATCGCCATAAAGCCAATATAATAGGACGAATCAAAAATGCTGACCAGTGTGCTGTACTTTGCAAAATTGTCCCCAAAAATCCAGAAGAACATGAATAATACAATCAACGCAATCACTGCCACCAATTTCTGAGTGCCGATGGCCTTGAACAATCCATCCGGCTCCTTTTTTACCTGATTCTTATTATCCGACATGTCTTTAACCTCCCCTTTACTCCCTCAGTGTAGCGGCATGCATGATTTTTTCCTGGGTAGCTTCTTCTATGCTGATTTCTCCTGTTTTACGGCCCTCACACATAATCAGGATACGGTCGCTCATCCGCAGCACTTCCGTCAGTTCAGAGGATATCATGATGATGGACTTCCCCTGTTTTACAAGATTATTCATCAATGTATAAATCTCGCTTTTTGCCCCGACGTCAATCCCTCTCGTGGGCTCGTCAAATATCAGGATGTCGCAGTTCCTGGTAAGCCATTTGGCAATGACCACCTTCTGCTGGTTTCCACCCGACAGGTTGCGCACCTGCTGTTCCACGGACGGCGTCTTGGTCCTCAGCGCCTCCACAAATTGTTCCGCTGTTTCTTTTTCCGCTTTCTTGTCAATAAACATGCCTTTGCAGAATGCTTTCAGGGAAGCCATTGTCGTGTTCTCAGCCACTGTTTTCTCGATTATCACGCCATAGCGCTTGCGGTCCTCCGACAGATATCCGATCCCGGCGTCAACCGCGTCCTGTGGGTTCCTGATATCCACCCGTTTTCCATTCACATAAATATCGCCGCTGTCCCTCCTGTCAGCACCAAAGATAGCCCTGGCCGTCTCCGTCCTTCCTGCTCCCATGAGTCCTGAAAAACCCAGGATTTCTCCTTTGCGGAGTTCAAAGCTTACGTCTTTTACTGTTTTTCCAACATTCAGGTGTTCAACCTTCAGCACCACCGGGGCATCCGGCCTTACATTGCTGAAGCTCTTAGGCTCCTCATACACCGTGCGCCCTACCATCATCTGGATGATGTCGTCTTTCGTGGAATCCCTGGTTATGAGCGTACCCACATATTCCCCGTCCCTCATGACCGTTACCCTGTCAGTAATCTGGTTAATCTCATCCATGCGGTGGGAAATGTATACAATCCCGATATCCTTGGCCCTCAGGTCACGGATGATTTTGAACAGCTCGCTGATTTCGGAATCGGTCAGCGCGGCAGTCGGTTCATCAAATACGATTACCTTGGCATCTGTAGAGATTGCCTTTGCTATCTCACACATCTGCTGGCGCCCCACCGTCAGCCTCCCCATTGTTTCCCTTGGGTCAATCTTGATATTCAGTAATCCGAACAGTTTTTCTGCCTCTTCCACCATCCTGCGGTCATCAATCAGCTTTCCGTTCATTTTTTCTTTGCCGATAAAGATATTCTGGGCCACCGTTAAGTGGTTCATCATGTTCAATTCCTGATGCACGATTACAATGCCGGCGCCCTGCGCTTCCCTGGGACTTTTAAACTCCACTTGGCGCCCCTCATACACAATGGTACCGCTGTCCTTGCTGTAGATTCCTGTCAATATCTTCATGAGGGTGGATTTTCCGGCGCCATTCTCACCCATCAGTGCATGGACCTCGCCCTTTTTAAGTTCCAGACAGGCATTTTTTAACGCGTGTACCCCGACAAAGGACTTATCAATGTCTTTCATGGTCAGAATTACTTCTCCCACATCATCACCTTCCGTTTCTTTACTAATTGAACAGTTTTGGCGGAACCCATTTACAGGCCCTGGTTGGTAACTACCCCTTTTTGCAGCATGATGTTGGCATAAAGCGCCTGCTCGCTGGTGGCGATAATCGCATAAGCTTTCTTTGCCTCCTCATAAAACCTGAACCGTTCCATATGGCCCACGGCACTTCTGCCCCTGCCGTCACACGCTTGCACCAATGTCACGTATTGATCCCAGATCGGTGTTTCAACCGTATCCCCGTCCATCACCGACATCAGGCAGACAGGCTGTCCTACGTAGGTGTCCAGGGGGAAAAGCAAAAGGATTGCTTCCAGTATCTCCGGCACGCCATGTCCTTCCATATGTATGACATGGGCATCCCTGCCCATGGACTCTGCCGGGAAATTCCCATCGGCAATCACCAGCCGGTCGCCGTGGCCCATTTCACATAATATCTTTAGCAGTTCAGGAGATAGTATATGGGGTATTCCTCTCAGCATCTGTCTTCCCCCTGTTTACTGTATTTTTTATAACCGGGGTGCCTGCCGGTTACCCCATATCCTTTCCTCATTGAGATAAGGCGGTCAATATTTTCCCTGGATATCTCCTGTGCACCTCCCAGCATTCTGGCGTTAAGGCTGATTTTTGCAAAGAGTTCCAGTGTCTCCATGCGGTAATAAGCGGTAATCACATCAGCCCCCACGGTCAAAGCCCCATGATTCTGGAGCAGCATTGCGTCATGTTCCCCCAGATAGGGCGCTATGTTATCCGGTACTTCGTAAGTGGAAGGGGTTCCGTAAGGCGTTACCGGAATCGAACCCAGGGCAATTACCGTCTCAATCATGGAATACTCGTCCAACGCTACATTGGCTACCGCGTATCCGGTGGCCACAGGCGGGTGGGCGTGAAGCACGGAATTAACATCCTCACGCTCTTTATAGCAGCGGAGATGCATCTTAATCTCTGAAGAGGGCCTGTATCCGGGAAGGCCTTCCAACACCTCACCTTTCCCATCAATACGGACCAGCTTTTCCGGTGTAATGAAACTTTTGCTCATTCCGGTGGGAGTGGCAAGAAAGGTTCCGTCATCCAGCCTGGCGGAAACGTTGCCGTCATTGGCTGCCACCCAGCCAAGCTGCCACATCTTATGGCACACATCGCAGATCTGTTCCCTTAGTTCCATATAGCTTAATTCCATAATACCTCCTTCTTTGCCAGGTTACCCCGGCCTTTGGTCATTCATATGCTGCCATCCCACCGCAATAAACCTCAGTCTGCGGCAAGCATTTCTTTATATTGTCCGTATACCTGCTCCCACTGATCCGTATCCTTCGGCTCATAGATACTTACCTTGGCGGAAGCCCCTACCACACTTCTCACCTGTTCCAGATTCCTAAGTTCCCCTGTGGCAAGCAGCTGCGTGGCTGCGTTGCCCAGTACGGTAGCCTCCACCGGTCCGGCAATCACCGGGCAATGACACGCATTGGCCGTCATCTGGCAGAGAAGCCCGCTCTGTGTCCCACCACCCACCATATGAATGGCCGGGTACTCCTTTCCGGTACACATCTTAATTTCATCCAATGTCATGCGGTACTTAAACGCCAGGCTCTCATCGATACATCTCACAAGCTCCGCCTCATTCTCCGGCACCCTCTGTCCGCTTTTACGGCAGTATCCCCGGATTCTCTCAGGAATGTTTCCAGCCGGGACAAACTCTGGCGCATCAGGATCAATCAGCGCTTTGAATGGCTTTGCATCTGCGGCCATTTGTTCCAGATGCCCGAAACTGTACTCCTTTCCCTCACGAATCCACTGTCTCCTGCTTTCCTGGACCAGCCACAGCCCGATAATATTCTTTAGGAAGGAAATCCTTCCCTGGCACCCGCCTTCGTTTGTGATATTCAGCCGTTCTGACAACCCGTTGATAACAGGTCCGTCCAGTTCCGTGCCAAACAGCGACCATGTCCCGCAACTGATGAAGATGAAATCCTTATCCCTGGCAGGAACAGCCGCAAGCGCACTTTGCGTATCGTGTCCTGCCACGGCAATGACTTTTGCAGGCTCAATCCCCAGCTCCTGACAGATCCCGGTTTTCATGGGACCAAGTCCTGTTCCGCATGGAACGATGCCGCACAGGATCCGTTCCGGGATGCCGAGGCTTTCCAACACTTCCTTTGACCACATCTTAGTACGGGCATTAAGCATCTGCGTGGTGGACGCGATGGAGTACTCGCTGACCTGCGCCCCACATAGGTAATAATTAAATAAGTCCGGCATCAACAGAAGCCTGGAAGTTCCCTCCAGAAGCCCGGGCCGCTGTTCCAGCAGGGCCAAGAGTTGGAATACCGTGTTAATCTCCATGAACTGGTTGCCTGTAATCTGATAAAAGCGGTCCTTATCCATTTTCCCAAAACTCTTTTCAAGCATCCCTGCGGTCCGGGCATCCCGGTAATGCACCGGGTTTTCTAAAAGATTTCCCGCCTTGTCGATCAGGCCGAAATCCACGCCCCAGGTATCCACGCCGATGCTGTCAATCTTTCCATACTTCCTGGCTTTCACCAGTCCCTGCTTCACCTCATGAAACAGCCGCAGGAAATCCCAGTACATGGTTCCGTTTAATATGACCGGATCATTGGGGAAACGATGGATTTCCTGTATGGATATCCTGTTCCCATCAAAGCTTCCCAGCATTACCCTTCCACTGGAAGCGCCGAAATCCACTGCCAGCACATTTTTATGGTTCATAGACACACCGCCTTACTTATATAAAGGCCCATAAGCCGCACAGGCCCGGAAATCCTGCCCCTCTTTGTCCATTCCAAATGCGTTCCAGGCTGCAGGGCGGAATATTTTTTCCTCAGGCACATTGTGCATGCTGACAGGAATCCTTAAGATGGAGCAGAGTGTAATGAGGTCCGCCCCAATATGTCCGTAGCTGATTGCACCGTGGTTGGCTCCCCAGTGATTCATCACGTCATAGGCGGAGGCAAATGCTCCCCGGCCTGTCACCCTGGGCGCAAACCAGGTGCACGGCCATGTGTAGTCCGTCCTCTTCCATAGGATATCCGTTACGTCCTCCGGCAGCTTCACGGTCCAGCCTTCTGCAATCTGCAGCATAGGTCCCAGTCCCTTTACCAGGTTTAAGCGGATCATGGTACATGGCATCTGGGCTTTAGTAACATATCTGGATGAATAGCCGCCGCCTCTGAAATACCCAAAATCAGCCTCATTCCATGTGGTTGCTTCCAGCATTGCCTTCTGGTCCTCCGCCGTCACCTCATACCATGGCTTCATGACCGGCTGTCCGTCTTCATCCAGGGCTTTACCCGTGGCATCCAGACAGGCCGCTCCTGAGTTGATCAGATGCAGGAAACCGCCTGCTTCCTTTGCGACTCCTTCCAGATCATATCCCGCCGCCTTCTTAACAGCCTCCGGACTCCAGTACGTACGCACATCTGCAAAAATCTGTGCCCTGTTGGTGAGCAGCTTCATGAACAGCATTCCCAGCCCATTTAATGTGTCGTTCTCAGTAGCCAGTATGTACGGCTCCCTTGCGCCGTTCCAGTCAAAGGAGGAATTCAGCATGGACTCCGCGAAGTCACCATTGGGATAAAAATCCGTCCACTGCCTCTGTCCCTGGAAGCCTGCGGCGATGGCATTGTGTCCGATCCGCTCTTCCTCCCGCCCCTCCGGCAGATTGGGATTCCCATTCATCAAATCCTTGATGATGCACATCATCTTAACTACGAATTCCCAATCCTTATCCTTCTGTTCCCGGGTCTTCTGGACCTCGGGAGGGTTCTTGTCAAAGCCTTCCTTACAGTTTGCCTTTGTCCATGCAAGGGCCTTTTCAAACTCTTCTTTATCGTATATTTCCTCACTCATACGGCGGATCAGTTCCACTTCGTCTACGGATTCCACCCGCATCCCGAGATATTCCTCAATAAATGCCGGGTCTATGATGGAACCTCCAATTCCCATGCAGATAGAACCTATCTGGAGATATGACTTCCCCCTCATGGTAGCGGCAGCCACTGCGGCGCGTCCGAAACGGAGAAGTTTTTCCTTTACATCCTCAGGTATGCTTGTATCATCCGCATCCTGGACATCATGGCCATAGATACCAAAAGCCGGAAGCCCCTTCTGCGCATGGGTAGCCAGTACAGAGGCGAGATATACTGCGCCGGGCCGCTCCGTTCCGTTAAATCCCCACACGCCCTTGATTGTATGCGGGTCCATGTCCATGGTCTCTGCACCGTAACACCAGCATGGGGTCACAGTCAGGGTAATATCCACTCCGGCCCTGCGGAATTTATCCGCACAGGCAGCGCTTTCCCCCACCCGCCCAATGGTGGAATCCGCAATCACTACGTTTACCGGTTCCCCATTGCTGTAACACAGGTTTTCCCTAAACAGGGCCGCCGCGCTTTTGGCCATATTCATGGTCTGTCCTTCCATGGATTCCCTTACTTTCATATATCCCTGTCTTCCGTCTATTGTGGGTCTGATGCCGATGACCGGATAAGCCCCAATCAATCTGTTTGCTGCCATAGTGTGTCCTCCTTCTTATTTTTGGATTATGTTCTTTTTAATTTATCTGTGTTCTTATTATATTTTTTGTGTCCCTTTTACATAATTGTATTATACTATTGATATACAGCTATTTGCTGTGATATAATGGCAAAAAATATGACGATATTCATTTTATTGGTCATTTTACCCATCTATCCGTTGTAACTCTCTGTATTTATGGTCATTTTTATATCTTAAGGAGGGGATAATATGCATTATTTGGACTATAATGAAAAAAAGCAGCACGGGACCCCGGACTTTCCTATTGAATATTACCATGTGGACGTGCACCATCCCCGTTATAACATGCCCTTCCACTGTCACAAAGAATTGGAAATCATCCGGATTTTGGAGGGAATCCTCTATTTAAAATTAGACGATGAGGAGCTTGAAGCCAAAGCCGGGGATATCATTTTTATTAATGAGGGGGTTATTCATGGCGGTTTGCCCCAGAATTGTATTTATGAATGTATTGTGTTTGATATCCAGCGTCTTCTCATGCACACAGATACCTGCCGGTTTTATATCCGCCTCATTACAAAGCATCAGATTATTGTCCAGAATCATTTTACAAAAAGCAACCGTTCCCTGCACCGGATCATCGGCCATCTTTTCGTATCCATGCAGCACAGCGAGCCTGGAAGCGAGCTGATAACCATGGGCACTTTATTTGAAATCTTTGGAATCATTTACCAGAAAAAGCTTTATCAGGATAAGGCTGATGATACAAAATCTTCCAGGAAGATGATGCAGCTTAAACCTGTGCTGGAATACATAGACAGTAATTACGGGAAGGCCATGACACTGAACGAATTGTCCAGGATTGCCGGGATGTCTCCCAAATATTTCTGTAGTTATTTCCATTCCATCATCCACAGAACCCCCATTGATTATTTGAACTACTATCGTATTGAGCGCGCCTGCAGCGAATTAAGTACCTCTGATTTAACCTTGACAGAGGTTGCCTATCGATGTGGTTTTAGCGATGTAAGCTATTTTATCAAAACATTTAAACGGTATAAGGGAATCACACCACACCGGTATTGCCTGAATATTGGATAGTACCTGCTTTTTAACTGGCGCCTGGTTTCGTACCACGTTCCTGAAAACAGCCGGCAGGGACCTGGTTTCCCTCTGGGCCTTCTTAAACCTGACCACAATCTGTTTAAACCAGAAAGGCACATTATATCCTAACAGTCCGATGCTTGATTGTCAGTTCCAGAAAAAGTGGCTGACGCAAAATAATCTTCATTTTCCGTCAGCCACTTTTTATTAATCTGTTTATTTGATTTCCAGAACAGACACCGGTATATGAAATACTTCCCTTTACTTTAAGACCGCCCCATTGCCCGCAATCACCTTCTTATACCACTCAAAGGATTTCTTCCTGGTCCGCCCCAGTGTCCCCTGTCCCTTATCGTCCTTATCCACATAGATAAACCCATACCGCTTTGACATCTCCCCTGTCGTCGCGCTGACTAAATCAATGCATCCCCAGGGCGTATACCCCAACAGATCCACGCCATCCTCTTCCACTGCATACATCATCGCTTTGATGTGTGCTTCCAGATATTCAATCCGGTAATCGTCATTAATATTGCCGTCTCCATCCACCTGATCCACAGCCCCCAGCCCGTTTTCCACAATAAACAGCGGTTTCTGATAGCGGTCATACAGATCATTCAGGGTAATGCGCAGCCCCAGTGGATCAATGGGCCATCCCCACTGGCTGTAGGTCAGGTAGGGATTCTTCGCCGATTCAAAGACATTGCCTCCAGCCATTTCCCCGCCGCCGTCAGTCCTGACACAGCGGCTGTTGTAATAGGATAATGAGATAAAATCCACCGTGTTTTCCCTCAGGATTTTCTCATCCTCCACGCCGGTTTCCAGAACAATCCCCTCCCTCTCCAGGAATTTCTTCGCATAGGCGGGGTACTCCCCCCTGGCCTGCACATCGATAAAGAAATAGTTTTCCCGGTCCTGCTTCAAGCTCTCCCAGACATCCTCGGGACGGCAGCTGTATGGATAGACGCTGCCAGCCGCCAGCATGCATCCCACCTGGAAACCGGGATTTATTTCATGCGCCAGCCTGGTGGCCATGGCGGAGGCGACCAGTTCATGGTGCGCCGCCTGGTACCTGACCTGCAGGCTGTTTTCCTCCTGACCGATGAGGATTCCCGCCCCCATGAACGGCAGATGCATGATCATGTTGATTTCGTTAAATGTAATCCAATACCGCACCTTATCCTTAAACCGCCGGAAAATCACTTCACAGTAGCGCAAAAAGCAGCCAATGGTCTCCCGGCTTCTCCATGAGCCGTACTTTTCCACAAGAGCCAGCGGAATATCGAAATGACAGATGGTCACCACCGGTTCAATCCCGTACTTCAGCAGCTCCTCAATCAGATCTTCATAAAACCTTAACCCCTCCTCGTCCGGCTCCGTTTCCTCGCCGGTGGGGAAAATGCGTGACCAGGAAAATGAGAACCGGTAGCACCGGAATCCCATTTCAGCAAACAGGGCGATATCTTCCCTGTAGCGGTGGTACATGTCAATGGCATCCCTGCCCGGATAATAGGAACCAGCAGGCAGGTTTCTGTAATCCATGACGCCTTTCATAACCGGGAGACGGTTTTCGCCCTGGGGAATGACATCCACAACAGCCATCCCCCGTCCTCCTGACTGCCAGCCGCCCTCGCATTGGCTGGCAGCTGTGGCGCCGCCCCATAAAAAATCTTTTCTCATGAGTTTCGTCCTTTCCAATCGAATGCCTGCCGGTATCAGGATAATGTAAGCAGCCTGCTGCCCACCTCTACCCGCTCCTCTGCAGTGGGGAACACCCCGGCAAACTGCGCAAAATTCGTAATCAGCACCGGCGTCACCAGAGAATATCCCGCATCCTGTATGAGTTTCATGTCAAATTCCAACAGCTTCTGCCCCTGCTTTACGGTATCCCCTGCTGTAACCAATGGATAGAAGCCTTTTCCTTCCAGCTTCACCGTATCCATACCCACATGAACCAGCACTTCCGTGCCCCCGCCGCTTACCAGGCCGATGGCATGGCCGGTCGGGAAAAGCGCGGAAACCGTACCGTCTACGGGCGCATATACCGCGCCCTCCTCCGGCAGGATGGCAATCCCTTTTCCCAGAAGTCCTGACGCAAACGCCTCGTCTGCGACCTCGGACAGTTTCATGGTCCTGCCTTTCATGGGGCTGGCAACGGTGATGGATTTACTTACGGACGCCTCTGCGGGGCCGTTCTCCCTTTCCGGTACCTCTGCAAGGCACCTCTCCTTTTCCGGCGCATTGATTGCTGATTCCGGCTCCCGGTAAAAAATCATGGTGAGTATGAAACCAGCCGCCATGGAAACCGCAATGCCGATAAAAGCTATGATCAGATTGTCCATCGTACCATCCGGATTCATCATATTGGGCAGTTCAAAGATTCCCATACCGCCCATATCGAACTTCCTGAAATTAAAGCGGCCATAGAACGCGCCGCCGATGCCACCGGCAATACAGCTGATGACCAGCGGTTTTTTCAATGGCAGCAGCATGCCATAAATAGCTGGTTCCGTGACACCGAAAATACCTGAGATAAAATTGGGGATTGCCATCTCCTTCATTTTCTTATTCTTTGTCCTGAAAAAAATCGCAAGCACAACCGCCGAGGTGGCAAACGTGCAGGCAAAGAACGGCATCATGACATTATCGTATCCCAGCGTCATGATATTGTTGATGTAAACCGGAATGAATCCCCAGTGCATGCCAAATATGACCAGGATCTGCCAGGTAAGCCCCACAACCGCGCCAGCCAGCATAGGGCTGAAGCCCCTGACGGCCAGTGTGAACTGAGAAATGATGGCAGAACCAAATGTCGCAACCGGCCCAAGGAAAATGACTGTCACCGGCAGTGCGGCCAGCAGGGTCAGCATCGGCACAAAGAAAAACTTAACCAGATCCGGCACGAACTTATTGAAAAAGCGTTCACATTCCGATGCAAACCAGACCGCCAGAATGACCGGAATCACCGTTCCCGTGTAATCGACGGAAATAACCGGTATGCCAAAAAAGTCCATATACACCGGCGAGGCAAACATCGTGCCTGTTAAAACCGTATACAGGGGTTCTGTACCGGCCGATACCACGCTGGCCTGGATTCCCGGATAGCACATGGCCGCCCCCATGGCCAATCCAAGCATGGGCTTCAATCCAAATTTTTTGGCTGCTGTGTAACCCAGAAACAGGGGCAGGAAGTTAAAAAGCGCATCGCCGGCCGCATTGATTACCAGGTAACCCCCGCTGGCCGCACTGTAAAGCCCCAGCGTCACAAACAGGGTGTTAAATCCTTTCAGCATGCCGCAGGCCGCCATGATACCCAGAATCGGCTGGAAAATACCCGATACCACATCGATTGCCTTATCAAGCAGCCTGCCGTGTTTCTTCTCCCCGGATCCTGCTTCTGACGGAACGTTTTCCACGCATTCCAGGTTGAGCAGCGGACATACATCCGCATACACCTCCCCCACATGATTGCCAATCACGACCTGGTACTGGCCGCCGCTCTTCATCACAGTGACAACGCCGTCCATGGCCTTCAACACCTCATCCTTCGCCAGGCCTTCATCCTTAAGCGTAAAACGCAGCCTTGTAATGCAATGCACCAGGCCTGCCACATTTTCTTCCCCGCCAACATTTTCTACAATCTGTTCTGCCAGTTCCTTATACTTCCCCATGCCCTGCTCCTTCCGGAATCTCAATTCCTGTTTTTGATACACCCAGCTTATCATATGTTTCCGGTCATTGAAATATCTGGAAAGCCGGGAGATTCAACGGTTCAGGATAAGCTGAAAAAGGACCCCTGTTTTTGTAACAGTGATCCAAAATCCGCGTATCCTATTCTTTTTCTGTCCCCTCCTCAAAATGCCAGTAGGGCTGATTCAGCAGTAATGGCATATGCTTCAGCATTTCTATGGAGGATTTCGCGTGCTCCTTATAGCGTCTGGAAAGGAGCAGGGCAAAGAAAATGTCCAGCACATAGTTGGCTGCGGTAAATGATGATATGACGTCCAGGCTCAGGAGGGAATCCCGGTTGGAGATTTCTACAATCTCATGGCACCATTGCCGGATGTCGCTGCTGTGCGGTCCCATGATTCCCACTACATGATTATTCGTGGCTTCCCTTAAATATCTGGCCATGCTGTTGACCGTCCGGTTGGCCCCGGTAAAGCTGATTAGGAATGAAACCGTTTTTTTATGGCTCCGCGCCGCAAGGTAGTGGCTGTTGATACTCTCGTACGCAGAGCTCTCCACCCCCAGCGTGGCGAACTTGAACGTGGCTGCCTGGGCCAGGATGTAGCTGATGCCCGTTCCATAGATATCAATGCATTCCGCCTTCTGTAAGACATTGTTGATCCGGTTCATGCTGTTGGTGTCCAGGGACAGCCTCGTCCTGGTAACAGCCTTGTCATAGAGCACTGGCAGCGTGCTGACAATGTCCGCATAGGAACTTTTATCCGTGATGGGGTCATTGGCAAGCATCTGGCTGATCCGGTTGTCCTGGTTAATCTCCGCAACCAGACGGAGTTTTAACTCCTGATACCCCGCCAGGCCTAATTTCTGGCTCAGGCGCACCACGGTCGCCTTGCTCGTCAGGGAGGCGCTGGCCAGGTCACCTGCCGACATGCCGGGAATCTGTTCCCTGTGCTCCAGTATATAGAGGGCAACATCCTTCTCATGTTTTGTAAAGTTCAGCTGCTCTTTTAATTGCTCTAACAACATAAGACATCCTCCTCACACGGGCTGAAATCCGTACTCCATCTTCAGACGTTCAAAAATTCCAAATGCCACCGGACACACAGATTTAAAACCAGCCCGATTCAGTTTTTTCCCCTTCCTTTTATCCGTCCCAGCGTTCTTATTTTCACCATCCCTGAATGCAGGTTCAAACAACCTGCTGGTATCTTCCTGCTTCATGGATACAGCATATCATGCAAAATTAAATTTTTCAATCTCTGTATAAAAGCAATATAAGAACTGCTGATTGGGGGATTAAAGGTATGGATAAACGTATTCTTCTTCAGGCTTCCCGGCTGCTTCAATGCTCTGGGCCTTTAAAATCAGGATGTGTTTTTAGCAGTAATAACAGGTAAATGTACAAAAAAACAAGGCGGTTTCCCAGCCCAAAAACGCCGCCTCCAGACAGTGTATCCTGACGCGCAGAGCGCACTGTCCCAAGGGATAACGGTTATATGGATAGAAAACAGCCTTGCCGGAAGGAAGTTTTAATCATCTAAACGGATTTCTTCCACAATGTCAAGAGGTGCAAATTCAGCAGCCAACAGTCCAGTACCTGAACAGCCTCCACGTTACAGGATACGTTTATAATATCCTTTAAGGCTTCCTGACAATAAATTCATTGAATGCAATCATCGCTGCCGATATGGCGGTCCCGATACCTACCAATATCCAGATGTTGTTGATTGCGATTACCGGAAGTATGGCAACCAGGGTGGATGTGACAGGGACAAAACATCCCTGGGCCACTCCGAACGCTTCCCAGCTTTCGGTTTTAACATCCGGATCCACACATCGTGCCAGAGCAAGCCCGCTCGGGGTCGACCCACATCCCGCGCCGAAGAACATCAATGCCAGCGGGAACCAGTCCTCACCAAACCAGCGGCGCATGAGGACCATACACACAAATGACATGAGCAGGATTACCACCAGCATATGAATCATGATCGGCGCAAGATTGTTTGCGAAAAAATTCAGGTCCAGGGTTGCCGTTGCCGAACAGATACAGATTTCAAGGGCCACTCCCCCAATATTGTCTATGGTGTCCGTATCGGCATATTTATCCAGGTGGGTTTTCCGTAACACAAACCATACGATGATTGCGCCTACAATACCATACAGAAGGGATGGGATATTGCTGGCCGCCGGGATGGCTTTTGCAACCGCACCGAAAATCACGCTTCCAATCCACATGCTGAGGAATACAAAACACATCTGCAGCGCCAGGCCATTAATGGAGTCAGAAGCAACGGTTGCATGCCCCAGCGGTTTCTGCTTATCCCTGGGTATATAGTCATTCTTCCTTTCATCCTCCTTGTTCTTGGCATCCGGCAATGCCCTTGCCCATCCCCTCCTGACGCCGATGTTAACCCATACCATTCCTACCACCATGGCAACAATCAATCCCAGCGTCGCAAGAATCAGCCCGACACTTAACATCCCTTCTATCCCAAGTTCTTCAAACAGGGTTCCCGAAGAGGTTGCTGCCCCATGGCCGCCCCAGTAGGTAAAGACCGTCATGACACCCCATTCCCTCGGAAGTCCTGTCCATATCTTCTGAAGCCCCAATGCCGCCAGGATTCCGACTGCAAGCTGTGAAAAATAAGACAGCAGGTTGGAACTGATTGCCCCTGCAAAGGACTTCATCTTTGAAAGGCTGATGGATATGCCGAAAAGGGTTGTTGTCAATACAATATTAATCATCGGAGACGCCATGCTGGACCAGTTTTCCGGGATTTTAATAAGTCCCAGTACCTGCGGTCCCATGACCAATGCAAGCGCCCCGCCAATCAGGCCTGACGGCAGGTACAGCTTACGCAGTGGCTTAACCACTGAGCGCAGCGCAACACCTGCAAGCAAAAAAAGAAACAGATACATTAATTCATTTACTGCCGTAGTAAACATAACATTACCCCCAATATTCTGATATTACCCCATTTTAAAATTCCATATATTCCACATATTCCACACCAAGGGATTTCATCTTCTCATCCACCCATGGCCGTATATAGGTACCCTCTTTTTCAATTGTCTCAATTATCCTCAGTTCATTTTCATGAAGGGCGTTTACCTTTTTCAGCAGCTCCTCTGCCTCAGAAGGGCGGATGAATATGACGCCGTCCTCATCGCCCAGGACAATATCGCCCGGATATACGGTCCTCCCACCGCAGACAACCGGCGTATTAACCTCCCCTGGTCCATTTTTATAAGGGCCATCAGGCGTCACACCGCGGGCATATACTGCAAAGTCTGTCAGGTCCTCCATTGCGCCCGCATCCCGGATGGACCCGTCTACTACAATACCATTAATCCCACGCTTCCTGCAATATGTAACCATCAGTTCCCCAAAGATGGAACGCCTTGTATCCCCTCCCGCGTCAATCACAATAACATCCCCTGGTTTTGCAAGGTCCATGGCCACATGGAACATCAGGTTATCACCCTCCGGTACTTTTACGGTAAATGCGGTACCAAGCAGACAGCTCTTATTAACCGGACATATATCCTCATGGACCGCCGAGATACGGTTCATGCAGTCATCCAGATTGGCCACTGCCACACCTGCGAACTTCTCTACCAGTTCCCTTGCCGGGCGCTTAAAATCCTTAACAACCACGCATCCTGTTTTGTTCATTTTCTTATCCTCCTCATTCATACCACACGGTTTTTTACTTCCATCCCATCAATTACATGAAATACCCCTTCCACTACCTCCATCCCCATCCGGTAAAGCGCTTCCTCTGTATTGGCTCCGATATGGGGGGTTGCACAGAAATTGTCAAGGGTCATCAGCTTATTCCTGCCATTAGGCGGTTCTTCAACAAATGCATCGCATGCAGCAGCCCTGAGCCTTCCCTCCTTTAACGCCTGATACAGATCATCCTCGTTCACCACGCCTCCCCTGGCAGCATTTATCAGGATTGCATTTTTCCTGAAATGCTCAAAGTTTGCTGACGAAATCATATTTTCTGTTGAAGGTGTCAGCGGGACACTGATATTCACAATATCCGATACCTCCAGCATATGGTCCAAATCTTCAAACTTCTCAATCCCATAGGAATCAGCCTGCCCGTTGGAACAGTACGGATCATACCCCACAAGTCTGGCATTGAAACCATTTTTCAGGATTTCCCCCATACGCCGGGCAATATTCCCCATGCCCACAAGCCCCACGGTCTTGCCTGTCAGTTCAATTCCTGTCATCTCCGGCGGCGCAATACATGGAAACCCTTCCCCCCTGCTTCTTTTATCGCACGCCGATATATTCCTGCTTATATCCAGCATCAGCCCCACAATCAGTTCTGCTACGGAATTGGTATTGGCAAAGGGAGTATTAATGACGGGAATCCCTAATTCCTTTGCAGCGGCCAAATCTATGGTATTACAGCCCACGCCGTGTTTCCCTATCACTTTTAGGTTCACGGCCCGGGACATGATGTCCCGTCCTATATGGACGGTGCGTAATATGATTCCATCCACATCCTGTATACGGTCAAAACTATCCGTTATCTCTGCGCGCTGCCTGATTAAGCGGACCGCATCCGGATGTATGTACTCACTTAAATAAATAAGCATTACTTCATCTCCTTTTGTTTAACTGGGTTTATGTTTTCAAAGTTGTGCATTCTACAATTATCCGGATTATTTGTAGTGTGTTTTTCATTTCGTACAATAAGTATAATTGTTGTGTGCACTACTGTCAATATCTAATTTGTAGTATATTTTTTAACAATGTTAATTTTTGTAGTGTTTACGACATCATCAATCCGTATCTCTATGAGTACTTTTTTATTGTTTATACTTCTCAGTGCTCCATCCTGTCTTTCATAGTAGTGACAGTACTGAATATTTTGTCCGTCTGCAAGGCGAAGGAAGAAGGGTGTAGTATGCTGGTGTGGAGTCCCTCTGATGTGGAGTCCCCCTGCTGTGGAGTCTCCCCCTGTCGGCTGACAACAACATGACAGATGACAAAACAGGCTGTACTGCTGCTGTTAATTGGATAAGGTACTAACCTTTAACATAAATTCTTTCATTTCAGATATGTGCCAGAAGATTGACACAAAAAAAACAAGCCTGGAAAATTCAGCTTGTTTTGTCACCTCACTACAAAATGTTAACAATTCGTTCATATATTTTACAATACCAGACGGAATCCTTCGGTCACAGTATCACGCTCTTTTGCCCGCTTTCTATATTCATCCTTATTTTTTCGGCACACAAGGGTTATGATGTATTCAGCAATCATATCAACCCCAATAGCGGAGTTAAAGAAACTCATATGTGATGTTTCCACTAAAAGGGCAATATCCGCATATTGGACCATGGGCGCCATCAGGCTGTCCGTAACCACACAGATCCTGGCCTTATGTTCCCTGGCCATGTTCACCAACAACATATCAATCTTATAATAACGTGCAAAAGAAAATAAGATGAATATATCTTCTGAATCAATATCCTGCAGCGCGCCCACCACTTCTGTCTCACTGCTGCCGGGCATCTGGACCACTCCCTTAATTGCAAATCCCAGCAGTCTGGTAAAGTGGCTGGAAACCCCCATACACCCCCTGAGCCCCACTACATATTTTCTCCTGGATTTGATGATCATATCAGCTAATGCTTCATAACTCTCCAGGGAATTCTGCTGAAAGGTCCTGGTAATATTATAGTTCATCATCTCCACAAAGGAACCCGGAATGTCATCCTCCTGGTATCTTCCCGTCAGCACATCAAACCGTTCCGACAGCTGCATGTTCCGCACAGATGCACTGGTTTCCCCAATCAGGGAATTATATATGTCATTTTTCAGATCCGTAAAGCCCAGATATCCGATGGCCCTGGCAAAACGTATGATGGACGCGTCACTGACCCCGATTTCCTTCGCCACATCCATAGATGACATATTGCCGATCCGTTCCTGATTTTTAAAAAAATAGTCCGCTATCCTCCGCTGCTGCGGTGTCAGCTTTGCTCCCTTTAATCTATCTGATAAACGATCCATTGGTCCTCCTCATAACAAAACTGCTTGGCCTGCCTACTTCGTATCTCCGTTGTGAATTCTGTTATAAGTATATCAAAAAGGAGTAACCACTACAATAGATTGTGTCTGATAATCCTGTGTATTTTCTGTATGGATTGTCTTGTATCAGGCACAATTGGATGCCCCTGGTATATCCGGTTAATCCGCCTGCAGGTTACCGGTTATTCAGCCTCAGGAAAATCCTTACCCGTGTTCCCTTATCTGCGGCGCTCTGTATCCGCAGGTATCCTCCACACAGTGTTTCAAGGCGTTGTCTGACATTCTCGATTCCGGTCCGAGGCCAAGATTACTTTATTTCCACGTTTGCATTATACACCCTGTGAGCTTATTTATCAGCTTTTAATTTGTAAAATAATGCACAATCATTAAACCTATATGTTGTGAAACAGCATCAAACGTTTTATAATCAGCCTATAAGCTGATTGGAGAATGGATATGATATATAATACCCCAAAAGAATTGTTGTCTGAGATTAAACATATAATGGACTTAAGAGACATCCCAATGAAAGATCTTGCGTCACGTTTAAATGTATCCCAACAAACAGTAAGTAAGATTTTCGGAAAATCAAATCCACAATTGTCTACGGTTTTACAGATATGTGAAGCTCTTAATATTGCAATGGACATTAAGTTTGTCGATAATGAATAATATGTGAAAAAGGGGGACACGGGATATATTGAACACATACCCGGATAATTTATGAAACAATGCCCATACTGCGGAAGCGATCTTCCCAATGAAAAAGATATATTTTGTGTCAAATGCAACCATATAATTGATGATGATTTCCTCCTTCGAAAAGAAATCAAAAAAGAACTGGAATCCATGAGTCCGACAAAAATGAAAGCAAAGGATATAAAGAATCATAAACAGCCATCTGTATCCAATCACCGTGACAGCGACGATTATGTTCCCATAAATTATAATGAAAAAAAGTCATATGCCAATATAATTTTAATAGCCATTGTAGTGGTATTCATCTTATATATGCTTTTTAAATAATATAGTACTGTCCTAAGGTGTGTTTGAAAATTATATATCCTTAGTCATTTTAACCAAATTAAGATTGAAGCAATGCATATGAACCCCAGATAGGTA
>NZ_JAJFEB020000021.1:0-91448 GCF_020709765.2 Clostridium pacaense
CCTCGATAGCTCAGTCGGTAGAGCACGCGGCTGTTAACCGCGCTGTCGTAGGTTCAAGTCCTACTCGGGGAGTTTTTCTATATATATATTTATTTGCAAGGCCCCATGGTCAAGCGGTTAAGACATCGCCCTTTCACGGCGGTAACAGGGGTCCGAATCCCCTTGGGGTCATTTAATATAATATGGCGACGTAGCCAAGTGGTAAGGCACGGGTCTGCAACACCCTCACCACCGGTCCGAATCCGGTCGTCGCCTCTCTGAAAACCTCGAAAAACATTGATTTTTCGAGGTTTTTAAATTTGCATTGAGTCGGCGTTGAAACATTTAGACCCTTGCCTCCAGTCCTTTTTCTTATTCATTTTGCTGATAATATGATTTTTTGATGTATCGTTTAAAACCGTTTAAAAACGGATAAAAGTGTTTCATAAGGTGGAGATAAGGTGGACACTATTTAGCTTGCCAATAAGTCTACCAGATTAAGTTTCCCATCTTCATCCGTATGAAGATAAGTTTTCACCACAACATTATAATCGTCACCCAACAATTCTGCTACAGCTTTTATTTCTTGATGGCTCTTTGTCTGGCGAAGTAGGCGGGTGGCAAATGTATGCCGAAGCGCATGTGTCCCATAATGCGGTAGTCCCTCTTTTGTAAGGATTCGGTCAAGGGTGGTCTGAATATTTCGGGCAGTAGGAAGAAGCCCGTTTTTTGTTGTGATTATTAGATCCTTACGAACCTTATTGGAAGCATAATGGCTAAGCATTAACTGAAGGCAGTCATCAGCTTCTTTATTTAGGGGAACCGTTCTTATGCTCCGTGGATACTTTGGGGCAGTCAGAACACGCTTTGTTTTTGTTGCGGCATTTTTATCACGATTTTTCACGGTGCTGACTGTTTCTGAAATGTGATAAGCATGCCTGTCTCCCAAATCTCTTATACCGGCGGTAGATATTGCAAGCAATTCTCCTTCCCGGAAGCCTGTATTGAGTCCAAAAACTAATAATGGACCGTAACGATAAGCCAAGGAACCATCAGGCTTTCTCTCCAACGCAGTTTTGATGAAAATAGGCAGATACTCATCTGGAATAATCTCAATTTCTTTTGTCTTCACTTCCAAAACAGATTCATCCGGCAGTTCAACAATTGATAACGGATCAAAATTTTTTGGCAAGTCCTTCATCTCCAGACCAAAACCAATCATTGCCTGTAAAAAAAGATATGCTTTCCGTATTGTGGATAAACTGTATTTGCATGCAAGGCTGTCAATAAAAGCTTGAATCTGCAGACCATCCAGATTACACATTAATATTTTGGCAAGTTCACTCCCTTCTATCTGATTTTGAAATGTTCTTTCAAGACGATCTAGGCTTGTATTTTTAAATTTACCACGTTTGTTTTGCTGTTCTTTATAGTAAAGGAATTTTTCGCCATACTGTTTAACAGTAAGCTTTCTGGTACAGGCTTCACCAGTTTGGACAAGAAGCTTATATTTATCCATTCTGGCTTTGACCTCACTTTTGACATCACCAGTAAATTCTTTGCCTTGATATCTGGCAACCCATTTCCCTTTACTATTTTTAAAGATAGTTCCATCGCCTTTGCTGCGCCTTGTTTTGGTCTTTTGTTCATTTGGCATTTCCTGCTCTCCTTTCGGAATAAGAAATCACCTTATAGGAAAGCTGCCAACCATTGTGACTCCATTATAGTATATAGGTATATGGTTGACAACTTCAAAAATAAAGTTCCTTTCCAACATTTTTCTTCAAAAATTCTTGTATGGCTTTGGGAGAGGTAAAATAGTCCCTTCCTACTTTGGTAACAGGAAGCAGTTTGCTCTGTAACATTTCTCTGGTTTTTGTTTTTCCGATTCCAAGCATTTCGGAGATTTCTGCTATACTGTATTTCTTAAAATCATCATATTCAAAGGGGGCAATTTTGTTTTTTGCTATGGGAATCACCTCAATTCCTAAAAACATATTAATAGAATACTCGCATACCTTCCCACATCGCTTCCTACGCCCTTCCCGGCCGCGTAGAGGCTGTACAGTGTACATTCAATCCCAGGGTACCAAGTTCGGTACCCTGTCCTAAAAGGCCAGGATATCCACAGGTATCCGGGGAACCCATATTCATGTGGGTGTATGCTATTAAATTGCCAAGGAACGATTATATTGCCGTTTCAGACCCTGCTGAAGAAGCAATCTGAAAATCAAGTAAAGGGAAGTTGCAATAAACTTGAAAAAATTTGTAAAAACTATATTTAGATATTTGCGTTGACAATCCACAATATATTGTGATAGGATAAAACCGTAATTGATTTTTGTGCATTCCCTATGAGGAAATATGCGGGCGCATATGATGTGTGAAATGGAATTTCACACGGCACACGTTGTTTAAGTTGGAATGAAGTGTCAGGAAATACCATCAGTTCAGATGGCATTTTTTTGGCACTTTTTTTAGTTGCTGGAAGTGGATAAACTGCTTCCTCTGAAAAATTTTTGTGGATTCACCCACACGTTGTTAGGAAAGATAAGTCGAAATGGACATCTTTCCTTTTTTTATTGCCAGAAAACCCGTCAGGGTTCCCGCAGAGTGCGGCTGGATAGAAATACCGGTAATTCCGGAAAAAGAAAGGTGGAATGAATAATGGATGAAGCAAGAGTGTATGCAGACAGTTTTCAGACAGTGTTTGCAAAGCAGGAAGAATTTCTGGACTTCCTGAAAAGGATGGGAAGGAATTCTTTCTGGGACAGGAAAAAGTCAAAGGAACTGCGCCTGGTGGCATTTGATAAAGACAGCCAGGTAGCAGAGAACCTGCGGCAGCAATATGCTGAGGACGGGCTGGATCCGGAAATCCTGGATGATACCCTGGAAAATACCGGACTGCTTTTAAAAGTTAAAAAGCAGTATTACCCGGTAAGGGACTGTGCGGTTAAGACAATCCTTGACCGCGCGGGAATCTCAGGCCCGGCGCTCAGAAAGCTGGACAGAACAGTATATGCCAGGATTTTGAACGACTGCCTAAGAGTGGCGCGGGGAGATGCCTTACTGCGTTTTTCCCAGGGGAAAGTTTCGGCCGTGCTGGGCGGTGACAGCCATGACTATGCGATATTGGATATGGAGCAGATATTTATGTGTTCTGTTGAGTATCTGCAGAAGACGTTTAAGGGCTGCAGATACATTGGTGGTTTTTACGAACATTCCATGGCATCTGCTGTCTGGGAACTGGACGGAGAGGACGGATTTTTAAAGGCTTATAAAGACGAACTCCTTATGAATGGAGTAAACCCGCAGGACATGGATTTAAAGCCGGTAATCCGCGTTGCAACTTCAAATACGGGGGACAGCGGTGCCAATATTTATCCTATGCTGTTTACAGGACCAGGTAGTAAAACAATACCGCTAGGGAATCCGTTGCGGTTAAAGCATAAGGGCGGAGCAACCATCCAGAAATTTGAAGAACAGCTGGGAATGATCTATGGGAAATATCAGTTTGCCATTGGCAATCTGACAAAACTTCTGTCGGTAGAGATTAAGAATCCCGCTAACTGTATGATCGGGGTTATGAAAAAGATTAATATCCCTCAGAAATACGGGATGGAGGCGGTTGAGCTTTTTAAAGCCCAATATGGAGAAGATCCATGCAGCGCCCACAATCTGTACTATGGGATATCAGAGGTCCTTTTCATGCTGGAGGTCAATGGCGAGGAAGGACGTTTGGTGCAGGAAGCGGAATTCTACTATGAAAAGGGCGCATTTTATTCGGCCCGTTTTTATGAATATGAGTGTGGCGCTGCAAAAGCTCTGGCCGGTTTACTGGTCCAGGAGGAAACAACCCTGGTAAATATTGATTTCCTGATAGCAGAAGCCCAAAGAGAATTAGGAATCAATCTCTCTGGGAAACAGATGGAAGGGGTAAAGAAAGCCTTTGCCTCTATGGTCAGCATCATCACCGGAGGCCCGGGAACAGGCAAGACTACGGTAGAGCAGATCATTCTGTACATCCGGGAGAAACTGGGCCTGGAAATGGTGCTGTTAGTAGCTCCTACGGGGCGGGCAAGCAGACGTATGGCTGAATGTACCGGATTTACAGGTGCCAGCACGATGCACAGTGCCTTGGGCCTGACTAATGAGGAATTGGATAAAGAACGGGAAGAAATGCGGAGGCACAGCTGATTCTGTCAGATGAGTTCTCGATGGTGGATATGAGGCTGGGCTATGAATTTTTCAGCCATATCAAAAAAGGAACCCGTCTGATTCTGATTGGCGATATAAACCAGCTCCCGAGTGTCGGTCCTGGAAATGTATTCCGGGAACTTATCCAGTGCGGTGTCATTCCCGTCACGGTTCTCGACATGGTATTCAGGCAGAAAGAAAACAGTCGGATTGCGTTAAATGCATACCGGATGCTGAAAAATGATGTGGCGCTGGAATATGGTGCAGATTTTGTGTTTATTCCGGTAAAAAGCGCAGCGGAAGCAGCAGATACGATTGAAAAACTTTATCTTGATGCTGTAACACGGCTGGATACAGACCAGGTACAGGTACTGACTCCATACCGAAAAAAAGGCGATGCCAGTGTAAATGCCCTGAATGAACGGCTGTGGAACCTTGTTAATCCACCAGCTGTTGATAAACGGGAAATAAAGTCAGGCAGCCAAGTATTCCGGGTTGGTGACAAGATCATCCATAACAAGAATAAAAATGGAATCAGCAATGGAGATACCGGGTTCATCTCGGACATCTATCTGGATGAAGATGGTGTAGAGCTTGCCAGGCTTGATTTTTCAGATGGGCGCTCAGTGGAGTATACCAGTGATGAACTGGAAATGGTTGAACACGCTTATGCCATAACTGTACATAAAAGCCAGGGAAGTGAATATCCGGTTATCATCCTTCCGTGGATCCCCATGTTCTATAAGATGCTGCGGAGGAACATTCTATACACGGCAATCACCCGGGCAAAAGCTCAGGTTTTCCTTGTTGGGGATAAACGGGCCATTTACAGGGCAATCCATAACACGGAAAGTGATAAGCGTAATACCATGCTGGGTGAACGGATTATCCGGGAATACAACATGCTTTTGGAGGATAGGAATGAAAACAATCCGATAAAAGCAAATCAAATTGAAGATTACGAGCAGCTGGCAATTAACTTCTAAACTGCCACAACAGTCAGGGCGCAGGCCGCAGATATCCTCTGGGCCTGTTGCCTTGAAACGGCTGTGTGGTGTGGAAAGGAATCAATATGTTTATTCAGGAGGATGATTTAAAACTCAATAGCTGGCAGTTCAGCCAGAGAAAATATCTGCCTTGGGACATGAAAATGAGGCTTACGGCAGTCAGAATCCGGGAATGGTATGACAACTGGGGAGGACAGGTTTATTTAAGCTACTCCGGTGGCTTAGACAGCACGGTCCTATTGGATTTTATACGCAAAGAATTAGGCGACTCAGTGCCGGCCGTGTTTTGCAATACAGGCTTAGAATTCCCAGAGATTGTAAGGTTTGCCAGAGGCGCCAGGGGAGAGTTCGTAGAAATTGCCCCCCGGGATCGGAGCGGCAACAGAGTTACCTATCAACAGGTTATCTCGACCTATGGTTATCCGCTGATCAGCAAGGAAACAGGGGAAAAAGTTTATAAACTGCGTCATGGTAATCTGTCAGAACGTTACAAGAGGTACCTCTTGAACGGTGATGAAAGGGGTAAGTTCGGAAAGCTTGCAGACAAATGGAAGTTCCTGGTGTCAGCACCTTTTGAAACCTCAAGTAAATGCTGTGAGATTATGAAAAAGAGGCCTTTTCACCGTTTTGTTAGGAGACGGGAAGGGTCCCGTATATTGCCACAACACAGGATGAAGGATTCCGGAGGGCGAATCAATATGCCCATACCGGCTGCAATGTGTATGATGGCAGGACGATTAAGAGCCAGCCAATTGGTTTCTGGACAAGGCAGGATATTCTCCGGTATGTGGTTGAGAATGACCTGGAGATATGTTCGGTATATGGCGATATCCTTCAATGTTCCGATGGGACTTATTATACTACCGGCGAACAACGTACCGACTGTATGTACTGTGCCATGGGGGCGCATTTGGAGGAGGAGCCTAACCGGTTCCAGAGGATGTCCTGGACGCATCCCAGGTGTTATGATTTCTGTATGCGTAACACAAAGGTAATCCGGAGGGCAGGCGGGGAGGAATTATACCAGCCTGCTGTGTCGAAGATCTGGAACTGGGAGATTGAACGGGATATCCAAAAAAAGATAAAAGAGTGTGGAGCTGTAGAGTTTTACCAGGAATATCAGGTGATACACGGCCTTGGAATGGCTCAAGTGCTGGATTATGTGGGTATCCCCTGGACAACCTGGGAAGCACAGGGGCAGATGACTTTTGCGGATTTCCCGGAAGTGCTGCCCAAGACTGCATAAAAATTTTCAAGCAAACGGAATCACAGCGGTACTTAATGATTAGGACTGCTTTCCGTAAAAAGAAAGGAGAAATGAAAAATGAGTGAAATGACAATGAACCAGGACTGTATGTATCAGAATGTGAAAGAAATCCAGGAACTGAACCGGGTAGAAGGATTTGACCCCAGAAAATATATGCGCCAGCTGGCTGGAGATGGCCAGGCTGCAAAGTATTACCTGGATGTGGTTTACCGCAAACTCTGGTTCCGGCTGAAGTATCCCAATGGAAAGATTGTTAAGACCTTAAAGAAATTAACCGACCAGGTAGCCATTGTGGAAGCAAAAGTATACCTTGACCGGAATGATTCGGAAGAAAGCTTTATTTCCAATGCGCTGGCTCAGAAGTATATGACTACGGACGACCAGTTTGGCAATAAATATGTGGAACTGGCGGAAACGGCCGCTGTTGGACGGGCCTTGGCAGATGCCGGTTTTGGCCTGCAGTTTGCCGACCTGGAAGGGGAGACAGATCCGAATATTGTAGACGCTGGCCTGGAACACATGTCAGGAGCGGCAACAGAGGAAAGCCTTCCGGATGGTACCTATATGGAAGAGGCCGGAGAGACGTATACTGCAACCGAGGAGCAGATTCCCGGTCAGTACGACATAAATACCTACATCGACAGTGAGGCACCTCAGCAGACGCCTGCTGGAAATATGGCAGGTGCTGAAATGAATCATATGCCGCAGGCGATGCAGAAGAATGTACCGCAGGCGATGCAGAACAGTGTGCCGCAGGCGATGCAGAACAATATGCCGCCGGCCATGCAGCCGCCGCAGTCAGGAACAGGATCCAGCCCGGTGCAGAACCGACAGACAATGCCACCGGCTCAGGCGCCTGCCCAGGGAAACCAGCCTTCTATCCAGGATACCTTATCCCGGATTCAGAGAAATCTTCCGGTGGAGCAGATTTATAAGATGTTAAACCGGGATATGGCGGCAGCCCTGGTAATCAGCGCCGGCTATTATAAGGATAAGCTTACGCTGGGACAGCTTGCGATTGAAAAGCCGCAGTCTTTAAACTGGTATGTCAATGACTATAAAGGTCCGGATAACCTGCTTAGAGCGGCTGCGCGCTTCCTGCTGGATGCGGCAAAACGTGCAGCATAACAATGCCATTATGGGGGGAAACAGATGAGTGTATTAACAGAAAATATTGATAGCCAGCCATATACCGGGAAGAAAACGGTAAAAGGCCGGCTCAGGCTCTCAGAGAAGCCATCACTGGATTATTCTTTGGTGGAAACCCCAACGTGATTCCGATAGCGGGCGTAACCAGAGGCAAGATTTATGAAGTAGTCTCTGTCGAAGGTTTTGGCGACGGGGAGGATGTCACATTTATAGATGATAACGGAAATCTGCAGTGCCTTGGTGATTTTTTCTTTGAAGAAGTAAGCTGATATCATTTTTTTGCTGGCTGTCCGGTCTTATCCGGATAGCCAGTATTAAGGAGAGGAGGCAGCAGAGATGTATGACGACCTGCCCTTTACAATGCGAGATGTGGTTGAACTGCTTCACGTAAAACCAGCCTGTAAAAAAAGGATGGAACCTGGGATTGCGACTGCCTCTTTTGCGGCGCAAAAGAGAAGATGAACATCAATTTTGATAAAAACGTATTTGGATGTTTTGTCTGTGGGGAAGGCGGAGGCATACTTGACTTCTATGGACATTTATTCCATGTGGACCGTGGAACAGCCTGCAAAGAAATCAAGGCCGCGCTTGGAAAGGGTAAGACGGATAAGAAATATGCGCCTCCTAAAAAAGAGCCTGAACTGCCAACACCGCCTCCGGTTGAGCAATCGGAAAGGACTTCCACAGAGAATATTGATCAAACCTTCACTATGCTGCTTCAAATGCTGCCATTAACGGCAACACATGAGCAGAAGCTGCTGGAAAGAGGTTTTACAAAGGAGCAGATTATAAAGAACGGTTATAAAAGTACACCTGCTTTTGGCCTGAAAAAAATGGCGGAAAAATTAATAAAAGCCGGATGCACCGTGCAGGGGGTACCAGGTTTCTACCTGGATGAAGATGGAAAGTGGACGATGAACTTCCATACAAAAAATTCTGGATTTCTGGTACCGGTCCGCAATATTGATGGACTGATTACTGGTATGCAGATTCGCGCCGACCGGCCATATAAGGACAGAAAGTATATCTGGCTCTCCAGTTCCAATTATTACATGGGGGTGACTTCAGGTAGCCCGGTCCATTTTGTAGGAAACGAGGGCGAGGAGACAGTCTTTGTAACGGAAGGGCCATTAAAAGCAGATCTTTCCCATGCTTTGTCCGGGAGAACATTTGTCGCTGTGGCCGGTGTTAATCTGTATAATAATCTGCCGCCTGTTATCGGGCGGCTGAAAAAAAGCGGAACCAATCTGTTTTATGAGGCTTATGATATGGACAAACTCATAAAATTAACCTGTCTCAGGGACTGCCAGGAGAAATGTGAGGTGTGTGAACTAAAGGAAAGTGGATACAAGACCGCATTATGCCCGAAAAAGAGCATCAAGAGGAGGAACATTCAGAATGGCTGCAAGAATCTTTACCGCATCTGCCGGGAAATAAAAGCCGATTGCAAGTCGCTTACCTGGGATCAGGATGAAGAAGGAGAATGGAAAGGAAATATAAAAGGTGTAGATGATTATCTCTGCGCATTAAGGCAGGAATAACAGGCCTCCATCTTATGAATTTCACATTTTGCAGTTGTTGCTATTGTTTTGAGATAGGACTTATATTAAAATGCATCTATGGAACAGATTACAAATGATAGATAAACTAAAAAGGTGATCTTATGCGCAATAGAGATAATGACAAGAGGAGGGTTCCTATCTCTGGCAATAGCCAGGCTGTTTTTCCGTATGGTAAATATGGTTTCCCGTGTGAACTTTATAATGATGATATAGATGAGTTTGATAATTGCATGGTGGAATGGCACTGGCAGCTGGAATTAGAATTCTCTGTTATTCAAAAAGGCTCCGTTGATTTATTTGTTCAAAACAATATTATCACGGTCCATGAGAATGAAGGCTACATTATATTCCCCAATAAACTGCATAAGGTTCAAAAAGATGGGGAAAACAATGGGATATATAGGACGATGATTGTCAGCCCTCAGCTGATATACGGCGATAACAAATCAATTTTGTTTCATAAATACTATTTGTCCGTTATTGATACAGTGACAAATGGCTTTATTATTTTTAATAATGGTATGTCCCGCAGTAATAATATATTGAGGGAGCTGGATGCTGCAATCAAATTAATGGCGGAGCCTTCCCCCAAATATGAATTAGAGATATATAAGCATTTTATCAATATCTGGGAGGATATTTATGACAGCGTACAGGATACTCTCTGCTGTAATTCAATGATTTCCGAAAAGGATGAGGAACTTACCAAGAAGATTCTGCTGTTTATCCATACGAATTATTCAAATGAGATCTCTTTAAATGATATAGCCAGGAGCGGTAATATAAGCAAGTCCGAATGCAGCAGACTTTTTCAGCGTGCTCTTTCCTGCACTCCATTTGATTATCTTATAAATTATAGAATTTCAAAAAGCCAGGAATATCTGGGTAATGAAAAGTATTCGATTACGGATATTGCTGGATTAGTTGGTTTTAATAGTGTGAATTACTACACAACTGTATTCAGAAAGCACCTGGGATATACTCCGAGCCAATACAAAAAACTGTTAAAACAATCGTTTACAAAATCATAAATAGTCATAAGAAAACGCTGACATTTTTAGTCTGCCAGCGTTTTCTTTTTTATAGTTTAGGTTCGTCACAAAATTGAATGGTATCAGATACTTTACCTTCAGTCTCAAATATGATCACAGTGTTTGCGCCGCGTTTTAATAAGGGAGCCGGGACATACAGCGTTTTTTGAGGACCCACTTCCCAGAAACGGCCGATATTGAAATGATTCACAAGGACAATACCTTTTCCCCAGCCGCTAATATCAAGAAACGTATCTGCAGGATCATCAATTTCAAATTGGAACTCATAAAAGCCGGGCAGGCCCTCCCCCGCCGGAAGCGAGAAATCAACTTTCGTCAAGTCTTCCATGGGTAAAGTATAGATGGTCCACCCGTAATGGATACAGCCATTCAGCTGTACTGGCCCATCAATTCCCTTTCTCTGCTCCTCCATGATTGGTGTGAAATTCACACGCCCCATGTTTTCCACTAAAATATCCAGCTTACCGGCAGCACATGTAACAGGTTCCAATTCATGTTCGCAAAGGAGCTCTCTGTCATAAAGCGTCAGTACCGGCCTTTCATTCAGGAAAATATTCGCCCTGTCATTTGCTTTCCAGAGCCGTATTTTTTCCAGGCAGTTTAATTCAGTCAGGCTGCTTTCATAGAGGATATATCCATATCCCTGATTCAGCTTTTCCATACAGACAGGATATGGAGTTTCCACAGGGACAGCCAGATTCGTAAGGTTATGGAACAGGTCCGCTGTTCTGGTGACTTCAAACTTCCCATATGCTTTTCTTTCTATGGTGCTGCCGGGGCTAACCTTTGGAAGCACTGTGTACTTACCGATAACTTTTTGAAATGCGCGGTATTTATCTGTTATCTGGCCATCCTCTGTCAGCAGTGCATCATAGTCATAGGAGGTGACGTCCGGTTCCAATTTTCCATAATAATTAGCTCCATTCATGAAGCCAAAATTTGTACCGCCTTCAAACATGTATATGTTTACGTGTCCTTCTGAAAGGAGTTCATCCAGGTCTTTTACATGTTCCTCCAGGTCACCGACATGATGTTCCCCGCCCCAGTAATCGAACCAGCCTACCCAGAATTCCATGCACATCAAAGGTTTATTCCCAATCTTTTTTCTCATGATGTCAAATTGTGCTTTTCCTTTAGAACCGAAATTTCCGGTCTGAAGGGCGCCCTCAACTTTTCCATATTTAAAAGATTCATCCCAGGGTCCGTCAGAAGTGACAAGAGGAACTTCACAGCCGTATTCTACCATTAAGTTTTTCAGAAATTCCATATAGGCGCCATCATCCCCATAATAGCCGTATTCGTTCTCTACCTGCATGAAGATTACCGGGCCGCCTTTTGTGACCTGCAGCGGCGATATAATTTCAAACAGGACCTTGTAATACTCGCGTATATGCTCAATATAAGGTTCATACATGCACCGCAGCTTCATGCCGTCTTCCTTTAAAAGCCAGTAGGGAAGTCCCCCGAACTCCCATTCCGCACAGATATAGGGAGAAGGTCTGAGAATCACCATAAGCTCAAGCTCCTGTGCCATTCTTACATATTTGGCGATATCCAGGATTCCGCTGAAATCGAATGATCCTTTATGCTTTTCATGCAGGTTCCAAGGGATATAGGTTTCTACTGTGTTGCAGCCAAGGGCCTTCAGCTTCTCCAGACGGTCACGCCAATACTCCGGTAAAATACGGAAATAGTGCATGCCTCCTGAAATGATTTTAATCCGTTTTCCATCCAAATAAAAATCATCCGTGATTTCAAACTTATTCATAATCCAATCCTTCTTTCATTTAGATTTACTTCTATTATTTCAAACAGCACCTTTAGCGATATTTTTCTTGATTATAACAATCCGCACACAAAATTGCCTTTAAATTATTTTCCAGATATTAAACTATATTCTCAATATGGATGCAGTGTAATCGTAAACTTCAAAATCTGTTTTTGCGCAGATTTGTTGTCTTTTGCGCATTGCAAACGTATAGATAAGAAAAGTAAAGGAGATGTATGATTATGTATGAGGAAAGAACCATTGGAATTGATCATGGGAACCGAAATATGAAGACAGAGAACCTTATTTTTACTTCTGGCCTGCAGGTCAGTGAGAAGCAGCCGCCATTTGGTGATTACATGATATACCGGGATCATTACTATGCGTTAACGGAACAGCGGATTCCTTATCAGAAGGATAAGACGCTGGATGAACGCTTCTTTCATCTTACCCTGTTTTCCATTGTTAAGGAGCTGGATTGGGAGAAAGGGATTCTGCAGAACCAGATTGTGCGTGTCAATCTGCCGGTAGGGCTTCCGCCTAAGCATTATGGCAGCCTTTACCAGAAGTTTGAGCAGTATCTGTACCGGGACGAGATTCAGGAGGTCATTTACCATGGACAGAGCTACTCCATCTGCATCAGCGATGTCATGGCATTTCCCCAGGACTACGCTGCCGCCATGACAATTTACGGAAAGCTGAAGGAGTTCGTAAAGGTCGTTGTGATTGATTTAGGTGGGTTCACGCTGGATTATCTGCTGATGCGGAGCGGACAGCCTGATTTGGGCGTATGTGATTCCCTGGATAATGGCGTCATTAAGTTATATAACAGCGTTTCCTCCAGAATCAGTTCGGAATATGATATCCTCCTGGACGAAACAGATATGGACCAGCTGATTCAGGACAAGCCGACGGATTACCCGCAAGAGGTTATCCTGACCGTTCAGGAAATGGCCAGACTGTTCACAGAAGATTTCCTGGGAAGCCTCAGAGAACGTGGAATCGATTTGAGATCCGGCGGCGTAGTCTTTGTAGGTGGTGGGGCGATTCTTTTAGAGAAATATATCCGGGAATCCGGAAAAGTAGGAAACTGCATTTTCATTCCGGATCTGCAGGCCAATGCGAAAGGATACCGGATACTCTACCAGCTGCAGAAAGGCAGGTAGCCTGTATGGGAAAGAAAAATGAGTTTGTGTTCAACATTGGTTTTAATCCGGATTTACCGGAGCATGTCAAAGTGGCTGGCATATTAAACAGGCTTGGGCATACGAAAGCGAGCTATCTTGCAAAAGCGGTGCTATTTTATGAGGAGCATGGAGAAGCTGCATTTGGTGGAGCTGCCGCCATTGACTATGAACAGTTGAAGCAGATGGTAAGGCAGATATTGGCAGAGCAGCGGAATGAAGGCAGGGGAAACAGCATGCCGCAGCCGCGGCCAGATAACGATAAAAGAGTGAAAGATAAAGAGTCTCCGGTACCGGAAATTGGAGATGATGATATGGCAGGAATTCTGCAGGCTCTGAACGGTTTTAGAAAATAGTATGGATTGGCCGGCAACAAGCCACCAGCGGAAGCGATGATGAGACTCACAAATTAAAAAAACATATATTTTCAATATAAACGGCTAACCAGAAAAATTCCTGTCTGGTTAGCCGTTTTTAATCTTCTATATTTTGCAACGCTGCTTCCAGCATGGCAATTACAAGTTGTTGTGTACTTGGAGTTGCTTTCTCCCACAAAAGTTCCAGTTCCTTAATTTTACGGCTCTGCTTTGTGTCTACCTCATCCTGTAAAAGATAATCCGGAGAAGTTTCCAGTGTATTGCAAAGTTGAATAAACAGTGGAAGACTTGGAATCTTTGAACCGCCTTCTATCTGGCGAAGGTATGTTGCGTTGATACTGCATAGCTCAGCCAGCTGTTCTGCAGTAATACCATGGTCTTTTCTGGTTATATTGATACGTTTTCCTAATGTTTTCTTTTCCATATGCACCTTCCTAGTATTAGCTTGTAGCTTTAGTTCTATTCACTTTAAGACTACAATAGTTTGTGTACTTGAAATAGCTGCTTACAGAATATATAATATTAGCTGATGGCTAATAAAGAAGGAAAATACATATGAATACGATTTGGAATAGACTAAAAAACGTATGGTTGCTTTTTTGGGAGAATGATGAATACGATGTATCAAAGAAACACCTTAGTAAAGCCGATAAACGCTCAATCTGGTATGGAATTTTTATTATAACGGCCCTTACTATAGCTGCCTCTGCTCTGGTTTTAAACCTAACCTATGCAAAGGCTGCAAAAGAGAATGCGGAAGATGTGGAAGCATTCGAGAAAATGATAGCCGCATACATTGCTTCAGCTACGGAGGACGAATATGAAGAAGTGGCGCGAACCTTGCGGCGGGATTTAGTATTTGGTGATTTCAGCAAAAATAAAAAAGAGTATATTCAATACATTCCCAACACCGCTGATCCATGTAGGCTTTACCTGAATACATTTCCTTCCCAGGTGTATCTGCTTTGTAATAATACAGGTATGTTATATTCCCTGGATATCTTTGAAGACGGAAATAGACAGGACAGTAACGAAAACAGAGGGACTTCTGTAAATTTTGGTTATGATGAGGTGAGTGAAAGCAGTCTTATCATTACAAAGTCATTTGCCGATAAAAGCGGCGAGGCCCGTTTGGAACGGAAACGGGGAATTATCAGCATACAGCGGATGAAGGGGCTGTTTTGCAATGATTGCATTGAGAGCATTTTAGATGTTGTAGATTATGGACTTATGCCGGAATTTGTGATCATGGATGGAAAAAACAAAACATTTTATCCGATAGAAGAAGGAACACTGCAAATTGGGGATTACAGCTTGGAGATTCATTATAAAAATGATGAGTATCACATTTTTGTAAATTATGTGGAGGAGTAAACGGAACAGATCCAGCAGTATGCTAAAATAAAAATATAATGTCACGAAAGAGGCCTATGTGGTGTGTACTATTATAGAGGTGCAGGTGCTGATGGACAGAGAAGAATTGTTTTTGAAATATATGGATCAGATATACCGGATGGCTTTTTTTATGCTGTCGAATACTCATGATGCCGAGGATGCGGTACAGGAAACCTATGTGCGTATGCTTGTAAAAAAGCCAAAGTTTGTTGATGAAGAACATGGAAAGGCATGGCTGTTGAGGGTATGTATCAATATTTGTAAGAATCAGATACGTTTTTGGAAGCGACATCCGCAGTATGAGCTTGAGGAGATTCCTATTAAGATTGATTCATTCAAAGAATGGGAACTGTTACATGAGATTTCCCGGCTGCGAGGCAAATCAAAGGAAGTTTTGATATTATTTGCTGTCGAGGGATATTCCATAAAAGAGATATCAGCAATGCTAAAAATATCGGAGTCAGCAATCAAAAAGAGGCTTCAGAGAGGCCGTGAGGAATTAAGTAGGCAGTTAGGAGTGAGACAATGAGGAAACTATCTGATTTACCAGAGGAAATGGTTTTAGATGACCAGGTGAAACAAAGAATTCTTAGGAACGGCAAGGCGATTGCACAAAAGAGAAGAAAACAGGCGCGACTGAGGAATGGAATTCTTGTGGGTGCTGTTGTAATCGCCAGTATTGTCTTCCCATTAAGCAACGATTCCCACATATCCAATGAGAGGGGGCTGCTTCCTTTGACGGTGTATGCGAAAGATGTTTCTGGAAAAGAGGTATTGGACATAGGTTCAGAGAGAGTATTCTCGTTGACTAGAACGGAGACACCATTGGGGGAAGGCTATACTTTGCAGATGGTTGCGAAAGAAGGCTACCATTATGATCTGAATATTGAGGATATGGGAACTGGTCTTGAAACAATTTTCATCAGAGATAATGATGTATATTGGATTCCGGATTACTGGAAGGATAGAAGCGGGAAACTCTACGATACAGATGGCAATGAGCTTATGATATCAAATGCGTTATCATCACCTGTTTTGAATTATTGTGTTTATAACCAGGAAAATAGGTTATGTACAGAACTATCGATACAACTGCATGAAGAAGAAACGGGGAGTGCTGAACTGATTCGTCTGGTATGTTATCCAGAGGAGAATAGGGTAGAGCTGCAAAATAGATAAATATCTCTGACAGATATCGCTAATTTGTTCCATTAAAGTATATTTACTGGCGCCCTTTCAATAATATTAATTTTGCCGGATACCTTCTAAAAAGGAGATACCTGGCTTGTTTATTACCTGAACATATTCCATTGTCCAATATAGAAATGAAGCTATAAAATCTGCTGACTCTTTAATGAAAGTATGTGAAGAATTTTTGGAAAATTTCACAAAAATAAAGTATTTGTAAGAAAAAACTTGCTTTTCTAAAAACCCGGTGTTATACTTTGCCCAACATACAAAAAAAGTGATGCAGGGCATCAGAACAGAATAATTCTGAGAGAACAAAGAGGTCTCAATTGCTGGATAAGCAGTTGCGGCCTCTTTTCTGTTATTGAGGAGAACGAGGAGGTTTTCCCTGTCAATGGACGGGAAGCCTCCTTTATTGCATCCTGTATGGAAACAAAGAAAGAGGAGGAACCAAATTATGAAAAAGAGATTGTTATCCTTTGTACTAACCACGGCCATGGCTGCCAGCCTGCTTGCAGGATGTGGGTCATCCGCCCAGCAGGGAGCGGCGGCCGGCAACACTGCCGGGACAGAAGCAGCTTCTTCCGGCGACACGGCTGCTGCCGATGGCGGGGCGCAGGCGGCTAATCAGGATACGGCGGCGGATGGAAGCAACGGCGAGATGACGGGCAGCAGCGGTGAAGTGGGCGGCAATGATGGAAAGACCGTAAGGATTGGCGTCATCTGCTCCCTGACAGGCGGTTCCGCCATATATGGGGAAGGCGCACAGAATGCGGTTGACATGGCTGTGGAAGAAATTAATTCCAGTGATTCAGAATATAAGGTGGAAATTATAAACGGAGGAAAAGGCGTGGATGATGCCAGCGATGCAAAACAGGCTATCAATGCGTACAACAGCCTGATGAAGGAAAGCCCCGACGCTGTTGTGGGATGCTTTTTCTCCTCAGTCACATTACCTATTGCAGAGCAGGCATCCAAGGACAACATGCTTCTCCTTGCCACAGGGGCTACCAATAAGGATGTAACCTTAAAAGGCCCCAGTATCTTCCGGGACTGCTTTATCGATCCATACCAGGGCAAGATGGCTGCCCAGTTTGCAAAAGAAAAAGGATGGGCCAAGGCCGCAGTCATCTATGCCAAGGATGATGACTATTCCAATGGTCTAAAGGATGCTTTTATTGAAAATGCAGAAGCAAATGGTATTGAGGTGGTTTATACAGGAGAGTGTACGACCAAGGACGCGGATTTTTCCTCCCAGGCTTCCCAAGTAGTTGCCAAAGGCGCTGATTTCCTGTTCTATCCCTGCTTCCTGGACACGGTTCCCCTTTTGGTGGGGGCTGCAAGGGATGCCGGATTTGAGGGCGCAATCATGGGCGGCGACGGCTGGGATGGTTCTGACACAACAGGAATTGAAGACAAATTTGAAAACTGCTACTTTACCAATCATTATTCTTCTGAGGATACGGCGCCTGCAGTTGCCAACTTTGTTACCAAATACACGGAAAAATATGGTACAGAAAGCCTGAATGCATGTGCCGCCCTCTATTATGATGCCATTTACATGCTTGCAGAGGCTGCAAAGAACGGCGGAGGATGTGACACAGCTTCCCTTGTCAAGGGAATGACAGGCATGACATTTACAGGCGTGGGCGGGACCTTTACATTGGACGGGAATGGTGATCCGCAAAAATCAGTTGCAATCAATACATATGAAGGCGGCAAGGTGAAGTGGCTGATGACGCTTTCACCAGAGGGTGCCAAGGAATAAATATAGATAAATGTGCATGAAGGCATGATGAAACTCGCTGGATTGCACATTTTCCATTAGAAGCTGAAATACCTGATATGGGAAAAGAATGGAGAAAGAGGAAAACGCTTATGACATTTTCGCTGTTTATTCAAAGTCTCATAAATGGTCTGAACCAGGGAGCCATCTATGCGCTGATAGCTCTAGGCTATACCATGGTTTATGGAATCATACGCATGATTAATTTCGCACATGGTGATTTTATCATGATTGGTTCCTATACATTGTTTTATACCATCCCATTGATGATCCACACCGGCATGCCAGCATGGATGTCCGTGTTTCTGGCGGTTGTGGTCTGTGCGGCGGTTGGGGTGATTGTGGAGGTGGTTGCCTACAAACCAGTCCGCAGAGCCGGCTCCATGTCGGCGCTGATTACGGCCATGGCTATGAGCCTGCTACTGGAGAATCTGGCGATGCTGCTTTTTGGCGCCAAACCCCATAATGTACAGAAGATATTTTCACTTCCGTCCGTGAATTTTATGGGAGTATCATTGCCCCTCAATGTGATATTGACTATACTCATTGGCATTGTCATGATGACCGGGCTTCAGATATTTATTAAGAAAACCAGGATGGGAAAGGCCATGCGTGCAGTACCACAGGACAGGGATGCGTCCATCTTGGCTGGCATTAACGTGGATCGTGTTATCACGGTTACGTTTGCCATCGGTTCCGCCCTGGCGGCAGTTGCCGCCCTTATGTATTGTGCCAAATATCCACGAGTCACCAATGACATGGGGTCTATGATGGGGCTTAAGGCGTTTATTGCGGCTGTACTGGGAGGAATCGGGGTGATTCCTGGCGCCATGTTGGGCGGTGTGCTGGTGGGGCTGGTGGAAATTTTTGTGAAGCTCTTTGCGCCTGGATGGTATGAGGCCATTACATACGCGATTTTGATTGTAATCCTGTTGGTGAAGCCTGCCGGCATTCTGGGTAAGAATGTGGGCGAGAAAGTTTGATGGAGGTAGGGAAATGCAGAAAAATCACAAGGTATCGTACTTCATCAATTTTCTTGGAATTCTGGTGGTATTTGGAATATTTGCACTGCTTTTTGAGGGAAAGGCATTTGGCACATCTACCCAATATATTAAGGGAATCTGTACCACGGCCTGCTATACCATCATTATGGTAGCTTCATTGAACTTGGTAGTGGGCTGCATGGGGGAATTTTCCCTGGGCCATGCCGGATTTGTATCGGTGGGGGCTTATGCGTCGGCAATTGTCTCCCATGCACTTGCTGGCAGGGGACTGCCGGATATTGTGCTGTTTATTGTAGCCCTTCTGGCAGGCGGGCTGGCGGCAGGGTTTACCGGAGTGCTGGTGGGTATCCCGGCTTTGAGGCTGCGGGGAGATTATCTGGCTATCGTGACGGTTGCATTCGCGGAAATCATCCGGGTGTGTTTCTGTAATTTTCCTATTACAGGTGGTGGAAAGACCATGAGCGGTATCTTGAAGCTTTCGGGGTTTTACTGGTGTTTCTGGATCATGGTGGTCTGCGTTGCCATCATGTATATGTATGTACGCAGCCGGTACGGCCGGACTGTAAAGGCCATCCGGGAAGACTACATAGCTGCAGCGGCTTCCGGTATTAATGTAACTTATTATAAGGTGCTTACATTTACGGTAGCAGCTTTTTTCGCGGGAATCGGAGGGGGTATCTATGCCCACTATATGACAGCCATGATACCGACAAATTTTAATTTCATGTACTCTGCGGAACTGCTTTCAGAAGTCATCATTGGGGGCACAGGATCCTTTACCGGCTCCATCATCGGCGCAGCCTTCCTGTCATCCCTGCCGGAAATGATGCGCCAGTTTTCGCAATACCGTATGCTGGCCTATTCTGTCATCCTGGTCTTGGTGATGGTATTTAAACCGGGAGGGATTTTCGGGCAGTGGGAATTTTCGTTGTGCCGGGTCTTGGATAAACTGGCAGGCTGCAGAAGGCTTCTTCGTAAGACAGTGAAAGGAGGTGCCTGACATGGCGGGAATGGAACAATATCCGGTTTTAAGGGCTAAGAATCTGGGCATCCAGTTTGGCGGCCTTAAAGCGGTGGATAATTTTAACCTGGAGATAGGGGAATCTGAGCTGGTGGGTCTCATTGGCCCCAATGGAGCTGGCAAGACAACGGTCTTCAATCTGCTTACAGGCGTATATAAACCTACGGAGGGCTCCTTCTATCTGAACGGGCAGAGGATGAACGGCAGGCGTATCCATCAGATCGTGGAAGCAGGCATTGCCCGTACCTTCCAAAATATCCGGCTGTTTAAGAAGATGACAGTCATTGATAATGTCAAGGCGGCCATGAACCGGGAACTGATGTATCAGCTGCCCCAGGCAATACTGCGCACCCCATCCTACTGGCGTGAGGAAGCACGGATTACGGAACGGGCCAGGGAGCTGTTAAGGATTGTGCATCTGGAGGGAAAAGAGGAGTATGAGGCGGATAACCTCCCTTACGGGGAACAGCGCCGCCTGGAGATTGCCAGGGCCCTGGCCACGGATATGAAACTCCTGCTGTTAGATGAACCGGCGGCAGGTATGAATCCTACGGAAACAGAGGAGCTGCTGGATATCATCCATTTCATCAGAAACCGGTTTAAGATTTCGGTCCTACTAATCGAGCATGATATGAGCCTGGTCATGAGGATATGCGGACGGATACAGGTGCTGGATTTCGGTACCACCATTGCTTCGGGTACCCCGGAGGAAATTGCCAACCATCCCAAGGTAATAGAGGCATATCTGGGCAGGGATGAGGATGATGGCGGGGAAGGACAGGAGCGCGGCAGGGACGGGAACCAGGAATGCAGGGAGGTGGGGAAGGATGCTTGAGGTAAAGGATTTGAATGTTTCCTATGGGGCGGTCCACGCCATACATGGAATTTCCCTGGAGGTCCATGAGGGGGAGATAGTGTCCCTGATCGGGGCCAATGGGGCTGGCAAGACCACTGTCCTGAGAACCATATCAGGGCTTAAGAGGGCGGACTCCGGCGAGATACGGTTTGATGATTGTGACCTAAGGAAGACGGAACCCAGCAGGATCATTAACCTGAAGCTGGCCCATGTACCGGAGGGCAGGCATATTTTCCCCCAGATGACTGTGGAGGAGAACCTGGAAATGGGGGCTTATGCGGACGGAAAAGGAAAAGAGGAAAATATGGCCGATGTGTATGGGCGCTTTCCACGTCTTAATGAACGCCGCAGGCAGCTGGCAGGTACCCTGTCAGGAGGGGAACAACAGATGCTGGCAGTGGGCCGGGCGCTGATGGCAAAACCGAAGATGATCCTGATGGATGAGCCGTCCATGGGCCTGTCGCCTCTCCTGGTAAAGGAGATATTTTCCATTATTAAAGAGGTGAATAAGCAGGGTATCACCATACTCTTAGTAGAGCAGAACGCCAAAATGGCCCTTTCCATAGCCAACCGGGCGTATGTGCTGGAGACAGGGAAGATAATCATCCAAGGGGATGCCAGGGAACTGTTAAATGATGCCAGGGTGAAAAAGGCTTATCTGGGACAATAGGAGGTAAATAACATGGCAAATCAGGAAATACATTTTGCAATTGCGATTACCCGGACCTGCGGCAGCGGAGGCGGCAGCTATATTGGAAAAAAGCTGGCGCAGGATTATGGGATTGATGTATATGACCGCAGGCTCCTGCGCCTGGCTTCAGAGGACAGCGGCATTAACGAATCCGTGTTCGCAGGCGCGGATGAAACTACGAAAAAAACCCTTTTGTACCGTGTATCCCAGCATATCTACAACGGTGAGGTAATTCCTCCGGAAAGCGGAAATTTTGTGTCGGACCAGAACCTGTTCAACTACCAGGCCAAGGTGCTCAGGGAACTGCTGGACCGGGAATCCTATGTCTGCATCGGCAGGGCGGCTGATTTTGTCCTAAGGGATAAGCCCAATGTGGTTTCCGTATATCTGGATGCACCCTATGAATGCCGTGTGGCCAGGGAAATGGAACGCCAGGGTATTGGCAGGGCGGCTGCGGTCCGATATATCAATCACCTGGATAAATATAGAAATGCGTATTACGTATATCACACAGGCCGGCAGTGGAAGAATCCTGCTAACTACGACCTTTGCCTGGACACGTCCGCTCTGGGTCTGGATAACTGTGTGGAACTTATCAAGGAATATATCAGACTGAAATTCGGTGCGGAGGTGAGGTCATGAAAGAACTTGCTTATTATGATGGGACAATAGGGATGCCGGAAGAGGTGACGGTGCCGTTTAATGACAGGGTCCATTTTTTCGGTGACGGTGTTTACGATGCCACGGTGGGGGGAAACCACAGGGTTTACCTCCTGGATGACCATCTGGACCGTTTCTACTCCAGTGCAAAGGCGCTGGATATCAGGATACCCATGGATAAGAAGGAGTTAGGTACCCTGCTGACGGAATTGCTTTCCAGGGTGGAGGGGGATACACATTTTGTATACTGGCAGGTCACAAGGGGAGCTGCTTCCAGGAATCATGTGTATGACCCGAATATGAAAGGGAAACTGTGGGTCATGATCCGGCCGAACACGCTCCGGGACCCGGATTCCCCTATACAGCTGATTACGAAAGAAGATACCAGGTTTTATCACTGTAATATCAAGACACTGAACCTTCTGCCTTCCGTAGTGGCTTCACAGGAGGCCAGCGAAAAGGGAGCAGACGAGACCATATTCCACCGGGGCGGGACAGTGACGGAATGTGCCCACAGCAATGTGTCCATCCTGAAGGACGGGGTATTCATATCACACCCCAATGATAATCTCATACTGAGGGGAATCTCCAAGACCCATATGATACAGGCCTGTTACCGTCTGGGAATCCAGGTAATGGAACGTGCGTTTACCCTGGGCGAACTGATGGAAGCAGATGAAGTGATTGTTACATCCTCATCTAATTTCTGTCTGCATGCAGAATGTGTGGATGGTGTCAGGGTGGGAGGAAAGGACCGGGATACCCTGCAGATGATTCAGGATGCGGTGATTGAGGAATATCTGGATTATACGGGTAAGGCCGGTATCATGGACTGAATGATTAGGGAGGCGGGAAGATGGATAGGGAAGAACTGGAACAGAGGAATGTGGGCGAAAACCTGGATGCATTGATGAACCTGGATCCTAGGGGATACGGCGTGTGCCGTATCCTCTATGAGGGAAGCAGGAAAAAGACGGGCGGGCCCCTGACCATGAATGCGGCCCAGGCCCTGTGCGGGACGGTCCGGGCAAATGCCCCGGTGTTTATCATAACCGGTTTTGTACTTCTGCCCCACAAGGTACCGGAGATGGACGGCATGGTAAGTTCCATGCTGCTGGCCCGGGCCATGGTCCTGGCGTTTGGGGCAAAACCCATCATCATATGCCCGGAGGACAGTAAAAAAGCAGTCAGGCGGTGTGCCAGTGTGGTTGGCCTGCATATTTATGAAGATATGGAATCCGTATTGGGCCTGCCGCTCAGTATGGGAATCATCACCTTTACCAAAGATACCGCTTCGGCCAGGGCACAGGCAGAGGGAATCCTTAAAAAGGTAACCCCGTCAGCAGTGATATCCGTGGAAGCGCCGGGAGCCAACTTAAATGGTGTATATCACAATGCTGTAGGGGACGATGTATCGGAACTGGAGGCTAAGACGGATGTGCTGTGGGACCTGCTGAGGGAAAGGGGAATCCTGAATATTGCAATCGGAGACCTGGGAAATGAAATAGGGATGGGTGCGATTGCAGACCATATAAGGCGTTTTGTCCCTTTTACCGGGCCGGGTGAATGCAGGTGCGGGTGCAAGGGAGGAACCCTGGCAGCCAGCGGCGCTGACCATATTATTACAGCCACCTGCTCTGACTGGGGCTGTTATGGGATGATAGCGGCCTTGTCCTACCTGAAGAGAGATATGGAAATATTACACAGGGAGGATCTGGAAGCAGAGCTGATGCGGGTGGCGTCCCGCAATGGAATGATTGATATGACCGGTTCCCTGATGCCTGGCATTGATGGATTCAATACCAGGATGAACACGGGCATTGTCAGTCTCATGAGGCAGTGTACGGCCTATGCGGTGCGCTATTCCCATAACTCCGACCATTGGTTCGGACCCGTGCTCGAAAAAGGATTCTTTTCAGAAGGATGTGACGGGCAGAAGGCGGGGTGAGGGCATGGCAGAGGGCTTTGTGCTGAAAGCGGTGGGGGACCAGGCAATCCTGGTAGGGTTGGGGGATTCCATCAGTGAGGACACAAGCAGACGAGTCATGTCCCTAAATGCCAAGGTCCGCATGACCGTGTGGGAAGAAAACGGAATCCTGGAAACCGTGCCTGCATTTAATTCACTTCTAATCCGCTATAATCCCCTTGTCATAGGATACAGCAGCGTGTGTCACCTAATCCGGTCATTTATGAAGCAGGGAGGACAGGATACGGGGACCGATGGCAGACTGGTGGAGATTCCGGTCTGTTATGGTGGGGAATATGGTGGGGACCTGGCTTTTGTAGCCAATCATGCCGGACTTTTGGAGCAGGAAGTGGTGGACATCCACTGTGGCAGGGATTACCGGATATATATGTTGGGATTCCTTCCAGGATTCCCATATCTGGGGGGACTGGATGAACGGCTCTTTACACCCCGGCTTCCAACCCCCAGGGTATGTATCCCGGCCGGTTCCGTGGGAATCGGAGGAGAGCAGACAGGGATTTATCCCTTGGATTCCCCTGGGGGGTGGAGGCTCATCGGGAGAACCCCACTCAAGCTTTTTGACCCACGAAAGGGCGGAGAACTTCCATATGCGGCCGGGGATTCCATCCGTTTTATCCCCATTGGGGAGGAGGAATTCAAAGCTGTGCAGCTACAGCAGGAAACGAGGTGACGCCATATGGCTATGGAAATCATTGAGCCGGGTCTGCTGACTACGGTACAGGATATGGGAAGGACTGGCTGCGGTGCATTGGGATATTCCACAAATGGCGCCTGCGATAAATATTCCATGAAACTGGCTAATCTTCTGGTAGGAAATACAGACAAGATGGAACAGGCTGCCGTACTGGAGTTTACCATGAAGGGAGGAGTCATACGATTTACTTCATCTTATGTCCTGGCGCTGGCAGGAGCTGATATGGCGCCGGTTATGAATGGGAACCCGGTTCCTATGTATGCGCCGGTTCCTGTAAAGGCTGGGGACATACTCATCCTGGGAATGGCCTTGTCGGGAATGCGCTGCTATCTGGCTGTCCGGGGAGGTATCGGTGTGCCTTTGATTATGGGAAGCCGCTCCACCGATTTAAAATGCCATCTGGGTGGATATGGCGGCCGTGCCTTGAAGAAGGGAGATGTACTGGAGGCAGGCCCGGAACAGGGAGATGCGGCGGGATGGGATTTGTTACCCGGTGAAAATGGGTTAAGATTCCTGGCCGGAGAGGATGAGCCATGGTTCAGGATTCCTTCCAGCCATTATAGCTACAGGGGAATGGAGCGGCGCCTGGTGCTGCGCACCGTGCCAGGACCTCAGGAGGAAGCGTTCACACCGTATGGCATTGAAACATTTACCCATAGCAACTATTGCCTGTCCCATCAATGCGACAGGATGGCATGCAGACTGACAGGACCAGCTGTTGAAACAAAGGGCGGTTCTGATATGATTTCAGATGGGATTGTGGAGGGTTCTGTCCAGATATCTTCGGATGGTATGCCCATGATCATGATGGCGGACCACCAGACGACCGGCGGGTATGCAAAGATAGGAACGGTTGTTTCCACGGATATTCCGGCCCTGGCCCAACTGAGGCCGGGAGACGGAGTGGTATTCCGCTTTATTTCAGTGGAGGAAGGGATAGAGGCATGCAGGAAGGAATACAGAAAAATACAATGGCTGAAGGAAAGGATGTGCATGGAATGAGAAGCAGATACGAGGACTGGGAGCCACGGCGTGTACGGGAACAGATCCGGTCGGGGGCAATCGGCTCCCCCACTGCCGGTATGTGTGCCGGCTATGCCCAGGGTAACCTGGTAGTTCTTGAGAGGGAACTGGCTTGGGATTTTTTGCTGTTTTGCCAGAGGAATCCAAAATCATGTCCGCTTTTAGAGGTGGCTGATGCCGGAAGCCGGACTTTTCCCATATTTGCCCCGGACAGCGACATAGCCACGGATGTCCCAAAGTACCGTGTATACGAAAATGGAATATGTACAGGGGAATACGCAGAGGTTGTATCCATGTTTGAATCCCAAGGCAGGGAGCTTGTCAGCTTTCTTATAGGATGCAGTTTCTCTTTTGAAGCAGAGCTTATGGATGTCGGAATACCGGTGCGTCATATTGAGGAAGGGAGGAACGTACCCATGTATGACACAGGCATCCCCTGTATTCCTGCCGGCAGATTTACAGGCAATATGGTAGTCAGCATGAGACCGATACCCCATGAGCTGGTCCCGGCGGCAGCAGCCATCACAGCCTCCATGCCAAGGGTGCACGGCGCCCCTGTGCAGATTGGATATCCTGAGGCAATAGGGATTAAGGATATAAGCAGGCCGGACTACGGGGATGCAGTAACCATTATGGAGGGTGAGGTTCCGGTGTTCTGGCCCTGCGGTGTGACCCCACAGGCAGTGGTGATGAACTCCAAGCCTGAATTTGCGATTACACATGCGCCGGGACATATGTTCATTACAGATGTGAAGAATGTCTGCTTAAAGCTGTGAACGGGGGATGGGACTGCGGGCAGGTGACTGAGGATTTGAACGGATGCCTGGATCTGTGGGGAGGTGCCCGGGCCTTTGAGAGAAAGGTGGAGGATATATGGCAACAATTGATTTAAACTGTGATTTGGGAGAAAGCTTCGGTATATATAAAATCGGGATGGACCAGGAGGTCATACCCTATATAACCTCCGCTAATATCGCCTGCGGTTATCATGCAGGGGATCCTCTTGTAATGGAGAAAACCGTGTCTTTGTGCAGGATGTACGGGGTCCGCGTAGGAGCCCATCCGGGATTTCCGGACAGGATGGGATTTGGCAGACGGGATATGAGTATCACACCAGAGGAGGCAAAGGCGTATGTACTCTATCAGGTTGGGGCCCTGAAGGAATTCTGTAAAGCCCAGGGTATTCCCCTTCATCATATAAAACTCCATGGCGCCCTCTATAACATGGCGGCAAGGGACTATGGACTAGCCAGCGCGGTATGCCGTGCCTTGGCTGACGCAGAGCCTTCCGTAATACTTTTTGCCCTTTGCGGCAGTCAGATGATACGGGCCGCAGAGGAGTCTGGAATCAGATACGCAGGCGAGGTGTTTGCCGACAGGGCATATCGTGTAGACGGTACCCTGGTACCAAGAAATCGACCGGGGGCGATGATAGAGGATAAGAAGCTGGCGGTCAGTCGAGTTATCCGCATGGTCAGGGAAGGCATGGTGGATAGCGTGGAGGGGGTGGATATCCCTATCCGGGCGGATTCTGTATGTGTCCATGGAGATGGGGAGCAGGCTTTAGAATTTGTGAGAGAATTGCGCAAGGGATTGGAAAGCGGCGGAATTGACGTGCGTCCCTTTGGGGAATGATCGCAGTTAGCGGAAATACCCATCAAAGCGTATTCATTAAAAGTAACACTACACAGAGGTTGGTTACAGAAATATAAGAATATAGAATGATGTATAATCTAGAATTTATCAGTGGATTCCATATAAATACCAAGTTATTCTAATCCATGCCTTTAATAATCTGGGCATGTACGTGATGGCAGAGGGCGCAGAGACAGAAGCGCAGAAGCAGATGGTCATTGACCTGGTGTAGAACAGATTCAGGGGTATCACTATTCAAAGCCGCTTCCCGGGGATGAGATGGAGGGATTCCTGGAAGCCAAGATGCACCGTCCATAATATTTTACAGTTTTTCCGTGGGATTTTCCATGTATGGAGGAGAAAGCCAATGCTATGCTATTGGGAACAGGATGAGAACCAATATGGATACACAGGAGGTAAGGCCAAGAGACACAATGCGAAAAGCCAGAAAAGACTTGACATTTTAAAAGAATGCTTTTATAATATGCACCATTAACAAATAGTTGGTAAACAGAAAAGCGAAGGCGCTTAAGAATTTTAATTCTTAAGCGCCTTTTATGCTTTAATCAGAGAGGTGGTAGGACAGATGCCGGATATGTTGAAAGTAGAAAAACTTAAAAAAAATTTCGGGGACCTGGAGGTACTTAAAGATATCAGCCTGACCGTAAAAGAAGGGGAGAAGCTGGTTATTATCGGTCCTTCGGGCTCCGGCAAATCGACATTTATTCGCTGTATCAATTTCCTGGAGGAGCCTACCAGCGGAAAGGTAATCATTGAAGGGACAGAGGTGACCAGGAAGAATCATCTGGACATGGCGAAAAAGTATTCCTCCATGGTATTCCAGCAGTTTAACCTGTATCCGCACCTGACTGTGCTGGATAACCTGACTCTGGCCCCAGTTAAGCTTCAGCATGTTCCAAAGGCAGAGGCTCGGGAAAGTGCCATGAAGTGTCTCGAACGGGTGGGGCTAAAGGAAAAGGCGGGTAACTATCCATCCCAGCTCTCAGGAGGCCAGCAGCAGAGGGTGGCTATCGCCAGGGCATTGTGCACCAAACAGCCATTAATTCTATTTGACGAGCCTACATCAGCCCTGGATCCGGAAATGGTGCAGGAGGTATTGAATGTCATGGTGGAACTGGCCCATGAGAATATCACCATGATTTGTGTGACACATGAGATGGGATTTGCACGCCAGGTGGCCGACAGGGTCATATTCATGGATGGCGGCTATATCCTGGAAGAGGGGACGCCGGAACATTTCTTTGACAACCCGGAACAAGAGAGAACCAAAGCGTTTTTAAGCAAGATACTTCATTAGGATGATGCTTGTTTGGAATAATGATAAAGAGGAGGAAACAATTTATGAAAAAGAAATTATTTGCAACTGTAATGGCAATGGTAATGGCAGCTTCCCTGACGGCCTGTGGGTCATCCTCAGCCGGTACTACTGAGGCAGCGGATACACAGGCGAAGACAGATACTACGGTCAGCATGGATACGGCAACGGCAGATGCAGGCAGTACGACAGACGCCGGAAGCGCGGCAGATGACGGCAGCACTGTGGATACCGGAAGTTTAACAGCAGACAAGATGACGGCGGATGTACAGAAGATTATCGACAGGGGAGTTCTAAAGGTGGGCTGTAAGTCTGATATCCCCAAGTTCAGCCTTCAGAACACGGCTACAGGTGAATATGAAGGATTTGAGGATGACCTGGCCTTTGAAATTGCCGGTGAAATCTTCGGATGCACCATGGATGAGGCAAAGGAGAAGAAGCTGGTGGAATTCCAGGGTGTTACAGCCAAGACCAGGGGTCCGCTTCTGGAAAATGGTGAGATTGACCTGGTCATTGCCACATTTACCATTACAGATGATAGAAAGGAAACCTATAATTTCTCCACCCCATATTATACGGACGCAGTGGGACTTCTGGTAAATAAGGATTCCGGTATTACGTCCATAGAGGATTTGGACGGTAAGGTTATCGGAGTGGCTCAGGCTTCCACCAGTAAGGACGGATTCATGGCATATGTGGATGAAAAGGGCCTGTCCGTGAAGCCTGAATTCCAGGAGTTTGACGGTTATCCCGCCCTGGCCCAGGCTCTGGCTACCAAGCAGATTGACTGCTTCAGCGTGGATCGTGCTATCCTGGCCGGATATGTCAATGACACCAATATGATTCTGGATGACCGTTTTGCAGAGCAGGATTATGGAGTTGCTTCCGCAAAGGAGAATACAGGATTGGCGGAACTGGTGGAGTCCAAGGTTACATCCATGTTGTCAGACGGTTCCATGAAGGCACTTCAGGACCAGTGGGGACTGCAGTAGTTATGAAACAGAGTAGGGGTAGATTTGTATGATAAAAGGTCTTTTAGATGGGAAAAGGTGGAGTGCGCTGTTAAAGGCATTTCCTGAATATTATGTACCAGGATTTTTGATGACCTTAAAAATAGCACTTGTAGGGCTGGCCGTAGCGCTGGCCCTTGGCGTAATATTCGGGACCCTTTCAACATCCAGGTTTAAACCATTCCGGTTTATTTCCAGGATATATGTGGAGTTCATCCAGAATACGCCTCTGGCGCTGCAGGTCATGTTTTATTATTCAGTGCTGCCCATGGTGTTCTCAGGCTCAGGGTTCAGGATTCCTAAGTTCGCACTTGGGGTTATCGGGGTGGGTATCTATCATGGTGCGTACATATCGGAGGTAATAAGGACAGGAATAGAGGCAATCCCCAGGGGACAATCGGAGGCAGCGGCTTCCCAGGGATTCTCCTATATCCAGACCATGTATCATATCATACTTCCGCAGACCATTAAGATCATCATGCCGCCTCTTGCCAACCAGGCCCTTAACCTGGTGAAGAATACTTCCATCCTGGCCATGGTGGCGGGTATGGACCTGATGTATTTTACGGATTCCTGGGGAGCGGAGAGAGGATATTTTGCCCAGGCGTATCTTACAAGCGCTCTGTTATACTTTATCATCTGCTTTCCGCTGGCCCGTCTGGCGCGGTATCTGGAAATACGCGCTCTCAGGCTTCCCACTGCAAAGCATAATAACATAGAGGAGGGCGTATGTTAGGATTATTCAACCAGATTTTTACTCCGGCTAATGTGGTGTTTATGATGAACGGCCTGAAAATGACGGTTATCATTGCTGTATTGTCAACAGCCATCAGCATTGTATTTGGTATCCTTCTGGCACTGATAAGGACCTATGGCCGTGGTGGATGGAAATGGGCCGGAACCCTGGTGGCCGTGTACACCGAATTCTTCCGGTGTACCCCAAACCTGCTGTGGATATTATGGATATATTTTACGGTAAGGGGAAACAAAATCGGCGTGTGTGTATTTGCCATCATCCTCTTTACCTCGGCCGTAATGGCGGAAATATTCAGGGGCGGCCTGAACGCGGTTCCCAAGGGTCAGTTTGAGGCAGCACGGTCCCAGGGATTCAGTTTCTGCGGTACCTTGTGGTATATTGTGCTTCCTCAGATGTTCAGGAAGGTAATCCCGGCCCTGCTGAGCCAGGTTATTACCGTGATTAAGGATACATCTTTCCTCAAAATGGTGGATGTAGCTGAATTCATGAGAAACTGTGGCGTGGTCCTGGGGAGCATATACGATGTACGCGGGATGCTGATGCTTTTTTGCTTTGAAGCTGCATGTTATTTTTCCATCTGTTTTGCGCTGAGCTGTGTTGTGAGGACATATCAGAAGACCATCGCTACGGCATAGGAGGGAGGATTTATGGAAACATTCACAGTGACGATTACGAGGCAATTTGGAAGCCTGGGCCGATCCATAGCAAAGGAATTGTCCCGGGAGCTGGGCGTGGAATTTTACGACAGGGATATTGTGGAGGAGGTTGCCAAAAGGCTGGATATGCCTGTATCCGATATAAGCAATCAGGAGGAGCAGGCAAAGCACAGTTTCCTGCCCCGGATGTTCCCGCTGGGGACAGATGAGGAATATATACAGGATATAATATTTGATGTGCAGAAGGATATCATACTGGACCTGGCGGCCAGATCGAACTGCATCATGGTGGGCAGGTGTTCTGATTACCTATTGGAAAACAGGAAGAACAACATTAACATTTTCATCTACGCACCCTATGCCAGGCGTCTGGAAAACTGTATACACATTCTGGATATGGACAGGGATGAGGCGGAGCATATGATTGTATCCGTGGACAAGGCGCGAAATGCGTATCACAAAAAATATGCCGGCTATATGCCCGATGACCCCAGGCATAAACACTTGATGATTGATTCTTCCCTTTTGGGGGTGGAAGGAACGGCCGGACTGATTGCCGATATGGTCCGCAAATTGTATAATCAGATCATAATATAAAATTGGGTAATGCAGTTCCGGCCCAGAATTCCATAATAGGGCAGATCCTAAGCCCTAATAAAGCCGCTAAACAAAGTTACCCTGCCCTGATTGTTTTATTCTTTTTCTACGCAAAATAAAATGTATAAGCATGAAAATATAGATTTTGAAGAAAGAAGAGGACGTTTTTATTCGTTCCCCGCTTCAGCTCAATATCCGGTTTCGTGTACATATGATTACACATTCCTCATCCTGGATATTAAGTACCCTGTGGTTCCGGTTAGAGAGCACCCGGATGGTATCCCCTTCCTCCAGCGGGATTACCTCGCCATCAAATTCAAAAACTGCGTTCCCTTTTAAGATGAAGGAAGCTTCCTCCTCGGGATGGCGGCTTAGACGGCTGTCAACCTCGCTGTGGGGAGGCAGGACAATTAGGATCATATCAAAATTACCCCGTACAACCTTGTCTGATAAGAGACCATACATGGCGGTCTCTTTCTGCCCTTCATATATTCTCTTGCGTTCCCTATGACGTACCACAAGGTCGCTGTTCTTTACATCCTCGGCTAAAAGGTCGGCAACGCTGCAGTCCATGACATGTGAGACTGCCTCCAGCACACTTATGGTGGGGTTGCCGATGCCCCGCTCCATCTGGCTGAGCAGGGAACTGCTGACACCGGATTGTTCTGCCATTTCCTGGATGGTCATGCCATACCGGTTTCGGAATGTCTTGATTTTTCTGCCTATGTTTTCTATCATTATCCCACCTCTGGCCTGTTTATTGTATCTTTGACCTGCCCGCTACATTCCATGGCCGGTCCTGTTAAGCAACATAAATATGTGTCACTATACATTCTGAAAAACAAGTTTGTCAAGATATTTCCATAATTTTTTTGTTATTAAAGTTAATATAATAAAAATAATTCATTAAAATGAATAAATGATTTGACAAATATAGAATGAAGATGCTATAACTCAATACATCAAAATCACGGCGCGCAGGTTTGATTAAAATGGTGACACAGGAGGAACATATATGGGCGAGATAAAGAACATACCGGTAATATCAGATGAAAAGGTGGATATAAACCGTGCAGCCATCAGCCACAGGGCAACCTGGATGGCCCTTACCTACGAGGCGGCGAAAGAGGAAGGCGCGGACGGTGAGGCATTTGCCAGGAAAGCCATTGCAAAAACAGGGCAGCTTCAGGGGGCATCCATTAAGGCGGGCTGCAATCCGGATGATGTTGCAACTTTCAGAGCTGCATTCCTCTCAGATGTGGTGGAAAAGACATTTGAGATGGAGGTTAAAACAGCAGATGAGGATTGTCTGGAGATTGACTTCCATTACTGCCCGCTGGTGGCCGGATGGCTGAAGGCAGGAGTACCTGCAAAGGATATCCCCGCGTTATGCGATATGGCAATGGACGGGGACAGGAATATCGCGGCGGTCATGGGATATGAGTTCCATCTGGGAAAAACCATTGCAGGCGGTGATGATATCTGTGAGGTCTGTTTTTGTAAAAGGAAGTAAGGATAATCACATAGAGCCGGTTATACAAGGAAAGCGAAGATGCTGAACGAAAAACAGTGTCTGCGCTTTTTTATTATTCCAGTCGTATGAGGAGGAAATGATCATGAGAAAACATATGAAGAAAAAGGCAACGGCAGTCCTGCTGGCCGCAGCCGTGGCATTTGGCCTTGCCGGATGTGGCGCGGCAGCGGCAGGTACATCCGAAGGTTCAGGAAACACACAGGCAGGAAGCGCGGCGCCAGAAGGAAGCGGGAAATCCAAGGGTACCATAAAGCTGGGCCTGGTTGCCCCTGTTACAGGGGTTCACGCGGAATACGGACAAGGTTTTCAGGCTGCCACCCAAATCGCGGTTGATGAACTGAACGGCGCCGGGGGTGTGAACGGTTACCAGCTGGTAATCGAGGTAAAGGATTCTGCTGCGGACCCCAAGACCAGCGCGGATATGGTGACACAGTTCTGTGAGGATGATGATATCAAGGCTGTGATTGGGGATTTCACCAGCGGCGCCTGTATGGCGGATGCCCCAATCGTGGATGAGTATGGCTGTGTCCTGATATCCCCAACCGCCTCCAATCCTGATTATGCCCCCATGAGTGAATATTGCTTCTCGACCATGTACAACCAGGCTGACAAGGCGCCGTGGGTTGCCAAATCAGTGATTGGAAAGTTCATGGGACTGGATAAGATAGCTGTCATGTACCTGAATACGGACTGGGGCATCAGTACGAACCAGCATCTGGTGGATGCGTTGAAGGAAGCAGGGATTGAGGTCATGGCAGATGAGTCCTACGAGGAAATGGAGACTGACTTCAGTTCTGTGATTGCCAAGCTGAAGGCCTCCGGTGCAGAGGCGGTATGCATCCTGGACCAGGGCAATGTGCCCTCCATCATCAACCAGATTAAGGCATCAGGCTGGAATCCTAAGATGGTAACGGAGGGACCAGGCGCTTCCCAACAGCTGTTGGACCTGTGCGGCGCTAATGCAGAGGGGCTGATTGTTTCCGATTCTTCCTATATTACCCCGGACAACCCGGTTACGAAGGATTTTTATGAGAAGTTTTTTGCCATGAATAAGACCGCCCCGACAGACCATGCGCTTTGTGCCTACAATGCTGTGCAGATGCTGGCAATCGCCATAGAGAAAACCGGCGATGGTGAGATTACAAGGGAGGCCATCAAGGATAACCTGAAGGACGCAGCCTATGACGGGATGGCAGGCAGGCTTACCTTTGATGAAAATGGTGGAGGTGTCCGTCAGTTCCTGCTCCTGGGGGTAGAGGGCGGCAAGTATGTGATTGAAGAGGATTATGGGTTTGAGTAAACTGATTTTAAAAATAATCATCAGGGAGGAACGCATATGGCATCACAATACATTATCAGTCAGTTGGTAAACGGACTGTGCCAGGGATTTATCTATGCCTTGATTGCCCTGGGCTTTGCTGTTATTGTCGGAGTGGTGGGGCTGGCTACATTTACCCATGGAGAGGTCCTTATGATTGGCGCATATGCGTCCTTCTACCTGTTCCTGTTCTGCGGAAATAATATAATACTGGGACTTTTCGCCAGCTTTGCCGCTGCCTGGGTAGTGGGTATCATCATCTACAAGCTCTGTTATGAGCATTTTGTCAATGCCCCGGAACATATCTCACTGATATGTACCATCGGATTCAGTATGTTATTAAAGAACCTGGCCCAGATTCTGTTCGGCACAGAGAGGAAACCTATGCTGAACATTGTGCAGAACCGGATTTTCCATCTGGGACCAGTGGACATCAGCAGCGTGCAGCTCATCATCATTGCCACGGTCATCATACTCAGCACGGCCATGATGATGATTTTTAACAGGAGCAGGTGGGGGATTGCCCTCAGATGCGTGAGCCAGAACCGGGAAGCGGCAGCCCTGGTGGGAATCAATGTAAGGCGGACGGCCATGATAGGAAACTGTATCGGATGCGCCATGGCAGGTGTTGCAGGTACGCTGATTGGGATTTACTACCAGTCCATCAGCCCTACCATGGGCACTACGCTGAGCATGAAAGCATTTGCGGCAGCCACCCTTGGCGGACTTACCAGCGTACCGCTGTCTTCCTTTGGCGGTGTAATCCTGGGAATGATTGAAAACATGGGAATAGCCATATCCTCGGCAAGCTTCAGGGATGTGTTTTCCTTTGGCTTTCTTATCATCATGCTGGTATTCAGACCGACTGGTTTTGTTAAAAGGAAAGGAGTAAGGCCATGACAGAGAAAATAAGCCACTTATACAATAGGTACAGGACAGCTGTATGGATTGCCTGCCTGGCTGTGATGCTGGCTCTGCCCCTGTTTGTGAAAACAGGCAATATGAGGATTGTGTGCAGGATCATGCTTTATATCATCCTGGCAGGCGGCCTGAATATAATCAATGGATACTGCGGGCAGCTGTGTTTCGGGATAGCGGGATTTTACTGTGTGGGGGCTTATGTGCAGGCCATTCTTATGAAGACCTTTGGAGTCAGTTTCTGGGCGGCCCTTCTTCCGGCCGGCATCATGGCAGCTTTAATCGGGGCGGTGGTGGCACTTCCGGCCCTGCGCATGAAGGGAATCTTCCTGGCCATGATTACCATTGGGTTTTCAGAACTCATGCGTCTTATTGCGCTTAACTGGACGCCTGTAACGGGCGGCGCCATGGGATTCAAGGGGATCATGGCGCCGCGTTTCCTTGGCATCAAGATGGGCGGCGCTTCTAAATACTATTATATTTTCCTGGCCGCCGTGCTGCTTTATATGTTCTGTACCAGCCGTGTCATCAAATCGAGGGTAGGGAGGGCGTGGATGTCCATCCGGGAGGATGAACTGGCAGCCAGGTCCCTGGGCGTGGACGCCAGACGGTACAAGGTGCTTAACTTCATGTACGGCGCTTTCTGGGCAGGAATCGGAGGGGCTGTGTATTCCGCCTATGCCTCCTATGTGGATTCCACCTATTTTACCCTGGACGAGGGGTTCAACATCCTGGCCATGCTGATTATCGGAGGACAGGGAACCCTGGCAGGTCCTGTGGTTGGTTCGGTTGTGGCCCAGGGACTGACAGAGGCGCTTCGCGGCATTGAGGAATGGCGTTATGTGGTATACGCCTCCCTTATCATACTGATGATGTGGGTACGTCCCCAGGGGCTTGCAGGCGCATCAGGCAGCATGCTCGCGGGAACCAGGACAAAGAAAAAGAAACACACACAGCATGCTGCAGTAAAAATACCAAAGGAGGCGTAGTGATGGGAGCTTTGCTTGAGGCAAAACATGTTTCAAAGATATTCGGCGGCCTGGTGGCGGTGGACGATGTGGATATGACCATTGAGAAGGGGGATATTTATGGGATCATCGGACCGAACGGCGCCGGAAAGACAACATTTTTTAATATCTGTTCCGGTTTTTACACCCCGACTTCCGGCTCCATTTACCTGGAGGAATCCAGGATATCCGGGCTTCCCTGTGACAGGATTGCCCGGATGGGCATTGCCCGGACCTTTCAGAACATACAGCTGTTCCGGTATATGACGGTCCTGGAAAACATTAAAATAGGTTTCCACATCAATACAAGGACAAACCTGTTTGATGCCATCCTTCAATCCAGGAGGTATAGGGAGGATGAGGCGATGATAGAGGAGAAAGGGGCGCAGATACTGAAGGAGGTAGGACTTAGCGGATATGCATATACCATGGCGGGAAATCTTCCCTACGGTGTACAGCGGAAGGTGGAAATAGCCCGTGCCCTGGCCCTGGAACCTAGAATCGTGCTTCTGGATGAACCTGCGGCGGGCATGAATCCCCGGGAAACGGATTCCCTTATGGAATTCATGGTCATGCTGAAGGAAAAGGGATACACCATAGCGGTCATTGAACATGATATGAAATTCGTGATGAATTCGTGTAACCATATCCTGGTCCTGAATTTCGGACGTAAAATCTGTGAGGGTACCCCGGAGCATGTGAAGGATGACAAGGGGGTACAGGAAGCTTATTTTGGCAAGGGACTCATTGCGGAAAGAGGGGTTGCGTATGCTTAAGGTTGAAAATCTGGTAGTCAGCTACGGACATATCAATGCCCTGCGGGGTATAAGCTTTGAAGTAAACCAGGGGGAAATCATTTCCCTTATCGGGGCCAACGGTGCAGGCAAGACCACGGCCCTGATGGCGGTTTCAAACCTTGCGGGGAAGGAGTCGGGCCGGATTTCTTTCATGGACCGGGATATTACTGCGATGCCTCCCCATAAGATTGTGAAGATGGGTATATGCCACGTGCCGGAGGGCAGGAAGATCTTCCCGGAACTGACCGTGTATGAGAATATGATATCCGGTTCCTTTGGCAATCCCAATCTGGGCCGGGAACGGATGGATGAACTGGTGGAGGAACAGTTTACGATGTTCCCAAGGCTAAGGGAGAGAAGGAATCAGGCAGGAGGCACCCTGTCCGGAGGGGAACAGCAGATGCTTGCCATTGCCAGGGGGCTGATGATGGATCCCAAAATCATCATGCTGGATGAGCCGTCCCTTGGCCTGGCGCCCATAGTTGTGGAAGAGATATTTGAGTTAATCCAGAAAATCAGGGATTACGGGAAAACCATCCTTCTGATTGAGCAGAATGCATCCATGGCGCTGAGTATCGCCAACCGGGGATATGTGCTGGAAAACGGTACAGTCACTTTAACCGGATCAGGCAGGGACCTGCTGTCGGACAGGGAGGTACAGAGGGCTTATCTGGGGGCGTAGGGGAGTTAGAAGAGGCCCTGATCTGGGTCCTGGATTATGAAAAACACAAGGAAAAGGGGATGAGGAAACATGCTCACAGGAAAGACTGCGCTGATTACAGGGGCCGGGAGCGGCATAGGAAGACGGATTGCCATCTGTATGGCGGGACAGAATGCCAGGGTATTCCTGGTGGGGAGGAGGAAAGAAGCGCTGGAAGAAACGGTCCGCTTATGCGGGAGCGGCAAGGGAGAGGCTGCATATATGCCCTGTGACATATCCAGGGAGGAAGATGTAAAGGCGGCTGTGGCAGAGGCGGTACATATATTTGGTACCATTGATACAGTGGTGAATAATGCGGCCCTGTTCCTGGAAACCGATATATTGAAGCCGCATCTGGAGGATTCATGGATGAAGATGCTGGATGTAAATGTCATGGGTATAATCCGGGTCATCCATGAAGCCATACCTTACCTTATCCGGCATGAAAAGAGTTCGGTTATCAATCTGTCTTCCATAGACGCGTTCAGTGGCTGTAAAGGATATGCAGGCTATTCTGCTGCAAAAGGGGCGGTGGTCAGTCTTACCCGGGGCCTGGCAGTGGATTTGGGGGTGTATGGGGTCAGGGTCAATGCCATTGCGCCAGGAATCACAAAGACACCAATGACACAGGCGCGGATTAAGGCAGACAGGGATAATTATATTGCAAGGACGCTGCTTAAGCGGATTGGGACAGATAAGGATATTGCAGATGCAGCCCTGTTCCTCGCCTCGGATATGGCTGATTATATCACAGGCGAGGTGCTGCAGGTAAACGGGGGGATGCAGATGATTTGAAGAAAATAAAAAGCCATATAAAAGCACCGAAAAAGGCCAGGACATATCCCTCCACCAACAGGTATCCCAAAGAGGTGCCAAGGGACTGTGAGCCCACCTTTAAGCCCCAAGCAATCCCCAAACACACCCATGGTGTCAGCGGCGTTGAGGATAAAGTACTGGCCATGTATGCACGGGGCATGAGCCAACGGGATATCCCGGTTACTACCGAAGATATCTATGGCTTTAAGGTATCCCATGAAACAATCCCAACCGTCACGGACAGGGTGGTTGAAACAGCCGATGAATTGCAGAACCGGCCATTAAAAATTCTATACGTTCGTCTTTGTAGACTGCCTGTATGTCTCAATCTGGAAGGAGATGGAAACAAAAAATTGTGCCGTTTGCGTAATCCTTGGGTATGTTTACACAGTTTACTTTTATTAATTTTGCCAGATACCTTCTAAAAGGAGTTACCCAGCTTGTTTATTACCTGAATATATTCCATTGATCTACAGTTACAATTTCCGCAAATTTATTGCTTAGGGAAGCCATAAATACGGCTTGGACAACAGGTGCGGGTACGGATATATGATTCCATTCCAGTTCCTTCGTTGCACATGCGTCTTCCAAAAGAGTGATCTCATAGCCCAGGTTCTTAGCAGCCCTTACCGTAGTATCGACGCACATATGTGTCATCATGCCGCAGACCACTAAATGACGGATATCTTTTTTATCAAGTTCCGATTTTAAAATGGTCTGATAAAAGCTGTCCGGTGTATGCTTCTCAATTACTAATTCCCCAGTTTGAGGGTAAACACTTTTATGGATGCGCACTCCCTCTGTATTTGGTACAAAAAATGCTGCGTCTGGAGATGGATTAATATGCTGGACATGGAAAACAGGAAGCCCATGTTCCCGGAATATCTGTAATACGTTCTTTGCCTGATTTGCTGCTGATTCCGGCCGATACAATTCATATTTCCCATTTGGGAAATAGTCATTCTGTATATCAATCAAAAGCAGTCCTATACTCATTTCAATTACCTCCATATGTTTTTAGGTCTATTATAATTGAAATGAGGATATAGTAAATTACTTACTTTTTGGTAGGTAAGCTCTGGCTATACGAAATTCCTTTTTGCTCAAGAATGTCGGCGCCTCCATGTTCCAGCATGTATTCGATGCCGAGTTCCTGCATAATTTCTACGGCTTGAAGCAGCTTTCGTCCTCGTCCTGTCAGAAAGTATTCCACATGTAGTGGATAGCCTTCCGTGCTTATCTTATCAATCAAATCATATTCACGCAGTTCTTTCAGCTGTTGCAATAACATTTTTTCTGATATGCCCTCTATCGTATGTTGTAATTCTGAAAATGTCCGATTGCCTTTTCTTAATTGAAAAATGATGATGGTTTTCCATTTCCCTTTCACAATGTCATGTACAATTTCCAGGGGGCAGGTATATTCCTGACGCATTTTCATATATAGTACCTCATATATTCTAGTCTTTATCCCATCATTCCTCATTTAAGCCTGTGTAATCACATGCCTGAGCTGATAGACTTCGTTTTTCTGTGAATTACAGGCTGTTATCATTCCATAGGTTATTCTACCAATTCTCCGTTCCGATATATAACTGTAACGTCAGAAAAATCGATAATAATTTCACTGACAAAATCAGTATTTTCTTTCCAGTATTCAGGGATTCCTATTTCCTGTGAATGGCCTGATATGAGGTTTCTAATAGGACTTGTCCAAACTACTTTATAGTGCAGCGTACTTTTTTCACTGCTAAATGATCCGTTGTCAACTTCTATTATACCAATACCGCTCCCTTTTACCTGGAGAAAAAAACCATCTATATCATGTAATGGTTCTTCTGTTACGGTTATTTTCCCATCGGAATACTTCACTGGTAACTCAACAAAATAAAGCGAGATTAAACATGTAAAAAGCAAAATTAAACTTACTGATGTAATAATGGCAATACGAAGTTTCCCTCTGTTCCATAATTTTTTTAATGCTTTTAATTCATTCATATCTTTATCCGCACTTAATTTAACAGGCTGCTGCATTTTTTGTAATTTAGCCTGACATTCTGTACAGCTTTTTAAATGTTCTTCTACTAGAACTTTGCTCTCATTACTGACAATGTTTTCGACGTACAGTGGTAAAAGGTCTTTTATTATGTTACAGCTAATTTTCATGTTCTAATTCCTCCAATGCCTCTACGATTTTTATTTTTGCGCGATAAAATGTTACTCTGGCCCAGCTTGAATTTTTACCAAATATCGCACCTATTTTTTCAAAAGGCAATTCACCTAAAATACGCAGAGAAAAAACTTCCTTATAGGGTTCGTCCAGATGATGTAAACATTGATAAATTGTAAATGCTGAATTTTCATCAATCAGAAGTTCTAATACATCGCTTTTATTATCCTCTATATCTTTTGTGTCTTCTACTAGGTTACAACGCTTTGCTTTTTTGTAGTACGAATAATACGTGTTTCGAGCAATCGTATATAACCATGCGCGAATATCCTGTGAAGCATCATATTGGTTTAAGTGCTTTAATGCTTTAAAAAATGTTTCCTGTGTTATTTCTTCCGCAATCGCTTCAGAAGATGATAGCCCTTTAAGAAAAAAATAAATATCTTTGAAATATAGCTGGTATATTTTTTCAAAGTCCATTATATATCCTCCTACCTGTACTACTTCCGAAATCACACAACGTTACAAAATTTTTTAGTAATAATTTCTTTTGGGGAGTAAATGGAATCAGCAATTTAAAATCCACATAAATTGACATCTATAAGTCATCTTTAATGGAGCCAGATAAATACTACTTTGCAATCTTGGCGCTTTATAGCACCTCATATATTTCCGGCTTTATCCCATCATTCATCATTCAAGGCTGGATAATTACATCTCTGAATTGATAGACTTCTTTTTTCTGTGAATTGCAGGTTGTCACCATATGGATTGTCAGTTCATCAATCCCAGGCACCTGAAATGTGCTTAATTTACGATTCCCGGCAGTTACGGCTGTGGGAAGGAGGGAGATACCGGTTCCCAGAGCGACTGCATGGGATATTGCCTCTACGGTATCGAGTTCGATTAGAGCAGGAATGGAATGTATTTGGGAAAACACCCAGTTTTGGAGCATTCTTCTATAGGGACAGGTTTCTAGCGTGTTTACAATAAGAGGGTACCTGCATATGTCTTCCAGCATGCTGCCGGCCGGCGCAAGGATGCTTATCATTTCTTTAAATGAATAGATGGATTTTAAGTGTGGCTTAAAATACTGAGGTTCTACAAAGACACAATCGGCTTCCCCCTTTTCCAGTAAAGAAATAAGATGGTCCTGCCGATCCGTAACGCATGAGCAGGCCACATCAGGGTGTTGTTTTTGATAATCAGCGATCCACTGGGGTAATCGGGTGGCGGCCAGCGTCTGGGTGGTTCCGATTTTCAGTTTTGGGGAATCCACCCTGAACTCGGAAACTGCACGTTCCAGCAGTTCCAGGACTGCATCGGCATAGTACAATAATTTTTTTCCATCTTCTGTCAGAGTTACCCCTTTTCCATGACGCACAAATAGCGTGGTTCCCAGTTCCTCTTCCAGCCTTTTTATATGGGCTGTCACATTTGATTGCACATAGTTTAAATTTGCAGCAGCTCCGGTGATAGAGCCTGTATATGCGACTTCTTTAAAAATCCTTAATTCAAGACTTTCCAATTTACCCACCTATCATTCTGTGTGATTGCATGTATCATTACCGGTTATTATACAATATCTGAATCAGAAAGTATAATAAATCCAAAAGAAAAGGAGGCATTCTATGATAACATTCAAAAATAAAGTGGCCCTTGTCACCGGAGGCGGAACGGGAGTTGGACGGGCCGCATGCATGAAATTGGCGGAATATGGGGCTTCTGTCATCGTTAATTACGCTCACTCCCATGAGGAGGCGCAGGAAACAGTTCAGATGATAGTAAAGAACGGAGGTAATGCGACTGCAATCAGAGCGGATATTTCTAAAGATTCAGAGGTTCGTAAAATGATTTTGGAGGTGCAGAATCAATTTGGAGGAGTTCACTACCTGGTTAATAACGCCGGTATAACAGAACAGCTGGATTTGGCTGACTTAGAGGGCGTTACGGATGCGATGTGGGAGAAACTGTTTTCTGTCAATGTAAAGGGCGCATTTTATTGCACCCGTGCCGTGGTCCCATTCATGAAAACACAGACAGGGTGTTCGATTCTTAATATGGGGAGTATTGCCGGTATAACAGGCTCCGGATCCTCGCTGCCATATGCTGCTTCAAAAGCTGCTGTCCATTGCCTGACGAAATCGCTGGCCCGCGCCCTGGCGCCTGATATCCGGGTAAACTGCATAGCGCCGGCGGCTATTTCCACAAGATGGTGGTCCGGTGAGGAAGAAAAAATGTACCGGCTCAGCGGCAATCTCCCGTTACAGCGGATTTCAACAGCGGAAGACATTGCGGAATTAATCTGTGCGGTTCTGGCCCAGGATTCCATGACAGGACAGATCATAAGCCCTAATAATGGGATGCTGATCTGATTTACAATGCTGTTAATGATTTTGCTTGTTGGAAGTTTCCCAAACCCTCTATTTGCAGCGCCCTCTGTTCATTTTTAAATCTTTATGGTATGATAAACTCGAAAATAAAGTGTGGAGGCGAATATAGTGATACGTCATTTGCAAAGCAAGGATATAGAGGACGTATGTAACATAGTGAATAGTGACTGGAAAACAGTATATGCCGACTATGTGAATCCCGAACTATTAACAGAACGGGGTTGTTTAGAAAGAAGCAATCAACTGAAATCCGATTTTATATCCAGCAGATTGTCGGAATATGTTTGGGAAGAAGATGGGAAAATCCTTGCACTACTATCTGTCGGCAAAACCGCAGATATGGATAAGGCAGGAGCCTTTGAGGTGTGGCGTATCTATGTTTCTAAAGAGGCACAGGGCAAAGGAATCGGTAACAGCCTTTTATCTTTTGCAGAGCAGCAGGCTGAAGAATCCGCTTTTCATGAAATTGTAATATGGGCCTTTCGGGATAACATTCACGCTATTTCGTTTTATCAGAAGCACGGATATGTAATAGAAAAAGAGGAATACTTAGGCGAGCCATATCTGACTTATGGGATTCGATTGAATAAGTTACTGTTGTAAATGATTGATTTTTAAAAATTGGAAGAGCGAGAAGTATAGAGGTAATCAGAAAATGTGATTGCCTCTATTTTTACTCATTTTTAGGAAAGGAGCCAATACATGAGCGAAGTATTTTCTATCCAAATCCATAACCGCAATTTCTTTGAACAGGGCGAGTGGATAGAGCTTCCTACCATCTCTGAAAATTTACAGGGAGCCATGTGGCAGGCTGGACTTGCCAACCACAACCCGCAGGACTTTTTTATCAACGGGTATTCCTCCCCGGAGGAAAAGCCGCTTGCCCTGCCCTATGGTATGGTGCTTGCTGCCGACGTGGACGAATTGAATTTTCTAGCCGCCCGGCTGGAACCGTTAGACGCCGCCGGGATTGCAGAGCTGAACGACGCCCTGACAAGGCCAATCGAAGAATTTGACAGTATCGGACAGATCATTGACTATCTGGATAATATGGATTACTTTGTCTATATGTCGGACATAGAAACCCTGTCCGCGTTGGGCGACTACTACCTGCATAAATCCGGCATGATCCGAATGCCGGAGGAATGGAAAGGAGGGATTGACCCGCACCAGTTAGATTCGGACGACTTGGAGGGTGTTACGGATGAGGTTTGAGAGAAGCTGTTTTCTGTCAATGTAAAGGGCGCATTTTATTGCATCCGTGCCGTAGTAAAGCCCTAATAATGGGATGCTGATCTGATTTACAAAGTCACCAATGGCATTGAGAAAAAATAGAATTTGAGGTAAGATAGGGGGCAAAGGATGTGATGGCAATATGAAAATGCGGGAAGAATTTACATGCCCCCTGGAACTGGTACATGATATGATAAAAGGCAAATGGAAGCCAATCATTATATGGTGGCTGCGCCTGGGACCGACCTCTCTTGCCAAGCTGGAAAAGGATATTGATGGGATTACACAGAAGATGCTGCTGGAGCAGCTAAAGGAGCTGATAGACTACGGTTTTGTAGAGAAGAAATCCTTCGAGGGCTATCCGTTGCATGTAGAGTATTCCTTAACGGAAGGACAGGGGCGGGAGCTTTTGCAGGCGCTGAAAATCATGCAGCATATCGGGATTGAATATCTGAAAGCACAGGGAAAAGAGGCCCTGCTGATTGAAAAGGGAGTTGTCCCGGAATAATACCTACGAAAAAGTGGGTAATTTACTCTGGGAATTCATGTGGTTATGATGGTATAGAATAAATCGCATGGAGGTGGAATTATGATTGTGACGAGTACAGGAATCATCGGCGGAAAGATCCAGGACCAATATGGAGGGCGCGGGACCCAGTTTAATGAAAACGGGATTCCAACGTATTCCCTGCCATTTAAAATTGAGGAGGCTCCAGAGGGGACCGTTTCTTTTGCGGTCCTCCTGGAAGACAAAGACTCTTATCCGGTTACGGGTGGATTTGTATGGGTTCACTGGCTGGCCGCGAACATCACGCGCAATGAGCTACAAGGTAATGAGAGCCAGACGGCCAGTGACTTTATCCAGGGCTGCAATAGCTGGACGAGTATCCAGGGCAGCCAGCAAAGCAGGGAACTGTCCAGCTTCTATGGAGGGATGACACCACCCGATCAGGCGCATACTTATGAGCTGCATGTTTTTGCACTGGATGGCCTGTTGAATCTGCAGACGGGATTTTACTTAAATGAGCTGTATCACAAGATGGAAGGGCATATTTTAGATCAGTATACATTAAAGGGTATATACGACAAGATGTAAACAATAATCGGGACATGGAAGCCGCTAAACAAAGCTTCCCTGCCCCGATTGTTTTATTCTTTTTCTACGCATTTAGACTTCCGTGTTCCTGCGATATTTCATCATTCTTCCGTCCGCTGACTGTCTCTAAAAGTCCTTAATTTTCGGATACTGTTAATGTCCTAAATGCATAGACAGCGGGCACTTTTTCGGAGGCGCTGCAGTTTAGCACATGAGCAATATTTCATAAGTTGCACTATCTAATGATATTGAACAGGTATTTTCCATTTCCGCTTTCTCCTGTTAGGCAGAGGCTTCTGTGGATAACCAAGTACCATGCCTGCTAATGGCCGAAAGTTATCTGGCAAGTTTAGCTGCTCTAACAAATTGTTATCTAACGTGAATGCGTATAAAGCCCCCGTGATACAAACACTGCCAATCCCCATATCAGTAGCAACTAAAGTCATATTCTCGATTATACAGCCAGCATTAATGTACTCTAAATTTAGCTGCGGTATTTTATTGCCTTCACCTAATTGAAAAGGTTGATACTCTTTTCCTGAGATTATTACGCAGGCAGGGGCTTTATATAAAGGATCTATGAAAGATTTTCCCAGATAAATGCCTACTGTCTTACCAATTTTTCTAAGCAGCGTTGTATCCTGAATTACTGTAATCATCATGCTGTCGTAATTTTTAGAAGCAATCGGAGCCATTTCACCTGCTTCCAATATTTTATTCAACTCATCAGTCTTTATTTGTTCTGGACAAAACCGACGGATTGAGCCTCTTTTTATAATTGTATCAAATATATCCATCTCTGCTATCCTCCTGAATGGAAGAATGCCGGGTGCCGTAACCCTTCCCGGCACTCTTTACTATAAATTGATTAAACCGTTTAGTGCCTCGAAAATACCAGATTGAATATGAGGCCAGATTTCATTTCCAAACATATCCGCCATATTGTCATCTATTTCAGCAACCATTCTATATAAAATGTATGAGACTGGAAATGAAAATATAGACCTGTAATTATAGATTTTGCAAAAGGTATTTTACTTAAATGATCTGCATCACAGGATGGAAGGGCATATTTTAGCCTAGAATACGTTAAGAGGCATATATGACAAAATATAAATATCAGCAGGGGCATGGGAGCCAATAGACTGGTCTCATGCCCTGGCTTTTTGCATATAGGGGACAGGATTTTACTGGTAAAAGTAGTTTTATTGATTTAGGATTGCATGTAATGCCTCGATAAATCTTTCATTTTCCTCATGTGTCCTGACGGCTATGCGGCAATATTCTGACCCTAAGCCATAGAAGCATGAGCAGTCCCGCGTTTTGATTCCCCTATCTAAAAGTCTTTTTCGTAAGTTTTTATAGGTTGACCGAAATAGCAGGTAATTTCCATAGGATGGCCATACGGTAATGTCCAGTGCAAGCAATCGTGAAAACAGCCAATCTCGTTCATCGGACAAAAACCTATAAGTCTTTTGCATATAGCATTTATCCATAAGCGCACATAACCCTGCGAATTGAGCCGGAACTGAAACACTGTAACTCTGTCCCTGTGTTTTCATTTTTTCAAGTAATGCATGATTACCGGAAATACAAAATCCAAGCCGGAATCCTGCTAAAGAATAAGTTTTAGTGAAAGCATCAATCACAATAATATTCGAGGACAGTGCTGCCTTTTGTTTTAGGGTATATTGCTCCCATTCCCGCACGAACTCTAAAAAACATTCATCTATAACCAGAAGTATATTTTCTTTCCAGCATTTTTCGATAATTTCCCCCATAAGCGGTTCACAGACAAGATTACCAGTAGGATTATTCGGATTGCAAAGGAACAGGATATCCAAATCGTTGGTTATTACTGACAAAACATTTTGGTCCAGCTTAAATTGATTGATAGGACTTAATTGGTAATGGTACACGCTGCAGCCGATTAACTCCAGTGCGCGGCTGTACTCCTCAAAAGTGGGTTCTATAATAAGTGCCTTATGGGGGTTCAGGGCAAAGACCAGGCGATAAAGTAACTCATCCGCCCCATTTCCACAAAGAAGGCAGTTAGAGGATATTTTATATTTTTCTGCCAAAGCGGCAGACAGTGTACTGCAATCGGAATCCGGGTAGAAACCAACAGCATTAATTACGTTTGATATATTTTGGCGGATGGTGTCTGGTATGCCCAATGCATTTGTATTCACTGAGAAATCGAGATAATTGTTATCTATATGTTCAGTAATAGAAAACCATGAATTTTCTTCTTGCTTCATCGTACACTTCCTGTCTTTATTTTTCTATAAGAGAAATACGGTTTACTGGTTAAATGATAAATTCCTCCCGTTGAATAACCGTCTGGTTTTCCTTTATAAGCGTTTGAATGATCTGCATGCCGCTTTCCAGCTCTGTCATGGTCCGGGGGGAACAGGTAGCCAGCCGGATGGCAGAAAACTGTGAGGTATTCCCCACCGCGAACCGGTCTGAACACAATACCTTAACGCCGTGGTTTCTTGCCTGGACTTCAAAATTATAGCCGTTGCAGCCTGCGGGGAGAGGAAGCCACTGAAAGAAGCTGTACGGATTCACTGGCGGCTGATCGGGGAAGTATCTGGCGTACAGGCGGTTGCGTTCCTCTGACAGCATACATTTCTTGTTGATGATCTCCCTTGCGGCCCCGCCCGCAATCAGCTCACTTGCTATCTCTGCATTGAGCAGCGGGATTTTCAGGTTGATATTATTGGCTGTATTCAAAAAGGTTTTCTGAAACCGGTGCGGGAACACCAGATAAGCAATCCGCAGTCCGGCGGACAGGGATTTTGAAATTCCGTGCAGATAAATGGTGTGCGCCGGTATCATCGCAGCCATAGGGGAAACCTGATCGTCCGCAATAAAACCGTAGGTATCATCTTCAATCAGAACCATATCCTGACTGCTGATAATCTGGCTGATTGCTTTCCGGCGCTCTAACGGCATTGTGATCCCTGTGGGGTTGGTACATGATGGCATTAAATAAATTCCTTTTATCTCATGCAGCTTCCTTTGTTTTTCAAGCGCGTCTGGCAGCATACCCTGTCCGTCGGCTTCAATCGGTATCAATTGGATATTAAGCTGCTTTGCAAGGGTTATGAAATTGGAATAAGTATAAGTGTCGGTTGCAATTTTATCCCCGGCCCGAAACAGGGAGAGAAGTGCAATCGCCAGCGCGTTCTGTGTCCCGGAAGTTAAGATAATATCCTCCATAGCGGCGGTAATCTGAAATTCTGTAAGCCATTTCTGCGCAATCTGTTTATGATGATGTGTCCCAAGGGTAAAACTGAACTCAAACAGCTTATCCGACTTCGGGCCTTGCAGGATTGCCCGTGCGGTATCGGCCACAATGGAATTGAACTGATAATAGGGCTTGATGGCGCCAAGGTCTATATACTCCGCTTCCTCCTGCGTATCTGGACTCGGCAGAGCCGCATTGGGAGAAACATACGTCCCGCTCCCGACCGCCGCATAAATTAACCCTTTTGTTTCACACAGCTTAAAGGCGCGGGTAATGGTACTTAAATTCACGTCCAGAAAATCCGCTAATTCCCGCTGCGGCGGCAGCTTTGTGTTGGGCGGAAGCCTCCCGCTCAATATGTCCTGTTCCAAAAGCTCCGAAAGGGAAATATACATCGGAAACTTTAACAGGGCCTTGCTCGGCTTCCATGTCAGCGGATAATCTTCAAATGAGTTTACAGGCATGTCGCACCTCCTTAAAACATTGTCTTGCATACAATTCTATTCTTGAAACCGTACAAAGTCAATGCTACTGTTATAATTGTTATGATTATATGCAGTACAGGAGGTAAGTACATGGAAAAAGCAATCAGGGAACAGCTTCTTTATCTATTGGAGAACAACAGTAAACTTACGGAACATGAAATTGCAATTATGCTGGAAATTCCAAAAGAAGAAGTCCACAGGGAAATAGCTAGTTTGGAAAAAGCGCATGTGATCTGCGGCTACCATACACTGATTGACTGGAACAAAATCAATGACGATGATGTGACAGCCTTAGTGGAACTGCGTGTTACGCCCCAGGGCGGTGAGGGCTACCAAAAGCTGGCTGAAAAAATCAACGGCTATCCGCAGGTGGTGACGCTGTACTTAATGTCCGGGGCCTATGATTTTCTTGTCATGGTAAGGGGAAAAACCTTGAAAGAAATATCCCTTTTCGTATCGGGGAAGCTGGCCTCCATTGAGGAAGTGCAGAGTACCACAACCCATTTCACACTGACGAAATATAAAGAGCTGGGTGTGAGCTTTGAGGTAAAGCAGACGGACGGAAGAATGGTGGTGACACCATGAGGGAAAAGCTGTCACAAAAAGTATTGAACCTGAAATCTTCCGGCATACGGGCTTTTTTTGATATGGCGAATGAAATTCCCGATGTGATTTCGCTGGGTGTTGGGGAACCGGATTTTGATACGCCGTGGCATATCCGCGAGGCCGGTATCCAGGCGTTGCAGTCCGGCAAGACCTTTTACACGTCCAATGCCGGGCTGCAGGAGCTTAGAAAAGCAATCAGTGGTTATACACAGCGAAAAACAGGAATTACCTATAATCCTGAAAATCAGATTATTGTGACCGTTGGCGGCAGCGAGGCGATTGATCTTGCTCTGCGGGCGCTGCTTAATGCCGGTGATGAAGTGATTTATCTCGAACCCGGTTTTGTATCATACAATCCATGTATCAAATTGGCCGATGGTGTTCCTGTCCCAATCCGGCTTACGGAAGAAAACAGATTCCGTCTGAAGCCGGAGCAGTTGGAAGCGGCGGTTACTCCCAAAAGCAAGGTGCTGATCCTGTCATACCCCAACAATCCAACCGGCGCCGTGATGGAAAAAGAGGATTTGGAAGCTCTGTTGCCCATCATTCAGAAACATGATTTGATTATCCTGTCCGATGAAATATACGGCGGGCTTATCTATGGTGTGAAACATTGCAGTATCGCAGGACTGCCCGGCATGGAAGAACGAACCGTGATCATCAATGGTTTTTCCAAGAGCTTTGCCATGACCGGCTGGCGGCTGGGGTATGCGCTGGGAAATAAAGAGATTATTGAGCAGATGGTAAAAATCCATCAGTTTGCGGTAATGTGCGCGCCCACCATCAGCCAGTATGCGGCCATCGAAGCGATGGAACAGGGGGACGAGGATATAGAGGCCATGCGTGAATCCTATGATCAGAGAAGAAAATTTCTCTACCATGAGCTTAGGCGTCTGGGCCTGCCCTGCTTTGAACCACAGGGAGCATTTTATATGTTCCCCAATATCCGGGGATTTGGTCTGTCCAGCGGGGAATTTGCGTTGAAGCTACTGAAAGAGGAAAAAGTGGCCGTTGTCCCCGGAGATTCGTTCGGTGACTGTGGGGAGGGCTTTGTACGGATTTCCTATGCCGCTTCCCTGCCAGACTTAAAAGAAGCCATTATCCGGATTTCCTGTTTCCTGTCCCGTCACAGGGCATAGAAAGGCGGCAGCTTATGAAGCTATGGGAAAAGAACATTCGCAGGGTGCTTCCCTATATACCGGGCGAGCAGCCACGCCACGCGGACATCATCAAGCTAAACACGAACGAAAATCCATACCCGCCCTCTCCCCGCGTAGGTGAAGCAATGGAACAATTCCAGACAGGGGAACTCCGTCTATATCCCGATCCGGATTCTGGAATACTGGTGGAAGCCCTTGCGGATTTTTATGGAATAGACCGAAGCCGGGTATTTGTCGGCGTAGGCTCTGACGATGTGCTGGCCGTGTCATTCCTGACCTTTTTCAATTCCAGGAAACCGGTGTTGTTCCCGGATATTACTTATTCCTTTTATGACGTGTGGGCGCGTCTGTTTCAGATACCATTCCTGCAGATACCGTTAGATGGTGAATTTCAGATTAGAAAAGACGATTATTTCCGGGAAAATGGAGGCGTGATTTTTCCCAATCCCAACTCCCCTACCGGCATATTGATGGGGCTATCGGAGATAGAGGATATCATACGGCACAATCAGGACGTGGTGGTAATCGTGGACGAAGCCTATATAGATTTCGGCGGCATATCTGCGTTTCCGTTGTTAGACAAATACGATAACCTGTTGATTATCCAGACCTTTTCAAAATCCCGCGCCCTTGCTGGCCTGCGTGTCGGCTATGCGTTCGGAAGCCCGCTGCTTATAAAGTATCTGAATGATGTCAGGAACTCATTCAATTCTTATACCATGAACCGCCTGACGCAGATACTCGGCGCTGCGGCAGTCCGGGACAGAGCATACTTTGAACAGACAAATGCCTTGATTATCGCAACCAGAGAGCGCATGAAACAGGAGTTGAAACAGTTGGGATTTCGCTTTCAGGATTCCAAGAGCAATTTCCTGTTCATAACACACCCTGTCATAAAGGCCGATGTGATTTATGAAAATCTGCGGGCCGCTGGAATTTATGTACGCCACTTTTCCAAGCCGGAGCGGATTTCTGATTATCTCCGTGTTGCGATAGGGACGGATCGGGAAATGGACTGCCTGATCATACAGTTAAAGAGAATTTTAAAACAACATAGTGACTTACACGGAAATACAGGAGAATGCCGATGAAAGATTTAACACAGGGAAGCGAGCTGAAAACCATTTTTTACTTTTCCCTGCCAATACTGGTGGGGAACTTGTTTCAGCAGCTTTATAACGTGGCCGACAGCGTGATTGTCGGAAACTTTTTAGGGAAAGAAAGCCTTGCCGCGGTGGGGTTCAGCTATCAGATTAATTTTCTGCTGATTGCACTGTCCACGGGAATTTCACTGGGAGCAAGCGTCCTAATCTCCCGTTACTTTGGGGCCAGAGATATGCGGCAGGTGAAAAAGGTGGTTGATACCGGATTCCTGTTTTCGGCGGTGCTATCTCTAATCATAGCGGTTGCCGGAGCCTGCTTCTCCTATCAGATATTGGTGCTGTTCCGGGTTCCTGAAAATCTGCTGACGATTGCAGATACTTACTTAAAAATTATATTTATCGGCGTGGTTCCCACGTTCGCATACAATTCCCTGACGAATATCCTAAGAGGGGTCGGGGATTCCAAAACGCCGACATATATTTTGATTGCGGCAACGCTTATCAATATCGTGCTGGATATTTTCTTTATTACCGCCCTGAAATGGGGCGTGGCCGGGGCCGCGATTGCAACCGTGGCCGCACAGACGTTTTCATTCATTACCTGTATGCTCTACATGCGGCGGCGCTATCCTGATTTGTTTATCCGCCTTTGGGATTTACAGTTAGACCGCCGCGAACTCAAAAAAAGTTTGGTAATCGGGACACCCGCCATGCTGCAGCAGGTATTTGTAAGCGTTGGCTTTATGTCCATACAGTTTTTAATCAATGGCTTTGGAACGGACTGTATGGCCGCGTATGCCGCAGCCTCTAAGGTGGATTCCTTTGCGGAAATGCCCGCTCTGAATCTGGGGCAGGCCATGACGAATTTCACCGCGCAGAATTACGGGGCCGGTAAGATTGACCGGGTAATTAAAGGCGGTAAATCGGCGCTGGTTATGGGAATCAGCATTTCCGTCCTTATTTCTGTTGTGATTTGTCTGTTCCCGTCCATCTTCATATCCCTGTTCAACCGCGATCCCGGTGTTGTCCAGATCGGGAACGGCTACCTGCGGACGGTTTCTGTATTTTACCTGATTTTTGCAGCTATGCAGATATTGAACGGCTTGCTGCTGGGCTATGGCAAAGCGCTGGTTCCTATGATTGCTTCGATTGGCTCCCTTTGTCTGTTACAGGTTCCCACGGCGATTGTGTTGTCCGGCACAGCGTTAGCCTATCGCGGTATCTGGATTGCCGCCCCCGTGGGCTGGATCGGCGGCCTGCTGATCCGGTTCCTGTATTTCAGGCATATTGCAAGGAAGCAGGCGGCAGCTCAAACGGAATGATAAGATTATATACAAATGGAGGTTCCGAAATGGAAAAGAGAATCACATTGAAACAAATTGCTATGGTTGGCGTTATGGCTGCGGCGGTCTATGTGGCTTCCGCGTTTCTGCAAATACCAATTCCCACCGCCATTGATAACACGCGCCTGCACATGGGAAATGTCATGTGCCTGCTGTCCGGCCTGCTCTTAGGGCCGATACAGGGCGGACTTGCGGCGGGGACCGGCTCCATGTTCTTTGACCTGACGAATCCGGCCTATATCACGTCTGCGCCGTTCACCTTTGCCTTCAAGTTTCTTATGGCATGGATTTGCGGTATGTTTGCATTTCGTAAAAAAAGCGGGTTAAGCTCACACAAACGGTATATCATTGGTTCCGTATTGGGCGCGTTTGCTTATGTTCTTCTATACCTCTCCAAGAGTTATATTGAACACCGTTTTGTTTTGGGCCTGCCGTTGGAGGCCGTGATGATAACTCTCACACAGAAAGCCGTTGTGTCCAGCGTCAACGCGGTTATATCGGTTGTCGTGGCTGTTCCGCTGGGGATTGCCCTGCGGCCTGCCATAAGAAAATATTTGCAGTAAGCCTATGGAACTAGATATGACTTCGGGGAAGCCCCTGGACACACTGTTAAAATTCTCCCTACCGCTGCTGGCGGGGAGTGTCATACAAAACCTTTACAATATTTTTGATACGGCCATTGTCGGGCATGTGCTGGGGAAATACGCGCTGGCGGCTGTGGGAAATTCCTATGTTCCGACGCTTATCATCAACAGTATCATTTTAGGGATTGCCTCCGGCATTTCTATCCTTACCGCACAGCTATATGGTTCCAAGGATAAAGAGCAGATTCAGAACTGTTACGGTTCCGTACAAATGTTGATTGTGGCCGTAGGCGTGGGGCTGGCCGTGCTGTTTTTTGCGCTGGCCGATTGGATTTTTACCGCTATGCGGATTCCTGCGGAAATCATTGGTTCAGCGGCCCTTCATTTACGGATTGCAGCGGCTGGGATTCCGTTTCTGGCAATCTACAATTTTTATTCGGCTCTGCTCAAGGCAAAAGGGGATTCCAGAACACCGATTAAGTGTATCGGTTTGTCCTGCGTCCTTAATATCCTGCTCGACTAGTTGTTTGTAGCCTGCTTCGGCTGGGGAATTGCCGGGGCCGCGTCAGCGACTGTTCTTTCACAGGCTCTGGCTGCTTCCCTGACCGTCCTGTATCTGTATCGGCAGGAACGCCCCGTTCTAAGGGCCGTCCCAAACACGGAACGGGTTTTTCAGATATTACAGCTTAGTATCACGGGGATCGTCCAGAACGGAGCTTCCGCCATCAGTATGTTTTTTATACAGGGCATTATCAATACCTTTGGCGTAAATGAAATATCGGCCTATACGTCGGCTTATAAAATCGAAAGTATCCTGACAATCCCTGCTGTGAATTTAGGCGTGGCGTTGAGTGTATACGTCGGGCAGAATGTAGGGGCCGGAGAATATGGGCGCACCCGGCAAGGGCTAAAGGACAGCTTTAAGATTGCGGCGGTGTTTACCGCGCTTACCATTGTTATTCTTTGGTTCGCCTCGCCGTTACTCATGCTTCTGGTGGTGGGAAATGAAACGGCAGTCATACCGATAGGGGTCCAGTACCTGCGTATTATCTCCCTGACGTTTCCCCTGTGCGTAAGCCTCTATCTGCTGACAAATTTTCTGCGTGGAGCTGGGGAGATTGCTTATCCGCTGTTCAATACGCTGCTGGAACTCTGTTTCCGCACAATTTCAGCTTTTGTATTGGCGCAGTATTTTGGCTTTGTGGGGGTTCTGCTGTGCAGGCCGCTGAGCTTTGTGGTGAGTACCATAAGCCTTACAAAACGATATCTGGCTGGAAAGTGGCGTCCTTAAAATCTCAAAACCAGGAGGTGTTTAGGTTGAAAGAAAAAAATTAAAAAAGCCGTAACTTAACAAAAGCACCAGTAAATTGCCGCCAAAAAGGAACTATGGAACAAAGGGTATCAGGCCATAGCAGGAGGTGTGATTATATAGCCTCGTTTCTCTAAACGTTTGATTGCATTTCTGTCATACTGTTCCTGAAATTTCTGGTACATTTCTTCAGGAATAGCTGAATAATCCATATCAGCAGGATTAAATACTTCCTGCTTTTGGAACATGTGGTAAATGCAGGTCAGCACCATGCGTGCAATGGCGATGATTGCTCGTTTGTGACCACGACGTTTTTTAATACGGTCATATTTGTATTTGAAGTAAGGATTGTTACTTTTGATGGCAGCATTTGCACATTGAACCAGCAAAGGCTTTAAGTAGACCCCGGCTCTTGAAACATGAACGCTTTTCTTTTTACCGGCGCTCTCGTTATTCTCAGGAGTCAGCCCAGCCCATGAGCATAAACGCTTTGAGGATTTGAATACCGCCATGTCCACCCCGATTTCAGCGATGATAAAGGTTGCAGACTGCTCTGTAATGCCAGGAATTGTAGTAGCCAATTCGATAAAATTATGGTAAGGTTTAGCCAGGTCGGAAATCGTTTCTTCAAGAGTGGAGACGCACTCATTGATTTCATCGAAATGCTTTCTGCAGACCTTAATCTTAACGGATTGGTCACGGCGCAGTTCATAACCGATTATGGAGCTTACAACATCATCAGCCTTGTCCTTTGCTTTTTTAAGAAACAGGGATTTACAGTATTCCGGATCAAATACCTCGCAGGTCAGGATATAGTCAACGATGGCGGTCGCTGATTTTCCGAAAGTATCTGAGAGGACGGAGGCAAGTGCAATGTTGGAAACCGTAAGTGCATTTTGTAACCGGTTTTTCTCACTGCTGCGGTGGCCAATCAGTTTCTGGCGGTATCGGAACAATTCCCGAAGCATACGGATTTCCTTACAAGGGATATAGCTGGAAGGAACAATATCAAACTTAAACAGGTCAGCAATCCATGCGGAGTCTTTGTCATCGGTTTTTTGTCCTTTGATAGCCCTGACATACTTGGGGTTGGCAACGACAACGTGGCAGGAACCCTCCAGGATATTAAAAATTGGAATCCAGTATTTACCAGTGGATTCGAGACAGACCTCAGTGCAGTTGAAAGAAAGAAGCCATTTTTCTAAAGCTTTAAGGTCAGAGTTGAAAGTGGCGAAGCGCTTTTTGACATAAGATGTAACGCCTCTGTAGTCCGTTAGAGCAATGGTAGCGACCACAAATTTTTTGTGAACGTCCATGCCACAGCAGACAAAGTGTTTGATAGATAACATAAAACAGCCCTCCTGAATAAAATAGACAGACATTGACTGGCTGACCAGCAAAGAAAGACCTAAGGAATTGCTTTGACAATGATTAGGTTGCGAGCTCAAGGCGTCACTGGTTTGTGCTTGAAAAGACAGCCGACACATGTTTTTATGCGGACTTGATCCCAAATGGAGGAAACGATTCTACTTCCTCCTCCGTGCTCCGTAGTGTATCTGTCTGAGGCGAGTTTAACATCAAAAATAAAATAGCGGAAGCACAAACTTGCTATTTCATAACTGGTTTGTGCCTAAGCGAAGCGAAAGGAATGAGAGTTTTTATGAAAAGTATGAAGGCTATACCGTTGTAATGAAAGGCTTTGTCTACCGTGATCCGGACATCCAAAAAAAGTGCGATTTTGCCCTGGTCCGGCTGTCCATGTGGTGTTGTGCCGCGGATTTAAGCCCAATCGGCTTTCTGGTAGACAGTGACAGTGAAGTGACATTCAAGGATGACGACTGGGTGACGGTAACGGGTACATTTGGAATCAGTGAAGACGGAGAGTCCCTGATTTTAAAGGCCCAGAGCATTGAGGCGGCCGAGAAGCCTGAAGAAGAATATGTTTATCCATATTTTTAATTGCAAAATAGGACTATGCGGCTTTAAGCAGGCTTCCAAGGGATGCCTCGCCGGTCCGGCTGCAAAACCGCTACCTGATTACCGGCCGTCCTCATGGATATCTGAGCAAATATGGAATGTCCAGTTCGGATGAAAGAAATAAGTCCCGATATGAGGAATTTGCCGGTAAATATGGAATTTATGGAGTATTTGAGCTGCCAGAAGGAGCCGTGTACCGGCACCACGACGAGCAATGGAAAAAAACTTCTTTCCGGTTTTCATACGCAGGCATATGAGCATTTAATATTTACAACCATGAACGGTCATCAATCAAATGGATTTTATTTTATTGGGAAAAAACAATCATAAAAAAGTGGAAATACGATGGCCTGTCTATCTGACATAGCTGTGATTGCTGTATAAAGCTGTACCAATGAAACTCATCGTCCATGCATTATACGGGGAGATATTAAAATTAACAGTGCTTCATATTCAATAATATCTCCCCAGTCAAAAGAGTAAAAAACTTTGCTTCAAGAAAAAATATTTACAATCCAACGGCCCGAAGAGCCTGGTCTAAGTCGCTTATAATGTCACCTGGTTCTTCAAGCCCAACGCTGAAGCGGATAAATCCCTTTCGGAATTTTTTCGGGTATAGATCAATACGCTCATCATAGCTTGGCTGCGGAAAAATCAGACTTTCATCGTGACCGAGAGATACTGCAAAAGTGATCACTTTCAGCTTTGCACAGAACCGTTCCACCGTCTTATCATCTGTATTGATACCGAATGAAATCACACCGCCGTAACCGTTTTTCATCTGTCTTTTTGCCAATTCATGACCGGGATTACTGGGCAGACCCGGATACGATACAAATGTGATATTTTCTCTCTGTTCAAGCCATTCGGCTATTTTCTGGGAAGAATCGTTGATTCTCTGCATACGAAGCGGGAAAGTGACCGAGCCACGGAAAATCTGCCATGCATTAAATGGGCTGATGACGGAGCCTACATTAACCTGCGCCTCATAGCGGATGCGGTCCATCGTCTCCAGATTGTTGGAAAGGATTGCTCCCCCTTGGGCATCACCATGACCGTTGATAAATTTCGTGAGGGCGTCCACCACAAAATCGGCTCCCAGTTCCAGGGGGTGTTGATTCAGCGGGGAAGCAAAGGTGTTATCAACTGACAGTAGCGCACCATTTTCATGCGCGATTTTTGCAATGGCTTCTATATCTGTTATGCCGACAGTAGGATTATCCGGCGTTTCAATATGGACAAGCCTTGTTCCGGGAGTGATTGCCTTTTTTACTGCTTCAAGATCAGTCATATCTGCCATAACTGTATCCACATTGAATTTTTTGTTGAACAGTTCATGAAACATTCGATAGACGGCCATATAGCTCACATTCGGGTAGACTACGCGGTCCCCGGATTTCAGCAATGTCCAGAACAGGGCATGAAGCGCGCCTACGCCGCTTGCCAGAACAATGGCGTCATCTGCGCCATACAAGGCCGCAATCTTTTCCTCCAGCCAATGCTGATTCGGATTGCCATTTCTGGCATACATCAATAAGTCGGTGGAAGAGTAGTTTACCTGTGAGAGATCATCCGGCAGCTTATAGCTGTTTGCCATATGGAGCGGGCGGCGGACCGCGCCGGTTCCCTCATCGTAGTCCGTGCCGGTATGGACGGCCTGGGTTGTGATATCATAGTCCTTGAATTTATTTTCCTTCTTTGCCATTTTAAATGCCTCCTAAATCACTTTCATTTCTATCAGCTTGTTGTACAAAATATCCGCAAGTGCCGAGTGTCCTTCCTCCGTCAGATGTTCATCATCAATGCTGCTTGCGGCTGCATAGTCTGATGCTGCAATGAAGGCCGTTCCTTTTGCAGAGGCGATTTTTCTGTATTCTTCTTTCAGTTGTTTGCAAACCAGCACGGAAGTCTGATCAAATTTCGGATCTTTCTCCGGCTTCCAGACATTCTCTCCAAGGAGAAGAGGGGACACCAATAAAATCCTGTCTGCTGGAATTACTTTTAGCAATTCGTCCAGGCAAAGCGCAATCCCTTTTCCAATCACATGGGCAGGAGCGCGATACAATATTTTGCAGTCATTTGTTCCGAGCATGATGATTGCCGCATCCAGGGGATTATGGGTTTCCAGCAGGACAGGAAGCATATCGAGCCCTTTTCTTCCGGGGCGCAGTTCATCCTCAAAAATGGTGGTTCTTCCGCATAGACCTTCTTCTATTATGCGGGTGTTATTACATCGTTCTTTTTCCTGCAGGATACTTGTCCAGCGCACTCCCCATGGATACCGTTCATGAGTGCCGGGAATCAGTCCCCAGGTATTGGAATCGCCAAAGACCAGTATATTCTTCATCGTTATTTTGTCTTTCCGCCTTCAACAACCAGGCTGTCTTCGTAGTCTAAACCATAGGTATCAACCAGTGTTGCTTCGTAATCTTTGTGGAAGAACTGTTCCTCGCCAAGGGATTTGATTTCCTCATTCAGCCAGTCCAGAAGCGTGCTGTTCCCTTTGGAAACTGCAGGTGCAATACTGTCCTGACTGCCCAGAGATGGAATTCCCACAGTGTAGCCGGCGTTCTGTAATGAAAAGGCAATAACCTCAGTGTTGTCATTGGCCCACGCGACACCGTTCCCATTTTCCAGGGCATTCTTTGCGGTTGCGTAAGAATCATACTTCTGCAGCGGGATGTCAGGGTAGTTTTCAATCAGATAGGTTTCTGCAGTTGTGCCGGAAATGACAATGATCGGATCCTCCGCATTCCAGTTATCCAGGCTTTCAATTACATGGCTGTCTGGAGAAACGACTCCCAGTGCAACATTCATATATGGAAGCGCGAAATCTACTTCTTCTGCACGCTGAGGTGTTACTGTGAAGTTTGCAAGAATGATATCTGCTTTACCAGTCTGCAGATATTCGATGCGGTTGGCCGCTTCGGTGGATACATAGTTGATTTTCACACCGAGATCTTCACCGATGCGGTTGGCGAAGTATACATCATAGCCCTGATACTCTCCATTTTCATCTACATAGCCGAACGGGTTCTTGTCAGAGAAAACGCCGATGTTAATGGTGCCGCTCTCCTTAATTTCATCCAAAGTACGGTAAACAACCTTCTGGGTTTTCTCACTGTCGGCTGTCACGCTGCTATTTGAAGAATCTCCTGAACCGCAGGCAGCCAGAGAAAGCGTCAGCGACAGAGTAAGTACAATGGTTACAAGCTTACGAATTTTTTTCATAATAATCTCCATTCCGGGCATCGCCCTATATCAATTTCATGTTGAACCTTTCCGCTCAAAGGTAAATGTCTGTAAAAACTTTTTCGCCCGGTCAGTTTTCGGTGCGTCGAAAAACTGCTCCGGTGTCCCTTCCTCTTTGATATCTCCATCATCCAGAAAGATGATCCTGTCAGCCACGGCCTTTGCAAACTGCATTTCATGAGTCACGATTATCATCGTCCGTCCCTGGTCTGCAAGATTTAGGATAACCTCCAATACTTCCCTTACCATCTCCGGGTCAAGCGCCGCAGTCACCTCATCAAACAGCAGGATTTCAGGGTGCATACATAATGCCCGGACAATCGCAGCCCGTTGTTTCTGTCCGCCGGATAACTGCCGTGGAAAACTTTTCGCTTTTTCTGCAAGGCCAACACGGGACAGAAGGGCAAGGGCTTCCTTTTTTACCTCGTCCTTTGTCCTTTTCTGCACTTTGGTCGGTGCCAGCAGGATATTATCCAGCACGGTCAGGTGCGGGAACAGCTCATAGCTCTGGAACACCATACCGATTTTCTGGCGAATCCCGGTTAAGTTTCTGCTTTGCTTCGAGATGAGTTCCCCATGGAGCCGGATCTCACCGCTCTGGGTATCCTCCAGGGCATTGATACACCGCAGCAGTGTACTCTTTCCGCAGCCGCTGGAGCCGACAATCACAACAACTTCGCCCTCGCGAATCTGCAGGCTTATATCATTCAGAACTGTAGAATTGTCAAACTGTTTTGTCAGATGCTCTATGGTTAAAACCGATTCCGACATCTCCTCACCTCCATCGTTTCTCAAGGTATTTCGCCAAAAGGCTGATTGGCCAGCAGGCAATGAAATACAGGAAGAATACCGTTAAATAAATTCCGAATGCGGCATTGGGACTGCCCATCCGGTTTGCCTCTATAATCTGCTGGGCAACCTTCAGTACCTCCACGACGCCGATCATCAGGATCAGGCTTGTGGTTTTAATCATTCTTGTGATGAGGTTGATTGACAGTGGAATTAACCTCCGCACGGCCTGCGGCAGAACAATGTACTGATAGCTCTGGATTCTTGTCAGCCCCAGCGCCTCGGCACTTTCATACTGGTGCATGGGAATACTGATCAGGGAACCCCGGACCAGATCACTCATTTCCGCTGTTCCCCAGACTGTGAATACAATCACAGATGAAAGCTCCCCGGATAAATCCCAGCCAAAGGCTCTCGTGGTGCCGAAATAGACGAGGAACAGTAACACCATCTGCGGCATAATCCGGACAAATTCCAGATAACATCGCAGGATCGCCCGGCAGATTGGATTTTTCCATGTCATGAGGATGCCCAGAATAAATCCCAACGGGATACTGATAGCGACGGAAATCATGCTGATTTTGAGTGCCGCGTCTAATCCGCCAAGGATGCGGGCAAGATTTTTCCCTTTCAGCAGTACCTCAAGACCCAAATCCGGCATAGCGTGACCTCCTTTCCAGGAGGCTTCCTAAAACGGAAACAGGAAGCAATATGATAAGATAGAATACTACTAATAGGAAAAGGCTCTCCGCAGTTTTGTAATACAGTCCAATCAGATCCTTTGCGGTAAACATTAAATCCATAAGGCTTATGGCAGAGAATACGCTGGTTTCTTTCAGCAGAAAAATCACATTCGCCATAAATGCTGGGACGCTGATGGAAAATGCCTGCGGTAAAATTACATAAGAGAAAGTCTGCAGTTTACTTAGCCCGAGACTATATGCGCTTTCCTCCTGGATTGGCGCAACCGCCTCAATCCCACTGCGAAATGCTTCTGACATATAGCTTCCACCGAGGAAAGCCAGACCCGCAACACCACATGCAGTGGCATCTGTCTGAATACCAATTTTGGGCAGGCCATAATAGATGAAAAACAGCTGCACCATAAGAGGGGTGTTCCGGCTGATTTCAATGTACGCAGATACAATCCTGCGGATGACCGGAAGCTTATAATACTGAATGATGGTACATAGTAACCCAATCATGATGGCGGCCGCTATCCCCATAAACCCGATTTTTACTGTCAGTACCGCTGCTTTTTGGTACAACGGCAAATATTTCCCGATAATTTCCCAGTTCAAGCCAGCCGCCTCCTTCTATCTCAATTTCATTCATTTCACTTATTATAATGAAGCAAACCCATTCTCCAGGTCCGCGATAATGTCATCAATATGCTCTGTGCCGATGGACAGGCGGATGGTGTTCGGCTTAATGCCCTGATCCAGCAATTCTTCCCCGGAGAGTTGGGAATGGGTTGTACTGGCCGGATGGATTACGAGGCTCTTTACGTCGGCTACATTGGCAAGCAGGGAGAAGATTTTCAGATTGTCAATAAACCTCCAGGCTTCTTCCTGTCCGCCCTTAATCTCAAAGGTGAAGATGCTGGCTCCTCCGTTCGGAAAATACTTCTCATACAATGCGTGGTCGGGATGATCCGGCAGGCTGGGATGATTCACCTTTTCCACTTGTGGATGCTTAGACAGATATTCCACCACTTTCTTCGTGTTTTCTGCATGACGTTCCAGGCGCAGGGAAAGGGTTTCCACGCCCTGGAGAAGCAGAAATGCGTTAAAGGGGGAAAGCGTTGCACCTGTATCGCGCAGAAGAATGGCACGGATATAGGTGACGAAGGCCGCCGGGCCTGCCGCATCCACAAAAGAGACACCGTGATAGCTGGGATTGGGTTTTGCGATAGGAGCATATTTACCGCTGGCTTTCCAGTCAAATTTGCCGGAATCCACGATGATACCGCCCAGGGTAGTGCCATGGCCGCCGATGAACTTGGTGGCGGAGTGGACTACGATATCCGCGCCGTGTTCAATCGGGCGGATGAGGTATGGAGTGCCAAAGGTGTTATCAATCACAAGCGGCAGACCGTGTGCATGGGCAATCTCTGCAATTGTATCAATGTCCGGGATATCGCTGTTTGGGTTTCCCAGCGTTTCCAGGTAGACAGCTTTGGTATTTGGCTGTATGGCGGCAGTCAGTTCTTCAAGGTTATGGGCATCCACAAAGGTTGTGGTGACTCCGTATTGGGGAAGCGTGTGTGCCAATAGATTGTAGCTGCCGCCATAGATTGTTTTCTGTGCTACAATGTGATCCCCGGCTTGTGCCAGAGCCTGAATGGTATAGGTGATTGCGGCAGCACCAGATGCGGTTGCCAGTGCAGCAGCGCCACCTTCAAGCGCGGCAAGCCGTTTTTCCAGTACGTCCTGTGTCGAGTTTGTCAGGCGTCCATAAATATTGCCGGCATCTGCAAGCCCAAAGCGTGCTGCGGCGTGTGCGGAATCATGGAACACATAAGAGGTAGTCTGGTAAATGGGAACTGCTCTGGAACCGGTGGCTGGATCGGCCTGCTCCTGTCCAACGTGAAGCTGCAGGGTTTCAAATTTATATTCGTTTTTATATTCACTCATTTTTGTAATCTCCTTTGGATTCATATTTCTCGGTTCAATCGGCTGCTGTTCCTGTTCCGGTTTCGGCAAATAAAAAACCGGAAGCTCATCACAAGCTCCCGGGCAAATGGCATACGATATGCTGACAGATTAATCAAGCATTGTATTGAGGCAGTCAGCTATGCTGCTATCTGTGCATAACCGCACCCCAGCCATATAATATGCCCGGGAGTTTTGCATTCGACAACACATGACAGTATTAACTTTGAGGGTATATAATCCGGTCATTGCTTTCGCCTCCTTTCCTGATGATCAGCTCAAAACTGATGCGCTTATAGTATCACCAATCACCTACTATGTCAATAGGTGATTTGGAAATTTTTTGAATATCATTGATTTACCTATTCACCCTGCGGTATAATAGGCATAAATCACAGAAAGGACGGTGCATGGTATGATTTCAACAAAAGGACGCTATGCTCTTCGTGTCATGATAGATCTGGCGGAACATGGTGGCGAAGGATATATTCCTTTGAAAGAAGTGGCGGACCGGCAGGGAATCTCTAAAAAATACCTGGAGATCATTGTGAAAGAACTTGTCAAAGGAAAGATGCTGCTCGGTCTTGGAGGTCGCGGCGGCGGGTATAAGCTTTGCCGTAAGCCGGAAGAATATCCAGTAGGCGAGATATTGGAATTAATGGAAGGCTCGCTTGCTACCGTTGCATGTCTTTCTAAGGATGCCGAGCCTTGCAGCAGGGCCTCCATATGTAAGACCCTTCCCTTATGGGCAGGGTTTGACAAAATGGTGCATGACTATTTTTATGGAAAAACGCTGGCTGATTTACTATAAAAATAGTGTACGGCTGAATTTAATAAGATTGTCAAATCAGCTTTTCGGTAAACAGCGAGTAGCTAATTTTTAGCGAGACTTCCATGCCTTATGATACTGTTTTGTGCATATAAGACTCTGTGTATCTCCGTGGGCAAGGAATATATATGTTTTAATATCGTCCGGAATTTGTAAAATAAAAGTGTAACTGTACAAATTCCGGCAAGACCCCAGTTATCATTTTTCATTCCATTTCTATTTTCTTTTTCCTTTCACAAGATCTAAGCAATCCGATGTTCATTTTTGTAAACGTTACAATTATTTTGAACAATCCTGTTGACATATCCTGGTGTCTGTGCTACTATTTTTTTGCGTTCAAATATACGATAAAAAGCATATTATTGAACAAAAATGTGCAGATATGGGAGTGGTAGATTATGAAGGATTCTCATTGCAGTAAGAAGTGGAAGTCTGAATTCACATTCATAGCATTTGTAACACCTGCTTTTATGTTTCTAATTCTGTTCTGGCTGTTTCCTATCGTGGAATCCATTGGGATTAGCTTTACGGACTGGGATTACATGACCGCAGGATTTCATGTAACAGGATTGGCTAATTATACTTCCCTTATAAAAGATAAGGCTTTTTGGGATGCACTTACACACACACTTTTGTTTGCACTGGAGACAGTGATTCCTGTCTTAGTTCTGGGGCTTCTTCTGGCAGTCCTTATATGGTCTGCGGGAAAGCACACGATTTACTCTCTTATTATTTTTTCTCCATGGATAACACCAGCCGTGGCTGTATCGATTGTGTGGACCTGGATATTTGAACCGGACTCTGGATTGGCAAATCAGCTTCTGCACCTGCTTGGACTTCCGGGATCTGCCTGGCTCCACAGTTCTAATACAGCGTTAGCCAGCGTAGCTTTGGTAACCGTCTGGAAGAATCTGGGATATGTCATGCTCCTTTTTACAGGCGCCTTATCCCGGATACCATCAGAACTTCATGAAGCTGCGTCTGCTGATGGTGCAGGAAGTATGCAGCGCTTCCTACATATTACCTTGCCTCTTTTACGGCCGGCTATTTTAGTGACAGGAATTATTATGACAGCAGATTCCCTGCGCGCCTACGACCAGATACAAATCCTGACTCAGGGCGGTCCCGCAGGAAGCACCCGGACCCTGCTATATCTATATTATCAACTGGGATTTGAACAATTTGACATGGGACGGGCGGCAGCAGCGGTAGTAATCCTTATGATTATTGGTCTGAGCCTGGCGTTGCTCCAGATTAGACTGAAAAGCAAGGAGGCTTAATCATGAAGTATATCCCTCGTACCCTTCATATCGTCCGGTCCGGTGTTGTCCATCTTATATTAGGAGGTGCATGCTGCTTTACTGCTTTTCCCTTCTTATGGATGGCTGTCAGCTCCCTCAAAACAAAAGAAGAGGTTATGGCGGTGGATACCTTCCTTCCATCAGATTCACAATACCAAAATTACAGCGAGATTTTATTTCACTCTCCAATTCCGCGCTATTTGGCAAACAGCCTGCTGGTAGCAGTCAGTGTTGTGATAATCCAGGTTATATGCTGCGCTCTTTTTACATATGCCGTGACTTTTATGAAGGCGAAAGGAAAGAATCTTCTATTTCGGCTGGTTCTGTTCACTTATATGGTGCCTACCGCCGTAACCTACATCCCATGCTATATGATACTATCCAGGTTAGGACTTTTAGACAGCTATGGGGGGCTTATTCTTTCCAATGGCGTCAGTGTGTTCGGTATCTTCCTGCTTCACCAGGCATTCGCAGGAGTTCCTTCGGAGACCATGGAGGCGGCCCGGATGGACGGTGCCGGCCATTTCATGATTCTTACAAGAATCATTGTTCCTATGACCCGGCCCTCCTTTGTCACATTTATCCTTCTTTCTTTTATTAATACCTATAATAGTTATATGTGGCCGTCTCTGATAACCGATTCTCCGGAGCTGAGCCTGGTATCACAGGGACTGCGGCGTTTTCTCTATGAGGGAGGTGCCTATGGGACCCAGTGGTCCCTGGTAATGGCAGCAGGCACGGTAACTGTCGTGCCGTTACTGATTTTATTTGCCGGTACTTGGCGCCTGATTGTTCAGGGCATTACTGACTTTGGCTGTAAAGGTTAATGAAAACAATTCAATCATAAATCACAAAACAGGAGGAACATAAAATGAAGCTAAAACGCCCCTTAATCAATCATTGCCGGACATCAATATTCAAAAAAGCTTTCCGGACAGGAACAAGCGCTGCCGTTTTACTGGCAGTCAGCCTTTCGCTTTTGACAGGCTGCGGGGGGAAAGCGCCTGATGATACTGTCACAGCCGATGGCAAAGTCCAGGTTACATTCTGGTATTCCGGCGGTAAGACCGCAGCAGGAGTCATGGAGGACATCATAGAAGATTTCAATCAGTCCCAATCCGAGTACACGGTAATCGGGGTTCAGCAAGCTGATTATGATGAGACATACACCAAACTGCAGGCTGGAATCGCAGGGAAAAATGCTGCTGATATTGCACTTCTGGATTCTGATAAAACCAGAAACCTTGCAAAGAAGGAGCTGTTAGCGCCTTTGGACCAATATATAGAACAGGACTCCTCCTTTAATAAAGAAGATTTGATTCCTGTATTCTATCGCCAATGCCTTGGTGACGATGGCATCCTGTATGCCATGCCGGCTTATGGAACCACACAGGTTATGTACTATAACAGGGATTTGTTTGAAAAGGCAGGTATCCAGCCTGATACGATTAAGACCTGGGAAGATTTAGCAAAAGTCTCAGCCCTTATCCAACAAAATACGGGCGCTAATGGATGGGAACCTATGTGGGGAGAAGACAATCTGATTGACATGGCCCTCAGCAACGGTGGTGCAATGATCAGTGATGACGGCCGTACCGTGCTCATCAATACGGAACCATGGGTTGAAACATGGGAAGCGGCCCGCAGATGGATTCATGAGGATAAGAATATGTCAATACACTATGGGGGCCAGGGCTGGGAATATTGGTATGATACCATGGATGACGTACTTCAGGACAAAGCAGGCGGATATACCGGTTCCTCGGGCGATCAGGCGGATCTGGATTTTACTAAGGTGGGAGCCATGGAACAGCCTGGGTTCGGGGATAATCCTTCAGCGCCGGTTGCAAGAGTATTACAGATGGTGATGGTGGAAACAGGAAAAGATAAAACAAAGGACGGCGCATACCAGTTTATGAAATATTTTGCAGATGCATCCCAGCAGGCAAGATGGTCCATGGCAACCGGTTATATACCAGTCCGTGAAACCACATTGGATATCCCGGAATATCAGTCCTATACCGCTGAAAATCCCCATGCCCTTGTTCCTTTATCTCAGGCCATGCATGCGTCCCCGGATCCTATTGATCCTACCGGCGGAAAAATTTTTGATGCTCTGGCCATTGCAGCAGATAAAGTGGAAATTGAAAATGTTCCGGCAGCCGATGCCCTCAAGGAGGCCGCAGAAACCGCGCAGGCAGCTCTGGATGTAATCAATCAAAAATAATTGTAAGTGACAAATACAGATAACCTACTTGTTTCGGACAGGTGAATATCCAAGATGACAAGGTATAATTGGCATTTTAGTCCATACAAAAGAGGGTATAAGAATAGCCGTAACTGATGTTAATAGTTACGGCCATTCTGCGCTCTGGGAAAATCGGTATCCAATTTCCCGACTGTCCCAGCGCCAACCAATATGTCGGGATATGCATCGGACATGATGTATTCTATAAGTTAAAATAGTTTTTGGCATTGTAGTAACAGATGTCTTCTGTCAACTTGCCAAGATAGGCCATATCCTTCGGGTATTCTCCATTCTCCACCCAGGTACCCAGCTTACTGCACAGGATACGTCGGAAGTATTCATGCCGCGGGAAGGAGAGGAAGCTCCTTGAGTCGGTAAGCATTCCTACAAAGCGGGAGATAAGCCCAACGTCGGACAGGGCGTCCATCTGGCGTTCCATCCCACGCTTATGGTCACAGAACCACCAGGCGCTACCAAGTTGAATCTTTCCCCTGATACCGGTGCTGTTTCCCTGATAATTCCCGGCCATGGCGGCAAGCATGTCCACATCCTTCGGATTTAGATAATAGAGGATTGTTTTGGGCAGCTCGTCAGTAGAATCCATGGCGTTCAAAAGCGCAGAGAGCTGTGGAGCATAATTAAAATCATTCAGACTATCAAAGCCTGTATCCGCCCCCATTTTTTCAAACATTCTGGAAGAATTGTTGCGGAGCGCGCCGATATGAAGCTGCATGATGAGTCCTCTCCGGGCATATTCCCGTCCAAGCTCTGTCAGCAAAAATCCCCGGTACATGGCTGCTGCCTCAGAAGAAAGGGCAACTCCAGTGAGTCTCTTCTGATATAGCCCATTGGCCGTCTCGTAGGAAGCCGGAAGATAGAAGCTGTCCTCCAGACTGTGATCGGTCACCCGGCAGCCTACGCTGATGAAGAAGTCCAGTCTCTTCTTTAACGCTTCAAGCAGCCCGTCCAGTGAAGACACGTCTGACTGTGATACGGAACCAAGGCAGGCCACATAGGACGGAAAATAATCCTTTTCAATATCCAGGGCATTTCCAGGGCGGAAGGTGGGCAGCACCTGGAAATCTGACTGTTCCTGTACAAGCTTCTTGTGCCAGATTAAGTCATCAACTGGGTCATCCGTGGTGCAGAGGACTTTCACATTCTGCATGTTCAGAAGATTGCGGACAGAGTATTGTGGTGACCTTAGCTTCCGGTTACAGATATCCCAGATGTCTTTTGCCGTATCGGGAGACAGTGTTTCATCAATGTCAAAATACCGTTTTAACTCCAGGTGGGTCCAGTGGTATAAAGGATTGCCGATACAATTCTGTACGGTATCCGCCCAGGCAAGAAATTTCTCATAAGGCTGTCCGTCGCCGGTAATCAACTGTTCCGGTATGCCGTTGGCACGCATGGCGCGCCACTTATAATGATCGCCGCCGAGCCATACCTGGGCGATGTTGTCATAGCATCTGTCTTCGTAGATTTCCTGCGGATTCAGATGGTTGTGAAAATCAATGATGGGCATCTTGCGCGCATGGCCGGAAAACAATTCCCTGGCCGTATTGGTCTGTAATAAAAAGTCGTCGTTAATAAATGGTTTCATCGTAAAGGCCCCCTTCCGGACTATATAAAATGTTATACATATTTTTCAAGTGTTGCCCTCACCGCACCGCATCCGGTTGTCATTTCCCGGAAATAGCGGCATACAAGGGGAGCCAGTCCCACTTCATAAAAATTGACGCCGAAGATATTGCTGTTTTCAGGAATCGGCTTTGGCAGCGCATCGTCTACGGTATCGCCCAGCTTTATACCGAAGATAAAGGGCCGCAGAGTGTCAAGCATAGTATCCGGACTTAGGGTAAACGGATTGCCCTGATCATCTACGCCCATCAAATACCGGAGCCATCCGGCAAATACGAGCGGGATAAACTTCAAATCAGACCGGGATTGATGACCACTGGGAGTCCTTCAGTATAGCCGATTTCCTTTACTGGCTTTTTCAATGTAACATCCTGCATTTCTTTAGATATTAGGTCATAACCAAGGAGACAGCCAAATATAGCGAGTGCGGTATGAAGCGGGTTTAAGCAGGTGCAGACTTTCATCTTTTCTACTTTATCCACAGTTTCGCGGTTGGTGAAAATCAGGCCGCCTCTTTCAAGCTGGGGCCTCCCGTTTGGAAACACATCCTCAATGACACGATACTGGCATTCTTCTACATTTACAAAGGGAGCAACATATGTATTTTTGGAGGTAACTACCGGGTCTGACTCCTCCACACCGTCTTTTTTCAGAAGTTCCTCCACAGATGGGTCCGGTCTTGGAGTAATCTTATCAATCATGGACCATGGGAAGGATACTTTTGCGGGATTTTCGATATATTCCACGAAGGAAGCGGCTGTCAGGCCTGTTTCGGACCATTTTGCGGCGAATATGTGGACCGTGTCAAACAGCTTGCTGCCATTGTGGGAACAGTTATCCATGCTTACCATAGCAATCGGTTTTTCACCGGACTGGAACCCATCTGTTTTGTCAGGTCCTTTTTAAGCCCGCTTTTTAATATAATGTTCACTTGTAGTCATAGCATTTTACAAAGCAGTATTACGATGCCAATTCAAATAGTTCATCTAACTGTGAAATACAGTCAGTAACGGGATGAAAGATAACTTCGACTGTTTTGAATGAAGCCAGAGAAATCACTCCCAAGATGGATTTGGCATCAACCATGCGGCTTCCGTATTTAACGTCCACATCGAAATCCAGTTTGCTTACCGAACTGACAAACTGCAGAATCTGCTGGGTATTCTGAAAAGTTATAAATTTATGTTCCATGATAAATTCCTCCTCATGTATAGGGGTTAACTTAGTGATAATCTAATTTTAGCACTTTTCATTAAAATAAGAATGAAGAATACCGATAGGTTACTTGTAAAAAACAGACTTTATGCATAGAGCTGTAATAAAATTTTAAAATGTAAAGTTCCAGGATTCTGCTTTTCTAATAAAAAGTCGTTTTTTTTCAGTAAGAATACAGGAAAAGATCATTTGATTTATTAATAAGAAGGATTAAGATTAAGAAATAAAACGTAGGAGAGTAGGAGATTATGGATATGCAGAATGATTTTTTTATATTAAATAGAGATGTCATAATAGATTCAGAATTTAAGAGTGAACCTGTCAGGCGTGCAGTATCACGTTTTTACCGGGATCTTTCAATGGTTTTGGAAACTGCAGATGAGGGAACAGACAGAACAGAATCCGGAAAGATATGTTTGAAAAAGGGAGAGTTGCCGGCAGAAGATTATTATATTCACGTAGAAAATGACAGAAAAATGACAATTACGGCTTCAGAGGAACTGGGTGTTATTTATGCACTGCTTTACATTAGTGGGCATTGTCTGAGAATACTTCCGTTTTGGTTTTGGAATGATCAGAAGTTTGTGAAACAAAAAGAGATTCCCATCCCATTTAAGGAATACCATTCAAAGAAAAAGCTAGTCGCTTACCGGGGCTGGTTTATCAATGACGAGGTTTTAATCAGCCACTGGGAAGCAGGGAAAGATGCAGCATATCCGTGGGAAATGGCATTTGAAGCGCTGCTGCGCTGCGGCGGAAATACGGTAATTCCGGGAACGGACAGCAATTCAAAAAAATATGCCGGTCTTGCGGGAGACATGGGATTGTGGATTACCCAGCACCATGCGGAGCCTCTTGGGGCAGAGATGTTCCTGCGGGTTTATCCGGATAAAAATCCTTCGTTCAAAGAATATCCAGACTTGTTCCGCGGCCTATGGGAGGAAGGGATTAAGAGGCAGATGAATCATAAGATTATCTGGAATCTTGGCTTCCGGGGCCAGGGTGACACCCCATTCTGGGAGAATGATCCCCAGTACGATACCCCGGAAAAGAGAGGCCAGCTGATTAGCAGTATTATGAAGGAACAGTATGAACTGGTGAAAAAATACGTTGCAGATCCTGTTTTTGGCACAAATCTGTATGGAGAAACCATGGAGCTGTACCAACAGGGTCTGATTGAACTTCCGGATAATGTAATTATGATCTGGGCTGATAACGGCTATGGAAAAATGGTATCCAGAAGGCAGGGAAATCATAACCCGCGTGTTCCAGCACTTCCGGGTAAAGGGCTTGGCGACAGAAGACATGGCGTTTACTATCACGTTTCTTTTTATGATCTTCAGGCTGCCAACGTGCTCACGATGCTGCCGAATCCCATGGGATTTGTAAAAAAGGAACTGGGGCATGCTTATGAGTCTGGAATTTCGACACTATGGCTTGTGAACTGCTCCAATATTAAACCCCATGTCTATCCTCTGGATTTTGCAGCCGCTTTATGGAACTCCCTGGAAACGGAACCGGAAAAGCATCTGGAACAGTACATAAGCAGGTATTATGGGGACAGGTCCTTAAAGGAAATGAAAGAATGCTTTATGGAATATTTTGAAGCTGCACTTCCGTATGGAGAGAAGGAAGATGAACATGCGGGAGAACAGTTTTATAATTATGTCACACGGGTTCTGATCCATCAATGGATGAAGGATGGCGGAAAAGCTGCCTGTGAGGAACTTCTCTGGTGTGGACCGGCAGAAAGTTTCGCCGGACAGCTTCAGTGGTATGTGTCAAAATGTAAAAATGCCTATCCGCGTTTTCAAAGACTGCTCGATAGATGCGGTAGTCTGGCAGATGAACTGCCGGAGGACTGTTGCAGATTGTGGAAGGATTCCCTCCTGCTCCAGGTGAAAATCCACACATTCTGCCTGGAGGGGGTAATCCATTTCGGAAAGGGATATTCGGCATATGGAAGCAGCGATTATCTGAATGCCTTTTACGAAATCGGCCAGGCAGCAGACCACTTTCATCTGGCGGAGGAGGCTATGAAGGAGTGCGGCCACGATAAATGGAAAGGTTTTTATGACAACGACTGCCAGACGGACATAAAAGAGACGGTATACTTGCTCAGGTTGTTGATGGGATATATTAGGAATATTGGAGATGGTCCGTACTTTTATCAATGGCAGAGATTAATTATTTATCCGGAACGGGACAGAAAAATCATGCTGCTTTTAAATTATGAGAATCACCTGACAGATGGAGAACTGTATCAGGCAATGAAGGAAAAAGAATATAATAAATTCGATAAAAACAACCTGTAGAATCTTATATTGTCTTTGCGGTTTTCTCTTTATTCGTTTATAATTTTATATATAAAAAGAAAATTTTCATTCCGTATACAGAAGGATTGCGCTTGGAAATACGTTGAAACGTAAGATAGCGATTAGGGAGACAGGCAAGTGAAGGACAGAGGGATATTGTTTAAATGGCAGTCAATGGAAGCGTATCGGGAATACTGGTACCAAAAATATAGAGATTTAAAACTGGCGGAAAAGATGATTATTGTTTACGTCCTTATGCTGGGAATCTGTTTTCTTATAAGTGTTGCTGCACTGCAGGTCAGCTTTAATATCTATGATGGAAAATTGTATGAAAAGTCTCTGCAGGAACTGGATTTTTTCACTCAGGAGGTAAACCGGAGTTTAGACGAGGTGGAAGGAATATCCTATAATATAGCAATCGATACACAGATTCAGGAACAACTCACAAAAATGAAAGAAATGAAGCATTTTACAGCAGATTATTCTTATGAAGTTTATCAGCTGCGAATGTTGTTTAATAAGGAACTGGCAAATTCCAATATGGTTTCCAACATGGTATATACGGATGGGGATAGAACCCAGTTTGTTGTGGGAGTTGCAACGGGAACAATCAGCAGGGAGTTGTACGAATCTGTGATGAACCGGATTCATGAAGCGAAAGGGGCCTATGTGGTGCAGCCGCCAACGGCAGAGTATCCCTATCTGCTGACGGGGCGTGACATAAGAAAGCATATTGATGCGAGCCTGGAGTATCTCGGGAGCCTTCTGATTACCTGTGATGTATCTGGAATGATTGAAAAGAATATTGACGATTTGGAAGCGGACAGCTCCACGCTCTGCATTTACTCAAATGAGGGTATTATCTATGAAAATCAGAAAGGAATGATGGAGAGGCTGCCCAGGCTGGAGGGAGATAAAGGATATCAGATTATTAAAGATAAAGGACAGCGATATTTCGTATGCCATTTACAATCATCCAAGACAGGGTGGACCTATGTCAATATATTTCCTTATTCAGAAATTTACGGACAGAATCAGAATCTGCGGTATATGATGATTGGGGGCTTCCTTCTGCTTTTTCTAATTACCGCACTGATTTTAAAAAAACTTGCGCATATGATTGTGAAACCGTTGGAGCATTTGACGGAAAGTATGCAGATTGTGGAAACCGGAGATTTTGACCAGGCGAGAGAGTTTTTAGGAACCAATACGCAAAAGGATGAGATTGGCCTGATGACCCAGGAATTCAAAGTGACATTGGATAAGATTGATAACCTTATTCATGAAAATTATGAAAAGCAGCTTCTGTTGAAAGACACCAAGTATAAAATGCTGCAGGCACAGATCAACCCGCATTTCCTTTATAATACCTTAAACAGCATAAACTGGATGATCCGGGCGCGAAAAAATGACGAGGCGGCGGAAATGACAGTGGCGCTGGGAACAATTTTACGGTCTGCCCTGAATAAACAGCAGTATGTCACCATTGATGAGGAACTGGATAGTCTGAGAAAATACATGACGATTCAGGAATACCGGTACAGGAAGCGTGTGGCCTTTTCCGTGGAATGTGAAGTTTCAGGTCAGTACCTTATCCCCCATATGACGCTACAGCCACTGGTAGAGAATTCCATCTACCATGGGGTAGAAAAGATGCTGACGCCGTGTACGATATCCGTTGCGCTCAAAGAAGAAGGAGAGCGGATTGCCATAACTGTATCGGACAATGGCCCTGGTATGACGGAGGAGGAACTGGAAGCGGTCCGCACTTTTACCGCAGAGCCGAAAGGTCATGGCATTGGCTTAAAGAATATTTATGAACGGCTTAAAATGGCGTTTAATCAGGAAGCGTATTTTGATATCAGCAGTGTTCCTGGAGGCGGAACGACTGTGACGATTAAGATTCCGAAGGCAGAGGTGATGAAGAGCGATGATTAAGGTGTTGTTGGTAGACGATGAGGATATTGAACGCGAGGCCATGGCGGAAATTATTCCATGGAAGAAGCTGGATATGGAACTGGTGGATATGGCATGGAATGGGATTGAAGGGCTTGAAAAAATACGGATGTATATTCCTGACATAGTAATTACAGATATCAAGATGCCGGTTATGGACGGGATACAGCTAATCCGCAATACGAAGGAACTTTATCCGGACATACTTTTTGTGGTGTTGTCCGGATATGGAGAATATGGATACACAAGCAGGGCTATGGAACTTGGAATCCGGCATTATATTTTAAAACCCTGTGATGAAGAAAAGATTGTGGAAGTGCTGCAGGGAGTAAAGAAGGAACTGGCGGAGCTGGAGAATAAAAGGAAATCAGAGCAGGAATATCGGAGTACCTTTTACCAAATGCTTCCACGTGTAAAAGAACAAATCCTTGGCATCCTGATAACCCAAAAGGAGGTGTCTAAGGCCGATAAAATTCTTCTTGAGAAATTTATGGAGGATACCAGAAATTCCTTTGCACTGTTGGGAATCCGATCCCCTCAGGAATTGGATCAGCTGGATCAGTTTGTGCTGACAAACATTTTAACAGAGCTTTTAGGTGTGGAGAACATCTATATGAGTACATCCACAAAGGATGAGATGATTTATCTGATTCCCGAGGAGATAGTGGAAAATCTGCGGCCGCTGATTATAAAGGTCCATAAAGAGTATGGGAAGTATAAACAGACAGGGCTTCGCTCGGCAATCAGCAGAACAGGGGGCATTGAGGAGGTCAGCAGTCTTTACTCTCAGCTCCAAGAGTTGTTTTTCTTAGGTGATTCGGAAGGGAGGATGGAGTTTATCAGCTTCGATTTCCTGAAAAAGGACAACTCTGTCATGATACTGGATTATGACCGGATTAGGGAAGCAAAGGATTACGCAGAGGTAATGTTTGAAATCTATACTTCTTTTGCAAAGATGGAGATGCGGGGATTTTCAAAGAACCGAATTGCAGATTCCTTCCGTTTCTTTTTGAAAATATTCTGTGAAAAAGAGGAATGCGAAGCGAAAGATGGGGATATCTGGGAACTTTTGGAAATAGTTACTGAAGAATGTGCCGCTTATTTGAAATTGTCGCTGCCCGATACAAAAGATGGAAACCGTATGAAACATATACTGTATAGCATTTACCAGAATATCAAAAATCCGGATTTAAGCCTGCAGTATTTGGCGAAAGAAGTGCTATTTATAAATGAAGATTATTTTGGCCGTTTCTTTTACCGCTACACCAATGAAAAATATTCTTCATTTTTAGTCCGGGTTCGTGTGAATCTGGCAAAACGGTTGCTGGAATTTAATCCGGATATCCGGATATCTGAATTAGCAGAGCAGACTGGATACCCTGCGGATGGGCAGTATTTTGCCAAAGTATTTAAAAAAAATACAGGGATGGTACCGTCTGAGTACCGAAAAATGTTAATAGATGGTTAAAGTCGGAAAATTACAAATAAATGAAAAGAGGGAGTATCTAAGAAAGATTATTTTTTCCGGGATGCTTCTTTTTTTTATGTTTTAGTCGGAATTTTACAGACGGGTAATCTGCAAATTCCATTCAGATTCATGGTTAAAAACAGTATAATAAGGCTATCAGAAATAAACAAAAACCCGTTGAGAAAAGGAGAGGCGTATAATGAAAAGGTCTTTAAAAAAATTAACAGCTTTAAGTATGGCGGCGGCCATGGCGTTTTCACTGGCAGGCTGTAGTTCAGGAAATGGAGGAGAGACAGCGGCAACAGAAACTCCTAAGACAGGTACACAGGCGGCCGGAACCGAGAGAGCAGGTGAACCGGTCACACTCAAGATTACCTGGTGGGGAGGCCAGGGGCGTCACGATTACACACAGAAAATGCTGGATGCCTACACCGCGTCTCATCCAAATGTAACATTTGAGGCAATGCCGTCAGGCTGGGATGGATATTTCGATAAACTGGCAACCCAGGCTGCCTCCGGTTCTATGCCTGACATTGTCCAGATGGATTATCTCTATATCACTACATACGCAAAAAATAATTCCCTGGCTGATTTACAGCAGTTTGTGGACGATGGAACGATTGATGTTTCAAAGATCGATCAAAATCTGCTTAATACGGGTAATATCAATGGTAAATTAAATGGGATGGTGCTTAGCAGCTCTTATATATCGGTCGGATATAATCCGGATGTATTAGCGGAAGCTGGCGTGACAGAGCCGGAGAGCAGCTGGACCTGGGATGATTTTATTCACACTGCTGAAACAGTCAAGGAGAAGACCGGTAAGTATGGCATGGCAGGCGGACCGGTCGATGATACTAACTTATTCAACTACTGGATAAGGCAGCATGGAGAAAGTCTGTTCACCGAAGACAAGAAGGCGATTGGCTACGCGGATGACAAGCTTTGCTCGGACTTTATTCAAATGTGGGCAGATCTGATGGCAAAGGGGGCTGAACCCAATCCGGATGAGTATGCGGCGATTCAGACTTTGGGAGAGGAAGGAAGGCCCGTAGTAACCGGAGAAGGCGCCATGCTGACAGAGTGGAACAATTATGCGGCAAAGGTAAGCGGAACCAATGATAAGCTGAAAATGGTAACACCTCCAATGGTTGCCGGTTCTGATGCCAAAGGTCTTTGGATGAAGCCAGGTATGTTCTTCTCCATCGCGGAAACGTCCAAGGTGAAAAAAGAAGCTGCAGAATTTATCGACTGGTTTGTTAATTCAGAGGAAGCCAACGACATCATGATGGCAGAGAGAGGAACTCCGGTATCTTCTGAAATCCGTGATTATATGGTGGCAACCGGTAAGTTATCGGAGCAGCAGGCAGCGATGTTCAAGGGAGTGGAAGATGCCCTGGTACTCTGTGGCGAAACACCTGATCCTGATCCGGTTGGTATGTCAGAAGTTAATGAGTCCTTCAAAAATGCAGCTTACAGCGCATTCTACGGACAGGTATCTCCTGAAGAAGCAGCAGCTAAATTCAGAAAGGACGCAGATGCAATTCTTTCACGAAATAACTGATTGACAGAAGGAGGGGACCATACACCATGGTCCCCTCTGACAGGAAAGAGGAGATTAGATAACCATTATGAAAAGTATAAAGAAAAAAGCCGTTTCCAGGCATGCCGACAATGCAGTTGCGTACTTGCTCATGGCGCCCTGGCTTATAGGATTTATCGCGATGTGGCTGATTCCGGCGATTATTTCCATCTATTATTCCTTCACGGATTTTAATCTGTTAAATAATCCAAAGATCATCGGATTTGCTAATTATGCCCGCGCTTTCACACAGGATGAGACATTTGTACAGGCGCTTAAAGTGACATTCTTATATGTTCTGGTACTTGTTCCGTTAAGACTCACATTTGCCCTTTTTGTAGCCATGCTTTTGAATAAGAAGCATAAGGGACTGGGGCTTTACAGAACTCTCTATTATGTTCCATCTATCATTGGCGGAAGCATTGCAGTTTCCGTTGTGTGGAAGCAGATATTCGGAAACAAGGGTGTGGTTATGACGCTGCTGTCCGTGTTTGGAATCCAGCAGACCACCTCCTTTTTGGGAAATCCCAAAACAGCGCTTAGTGTCATTATCCTCATGGGAGTATGGCAGTTTGGTTCCTCCATGCTGATCTTTTTATCCGCGTTAAAACAGATTCCGTTTACCCTTTATGAATCAGCTATGGTGGATGGAGCGAAGCCATCCTATACTTTTTTTAGAATTACGCTTCCGATGCTGACCCCAACGATTTTCTTTAATCTGATTCTACAGATTATAAATGGCTTCCGGGTATTTACGGAGAGCTATGTAATCACTGACGGTGGCCCATTAGACAGTACGCTATCATACGTGCTTTATTTGTACCGCAGGGCGTTTACATACTTTGATATGGGTTACAGCTGTGCTCTTGCCTGGATACTGGTTGCAATTATCGCTGTATTCACCGTGATTATTTTCAAAACGCAGAAAAACTGGGTCTATTATGAGTCTGAGGAGGGGTGAGAAAATGGGAATGCACACAAAGAAAAAGATAAATTCAGTACTATTTCACATAGGAGCGTGTGCGCTTGGATTTTTGATGATTTATCCCTTGCTCTGGCTTCTGGCCAGCTCCTTTAAGAGTAATGATACTATGTTTTTGGATACTTATTCCCTGATTCCGAAGGTATGGGACATGGTAACCAATTATAGCAGTGGATTTGCGGGTATTGGCGGCGTAAAGTTTTCGACCTTTTTTATGAATTCGTTGATTGTTACGGTTGTAGGTACATTAGGCTGCGTTTTTTCCTCCCTTTTGGCAGCCTATACGCTTTCACGGCTTAAATTCAAATTTTCCGGTTTTTGGTTTGGCTGTGTGATGATGACGATGATGATTCCGCCTCAGGTCATGGTAGTTCCTCAGTATATTATCTTAAAGCAGTTGCATTTAATCAATACGAGAACGGCTCTTGTTCTTCCGTGGATATTTGGAGGAGCGTTTTTTATCTTCCTGATGGTTCAGTTCTTCCGGGGAATTCCGAGAGAATTGGATGAGGCGGCAGAAATTGACGGATGTGGGAAAATCAGGACATTACTTTTTATCCTCATTCCAGTGGTAAAACCGGCAATCGTTACTTCTTCTATTTTTGCGTTTTACTGGATCTGGCAGGATTTCTTCCAACCGTTAATCTTTATGAACAGTGTGGACCGCTTTACAATTCCGCTGGCATTGAATATGTATTTGGATCCGAATTCTTATAATAACTATGGCGGTCTGTTTGCAATGTCGGTGATTTCGCTGCTGCCGGTAATTGTCTTCTTTATTATCTTCCAAAGATATCTGGTGGATGGAATTGCCATGGATGGCATTAAGGGATAGAAGCTGGCAGATTGCAGAACAGAAGGCGAAAACAGACTTTATATCGTGGTTTGTTTTCGTCTTTTTGTATTTATTGTACTGCTGTTGAGGAAATTGAACGCGAGATAAGAATCGTTATCCAATATCAAGGGTCCGCAGAAGTATACTTTTATGTACCACTCTGTTTACAAGTATGGCCTACTACGTTTCCATTACTTATTACAGCAAGAATATTGCTATAGCTATGTTTTATTTGGACTAATATTATAGGTAGTATTTAATACCGTGTAAGCTAAATCATATTTATTGGCTAAATCATTAATTTCCTGCTTTATTTTTTTTATATCATTATTTATTCCATATTGGATAAAACCTCTATTTTTTTGTAAATAATATCTTATTTTAAATACTAGGTCCTGTTCACTATCTGTTTGCTGTGATGCGGATGCTATTTTAAAGCTAGGAACACATATATAATTGTCCATCGAAATAGTCTCATTATCCTTTATAAATTCTAAATTTTCAGATAGAAAGCCCTTAATATAAAAGGTCATATCACTTCCTAAATAGTTTAGTTTTAATGTGTCTCCTATATTATAGTAAGGCGTATAGTTATAGCCTAATAATACTGGGATATTTTCAGACGTAGATAATATGTAATCATCATCATTAAACGCTTCTCCTTTTTCTATAGATGCCAAGTAGGAATCAAAAAACCTTTTGTTGACTTGAACTGTATTAAGTGATGTGACATAGTGACTTCTTCCGTCGATTTTAATTGCCTGATTCTGGATTTTATCTCCTTTTCTATTATATACCTTAACAAAATCATCATCTAAATTATAATATTCCAAACTCTGTAATGCTTGAAATGATAATTCATAATAATCAAAGTTTTTGTTTAAATCATCATTTAACTTACTTAAACGAGTAAGTATATCCTCTTCACTGTAGAGTTCTGAAAGGTCGTCATCATCTAAATACTCATCTGCCAACATAACATATAGATTATTTGTTTCAGATGATAATATGGCATATGAATTATTTGTTTCAGATATTATAGCTTGTGTAGATTCTTTCTCATAACCCACAGCATTATATTTCCGTTTATTTATAGTAAAAAAAATTGTTACAACAATCGCTACCGCAGCGATAGCTCCTAAAAATTTCAAAGTTTTTTTCACACTATTACCTCCTTAAACATCTTAATAGTTTTATGTATGGTTGCTTGATTTTCTGTTACCATAACCTTTTTGCTGTTCAAAACAATCTGCAAACGGTCATGTAAGGCAAAAACATCCCGTTATGTATTATTATTCCTCATTTCTGATAAGAAAATCCTTTTCTATAAATGCGCATACATTTTCCACATATTCTTCCACGGTATAGTGTTCAGCCTGCTCCAGGTAGCATTTGATGGTGCTGAAATAAAAATCGGATAACAAGGTTGAAAAAATTGGACGTGAGATAAGGAGTGTTCTATTTTGACAGTCCTGTTCCATTTGAAATTTTTCGGTGACAATCTCCATAATGCAATTCCGGGATAAGTCAAGCAGTGTGCCGTTTTTATTTGCTGTGTAAATCTGTGTGTAAAGTGTTTTGTTTGCCTCTGTATAACGAATGATTGCCAGCAGGAAAGCTTTGATGGAATCTTTGTTTTTAAAGAAAACCACATCTTCATTCAGTCCTGCGCCCTCAAAGGTTTTTTTCAGGCAGAAGCGCAGAAGGTCATATTTATCTTCAAAATACCGGTAAAAGGTGGTTCTGGGAATCAGGGAGGTATTGCATAATTCCGTTAAGGAAATCTTCTCAAAAGGCATTTTTGTGAGAAGATCAAAAAGTGTATGACTCAATATGGTCTGGGTGCGCTTGACCGCGACCGTTTCCCTTTTGTGGTAATGGTTCATAAGCAGCTCCTTTGGGTCCGTTCCAGGGCGGGATATTGGTATAATTTTTAAAATCTGTTTCAAATGGAACAATTCTGAAATATCAATTCTTGTATATTTTACCACAATCGTAGAAAATAGTGCAAGTATACGATAGAGCGGAGGAGATATATCATGGCGAAACCACCTACCAGAAAAAAATTAATTGTCCTTACGGCAGTGCTTTTATTATCTGCAAAAACAGGAGCTATGGAAGTCTATGCGATGGAACCGGAAGCATCAGGCTGGCACCAGGAAGATGATAGCTGGCACTTCGTGACAGCCGGGGGAGATTGGTATCGCGGCTGGCTTCAGGAAGGCGACAGGACTTACTACTTAGACGAGGATGGCGTTATGGCGTGCGGTTGGAAACCGGTCGATGGAGAATGGTACTATTTTCATGCCGATGGAGGCATGAACCAGGGAGAACTGGTACTGGACAACGCTGTTTATGAATTCTCAGAGAATGGTGCACTAAAGTCTGCCCATTGGCTTGAAAATACCGGAGGGGGAGCCTACAATGCTGGCTGCTATGATGAGATCACCCAGGAACTGTTTGATGAGCTGAATGAAGAAAAGAAGGACTTATATTTTGAAGCTTATCCTGACCGGGAAGACGAGTACGACGGAGACGAACACAGCATGTATGACCGGTACGCCGCATTTAAGATGGATATGGAACTAAACAAAGCGGCGGAACATCGGTTAAACATGGCAATGGAGCACAGCTATATGGGAGATAAAATACCGGGAGAGGGAACGGTATCGGAATATCTGGCCTCTATCCCGTACAGGAAAAACGCCACCTGCCTGGAGCTTTATATCAGAGGCTGCGAGGATGAGGAGGAGGCATTTTCTAAAGTGATGGCAAAAACCCAGGATAAATATGATTCCAAAGAGGACAGAACATATTCCCTGGAGTATTACCGCAGTTTAGGGATGGCTCATGAGGAGAAGAGCGGGGAACACTATTTTCTTCTCATACTGATGCGTTAGCGGCTGTAAAAAGCCGTTATTGATGTCATAAATTTAAGGCAGAGGAGCACAAAACATGAGGCATAAGGTATCTGAAAGAATAAGGGAGAAACCATATCAGATATTGCGAACATGCAGGGATAAAGGGAAAGATGATATAAGTTTTCCTACCCGGCTGGCCCGGTTCATCATACATAGAAAGAAATTAATCGAGAGTATATTCTTCATCAGCTGTGCGGTGTCCATGTTTGCGATGCTGTTTGTAAATGTGAACTATGATCTGACGGAGTATCTGCCGAAAGATGCCCAGACCAATATCGGGCTGGATGTCATGCGGGAAGAATTCGGGTATCCCGGCACGGCCAGGGTGATGATAAAAGATGTAAGTCTGTATGAGGCGAAACAATACAAGGATAAGCTGGAAGCGGTAGACGGGGTAGATCAGATCCTCTGGTGTGACAGCACAGCAAATATCTATTCCGGAGAAGATTTCATTAACGAAGATGATATTGATGACTATTACAAAGACCGTTGTGCCGTCATGGATATCACCTTTGATGAGGAAGATGACTCGCCCAGGACTTCCGGGGCTATTGATGAGATGAGAGCCATCACGGGAGATAGAGGATACTTCGTGGGAATGGCGGTGCAGAACAAATCCCTGGCTGAAACGGTGGAAAGTGAATCGAACCGGATTCTTGTGATTGCTGTTATCATGATATTTTTAATTCTCTGTATTTCCACTACGTCCTGGACTGAGCCGGTTCTATTTATGCTGGTGATGGGCGTGGCTGTCATGTTGAATCGGGGAACGAATATTTTTGTCGGCACACTCTCCTTCCTGACTAATAATGTGGCAGTCGTGCTTCAGCTGGCAACTTCCATGGACTATTCTATTTTCCTTCTGGATGCCTTTACGAAGGAGCGTGACAAAGGAAAAACGGACGAGGAAGCCATGATTGCTGCAATCGAGGAGGCAATCCGTTCCATCTTTGCCAGCAGCATGACAACTGTGGTAGGCTTCCTGGCTTTGGTCACCATGACCTTCAGCGTGGGATTTGACATGGGACTGGTGCTGGCGAAAGGTATCCTGGTGAGCCTCATTACTGTTATCTTTTTTATGCCGGCGGTCCTTTTGAAATTTTCAAAATGGAATGATAAAACGAAGCACCGCTCCTTTTTGCCTGATTTTAAAAATTTCAGCAAATGGATTTACCGGATGCGTTATGTGATTCTCATTATCACCCTGCTCGTTACGCCAGGGGCTTATGTTGCCCAGGGTATGACGGATTTCCGGTATGGTAATAATGCCATCGGTGCGGCAGAAGGGACACAGATTTACCAGGATGATCAGAAAATCATAGAGATATTTGGCCGCAGCAACATGATGCTGGCAATTTATCCAAACACCTCACCTGTGGCAGAAAAGGCGATGTCCGATGAGATTGAAGATCTGTCTTATGTAAAAAGCGTGACCTCCCTGCCGGATACCCTTCCGGACGGAGTTCCGGAGGAATTTCTTCCTTATTCCATGACCAGCGAGCTTCACACGGAAAAGGCCAGCCGGATGCTGATTTATATAAAAACGAAGGCAGAAAGCCCGCGGGCCTTTGAGTGTACGGACGAAATCAGGAATATCCTGAAGCGCTACTATCCGGAAGCGTCCTATCTGGTGGGGGAAACACCGTCCACTCAGGATATCAAGGAGGCCATCGTATCGGATAACGCCAGGGTCAATGCGTTATCGCTGGCAGGCGTATTTTTAGTGGTAATGTTCAGCTTCCGATCCATTGTAACACCGATTTTGATTCTCGTCCCCATCGAGATGGCGATTTTCTATAATATGGCTATGCCATATATTCGGGGCGATACGCTGATTTACATGGGGTACATCATTGTCAGCAGTATCCAGCTGGGAGCTACGGTGGATTACTCCATTCTGCTCACCAACAATTATATGGGGGCAAGGAAGCGCCTGCCTAATAAGGAAGCCTGTATAGAAGCAGTTTCTCTGTCCTGCACCTCCATTTTAACATCTGGTTCGATTATCACATTTGCAGGATACATCATTTATATGATATCTTCCACGGCGGCCATCGGGGATTTGGGCCATCTGATTGGGCGGGGCGGTTTATTCAGCGTGATTTTAGTATTGACCGTACTGCCATCGCTGTTGGTACTGTTTGACCGGTTTATTGTTGGAGACGGATGGAAGCGCACTGCAAATTATTTGAAAAACAGGTATGTGGATCAGAGGAGTATTTGGAAAGCAAGATGGAACGGGAATAAAGAAAAGCGTTTTCGTAAGAGGAAACTTGGAAAAACGGAGGGAACATTATGATATATCGCTTTAACAGAACATGTGCGGCAGTTCTTACAGTGACGGTTCTCTGTACCGGCGGAGGTCTTGCCACACCGGTATATGGCGCCGAGGCTGCCGTTGAAGTGGATGAGACAATGTATGTAAATTTAGATTATTATGGCGGGATTGATAAGGTGAATGTAGTAAAAGGCTGCAATATGAATGGCTTGACTACATTTACGGATTTCGGTAACTATCAGGACGTCATTAATATGTCCAATGCGGCGGCGCCAACATTGGGAGACGGAACGGTCACCTGGGAACCGGAAAAGCCGGAACGGTTTTATTTTAAATGTCAGATGGAAAAAGAGCAGGTGACAATGCCATGGGACTTTGATGTATCGTACAAATTAAATGGCGTTCCTATTGATGGGGATAAACTGGCAGGCGCTTCCGGCACGGTGGAAATCCATATTGTGGCAGAGCCGAATGAAAATGCGCTGGAATATTACAGGAATAATATGCTTCTGACCGTCATGGTGCCTGTGGATTTAGATGAGAACTACAGCGTGGACGCAGAAAATTCCCAGACACAGAATATGGGCGATACCACCATGGTTATGTTTACGGCTCTCCCCGGGGAAGATGGGGATTATACGGTACGGATTGGTTCGGACAGCTTTGAAACGGTTGGAGTCATCATGGCGATGATGCCTGGAACGGTGGAAGATCTGGAGCATATCAAGGATTTAAAGGAAGCCAAGGATACATGGAAGGAAGCCGGGGACGAATTATATGACAGCATGGAGATGATGGCAAAATCCGTAGAGGGAATGCGGGACGGGGTAAATATATCACGCCAGGCCATGGACTCGGCGGACAGCGCCAGACAGAAATGGAGTGCGTCAAAGGACAGCATCCTGGGAGGCAGCGACCAGGTGCTGGATTCCCTTACATCTGTATCGGAGCAGATGGAGATAATGATTCCCCACATTCAGACGGTCAAGGACTCATCGGAGATCCTGCATGACAGTATGGGGGACATTGTAGATACCCTTGGAGAAATGCAGGACCCGTTGCGAAAGCTGAATACCCGTCTCAGAAATATTAAGAGCGGGACAGAGAGTGTCTCAGACCATATACCGGAGCTGATGGATTTGATGCAGAAATTAATGGCATTGGATGCGCAGCTGCAGGCCAGCGAGCAGATTTATATTACGCAGATGGGAACGCTGTCGGACAATATTTATCTGATTAGTGATGACTATTATATGGAAGATGAGGAGGATATGGAAGATGAGGAGGATATGGAGGATGAGGAGGATATGGAGGATGAGGAGCTGGAGAACAATGAGGAAACTAGCGGGAAGAATGAAAAGCCGGATTCGGAAGAAGTAACCGGTTCAGAAAATTCCGGTAGTGCAAGCCAGGAAAAACCAGAAACCGGAGCCACGGAAGATGGAACAGGGGAAACGGAAGGCCAAAAGCCGGATGCCCCGGAGACGGAAGCACCAGAGGGCGAAAAGCCGGATGCCCCAGAGACGGAAGCACCAGAGGGCGAAAAGCCGGATACCCCGGAAACGGGAGTGCCAGAAGGTGAAAAGCCGGATGCCCCGGAATCAGGCGCCCCGGAGGCAGAAAAGCCGGATACCTCGGAACCGGAAGCACCAGAAGGTGAAAAAACGGAAACGGGATCATCGGAGGGTGAAAAAAATGATACCCCGGAGGCGGCAATGATTGTACCGCATGATGTCCCGGTTGTGTCAGCAACCGCAGATACGGCAGGGGGAGTGGTGGACGCGGATGAACTTTTAAATCTGCTGACAGCTCGGCAGGGATATTTGGAATCCATGGCAAAGACCAGCAATGAATTGTCCTCCCTTATGACATCGCTTTTAGGGGATACGGCTGATACCGCAAAATACGGAGCTGAGATTGTAGATTACATGGATGTTCTGATTGAAGATGTGACGGCGCTGAACGATTCCCTGGATGTCTATTATCCGGATCTCCAGGCGGCGCTGGACGATACAAAAGAACTTGTAAACCGCTCAACGGATGCGCTGAATACTGGAATCAGCACGATGACGGTCATTCAGAATACGCTAAAGGACAGCAGCGATGATCTGGATGCGGCCGCACGCGACAGTATCAGGGGCAGTATGGAAATGCTGGATAAGAGTTTAAGTATTCTGGACAGCACGACGATTATGCGGAAAGCCGGGCATACCATGAAGGATACGATGGATGATGAGTGGAACGAATTTGACACAGAGAACCGGTTCCTGTTTATGGACCCGGAGGCAGATAAAATTTCCTTTACCTCTGATAAAAACGAGTCAGTCCATACGCTGCAGATTATTATGCGTACAGACGAAATCAGCCTGGATGATGTCGATGATCTGTCAGACGCAGAGCCAGTGGAAGAAACGGTCAGCCCGCTTATAAGAATCTGGAATGTACTGACGAAAATGGTGGCAGCCATTGTAGATGTTTTTAAAAACCGATAGAGCTAAGTAAGGAAGTCCGATTATGCCTACAGAACGATTTGAACGATTGCCCGAAAAGAAAAAACTCAGGATCAGCAGCGCGGTCATGGTTGCATTGCAGAAAAATGTGCTTGATAATTTGAATATAAGCCAGATTGCCAGGAGTGCTTCCATATCACGTGGGAGTCTGTATACCTATTTTTATAGTAAGGAAGATATGATTCTTTTTTCCATGTGCATGACACAAAAGAGCATTTTTCAGGCTGACAGGGAAACCATGAAAACATGCGGGGGAGATTATTGGGCGATGCTCAGGCAGAGCCTGGAAAATCATATGCAGGCGTGCAGAACCATGCACATATATGAACTCATGTATTCTCTGTATGAGAATGAGGGCGAAAACAGATTTTTAACGACGTATTGGGCGGCGGGGTGGTTTCAGAGTCATAAGGACTGGATTTATGATAATTGCACCATTCAAGAGATCAAGTGGATTAAAAGAGAGGAATTTGATGCATTTCAGGATGTGTGTTATACATACCTGCTTATGACGGCACAGCTTTATTTTACGAATAAAATGAAAAAGCAGGATATGGTGGATGTTTTTAACGGAAGATTGTTGCAGCTGCAGAATCTGCTAAGGAGATTTGAACGGTATGCCAGAAATCTCAAAGAAGTCAGTTAAAAGTCATATGGAATCTATATTATGAGGGAGGCCGAAAACGTGAAACAGACCTATGTTATAACAATCGGAAGAGAGACAGGGAGTGGAGGAGGTTTTATCGGGCATGAAGTGGCAAGGCGCCTTGGCATTGAATGCTATGATAAACGCTTGATAGAGATGGCCTGCAGGGATGGCGGGGTGGATTTAGAATTCATGAAGCGCGCAGAAGAAAAGAAGGCGAACCCTTTTCTATATTCCATTCCCAGGGAATATCAGAACGAAAAGACCGGCAGGGGTATCCCGGTCAATGATATGGTATTTAATCTTGAATCCAAGATAATTGAACAACTGGCAGAGAAGGAATCCTGCGTGATTATAGGCCGCTGTGCAGATTACGTGCTGCGGGATAAACGTGAGGTTTATTCTGTATTTGTTTTTTCTGATATGGAGAGCCGCGCAAAATGGATCAGCAGAACGAGAAGCCTGCCTTATGAACAGGCAGCTGAACTAATAAAAAGAGAACAAAGGGACAGAAAAAAATATTATGAGTATTATAGCGGAAAACGGTGGGGAGAAAAGGAAAGCTATCATATGTGCTTAGACAGCGGAAAAATAGGTCAGGAGTTTTGCGTGGAGATTATTTGCAGCCTGTTTTGTAGGATGGCTGATACTGAATCATATTAGGAGAGAGACATTTCAATGAAAAAAATAAAAAAAGGTTTCGTGTTATTTCTGGCTTTTATGATTCTGGCCTGTTCTTTTGCTCCGACAGCTCTTGCTGACAGCAAAAAGAAAATTGGGAAGATTTACTTGACAATCGATTCCAATGTGTGATTTGTGGATGAAGAAGGATATGCGGAAGTAACACCAGAGGGAGATAATGCCGGAGATTATTACGTGGAGGACGTGGAAATCATCCATGATGACAGTGACGGCTGGACAAATGCCAATCCACTGGAGGTAGAAATCACGCTTGTTGTCGAGAATGAGGATGAAACCTATTTCTCAGGCACTTCCTCCAGCGATTTCAGACTGACGCTTAGCGATTCCGCAAAAATGAATTACGAGAAGATTAAATTCGTTCAAGCAAAACGCAGGGACAATAATGCGACTTTGATATTAACGGTTCAGCTGCTCTTTGATAAAAAGGCCGATACCAGCAGGGCTAATGCGCCCACTAAAGCTGCCTGGGACGGAAGTATATATGGGAAAGCGCTATGGAATGAGGCGTTATCTTCTAAGTATTACCAGATACAGTTATTGAAAGATGGCAGCGAAACGGGGGATATCATATCAATTTATAATACGGAATACGATTTTTCCAATCTGATTACTGAACCAGGAACTTATTGTTTTAAGGTCCGCTCTGTGAAAGCTGGTAATAATGCAAAAAGCAAATGGATTACATCTGCCGGCCTTATAGTAGATGGTGCTGGAATCAGCGGTGAGGGATGGCAGAGAGAAGACAACGGAGGCCGTTGGTGGTGGCGGAACCCGGATGGTACATACCCTGTCGCACAATGGAAACAGATTAATAATGAATGGTACTACTTTGATGAACAGGGATATATGAAAACAGGATGGATTTGTTTAAATGGACTTTATTATTATTTGGACACAGAAAGTGGGGAAATGTATGTAAATCGATGGACTCCCGATCAGTATTGGGTAGGAAGCGACGGGGCATATATTCCGGACATCCAGGTATGAAGATATGGGTTAAAGAATGAAAAGTACCAAGAATATAATGTCTTTCATAGAAAACTCATAGACATATCATAGGTGTTTCATAGCAGTATTCATTATAATTCCTATAATGTTCAATCTATACTATATATAGGGAGAATATAAAGTTATCAGCTATATATTGGATAAAGACCAGCAGATATGATTAATCTGCTGGTTTACCACAAGATTTGTATGATTCGAGATGGATTTTTATGTATCCAAGATTTTCAGTCGTATAGCAGATTTTCTGCTACGAATTGCATTGTTTTTATCAAAAGTTCCCGTTTTTCCTCGGGACAGTTCTGATAGTAAACAGTCAGTTGCTGAAACAAAGGATCACTCTCTGATGGTTTTGGAGAAAACAGAGCCTCGGAAGAAATATTCATAGCACCAATTAAAGTATACAGTATTTCAAACGATGGGTTCATCATTCCGTTTTCTATTTTACTGATTTCACGGGAAGATACGTGAGATTTTGTTGCCAGCTGCTCCTGTGTTAAATGGCATGCTGTGCGTGCCGCCCGTAACCGTTGACCCAGTATAGTGCATAAATCGATTGCCTGCATAATCATTCACCTCAATATCATTCTATCGTTCTAGTGTAGTATCTAGTTGTCAAATATACTTTAGTGTGATAACATTAAAGAAAAAGGCGGTTATTACACATGGCAAG
>NZ_JAJFEB020000022.1:0-90486 GCF_020709765.2 Clostridium pacaense
CTAAACATAAAAAGGGCCCTTTTCATAGAATTGGGGCGGGATTTTACAAATCCCACCCCAACTATTGACAAAGAGCCGGAAAAAAGCAGACCGGCTCCACATATATGGGCCGGTCAGGCTGGTTCATATGAAATCCGTCAGGCGGAAACCACCCATCACTTCTTTGGGACCATGACTTCCATTCCGCCCATGTAGGGACGCAGCGCCTCCGGAATCTTCACGCTGCCGTCAGCCTGCAGGTTGTTCTCCAGGAAGGCAATCAGCATACGCGGCGGTGCAACCACGGTATTGTTCAGGGTGTGGGCCAGGTACTTGCTTCCATCCTCTCCCTGTACACGGATCTTCAGGCGGCGGGCCTGGGCATCCCCAAGGTTGGAACAGCTTCCCACCTCAAAGTACTTCTTCTGTCTCGGGGACCATGCCTCCACGTCCACGGACTTAACCTTAAGGTCGGCCAGGTCGCCGGAACAGCACTCCAGGGTACGTACCGGGATATCCAGGGTCCGGAACAGGTCAACGGTGTTCTGCCACAGCCTGTCGTACCACATGGGGCTTTCCTCCGGCTTGCAGACAACAATCATCTCCTGCTTCTCAAACTGATGGATACGGTAAACGCCCCTCTCCTCAATGCCATGGGCACCCTTCTCCTTACGGAAGCATGGGGAGTAGCTGGTCAGGGTCTGGGGAAGCTGGGCTTCCGGCGTGATTGTATCGATGAATTTACCAATCATGGAGTGTTCGCTGGTACCGATCAGATACAGGTCCTCCCCCTCAATCTTGTACATCATGGCGTCCATCTCCGCAAAGCTCATGACGCCGGTCACAACGTTGCTGCGGATCATGAAAGGCGGCACACAGTAGGTGAATCCACGGTTAATCATGAAATCCCTTGCATAGGAAATGACAGAGGAATGAAGCCGTGCAATATCGCCCATCAGATAATAGAATCCGTTGCCTGCAACCCTTCTTGCAGCGTCCAGGTCAATGCCCTCAAAGCGCTCCATGATCTCGGTGTGGTATGGGATTTCAAAATCAGGAACCGCTGGTTCCCCAAAACGCTCCACCTCCACGTTCTCGCTGTCATCCTTTCCAATGGGGACGCTGGGGTCGATGATGTTGGGGATGGTCATCATGATCTTCATGATTTTCTCAGACAGTTCCCCTTCCTTTGCCTCCAGTTCGGCCAGACGGGTGGAGTTGGCGCTTACCTGGGCCTTGACGGACTCAGCCTCCTCCTTCTTCCCCTGTGCCATCAGCTTCCCAATCTCCTTGGACAGTTTGTTACGGCTGGCGCGCAGGTCGTCTGCTTCCTTCTGGGTGACGCGGTTTTCTGCATCCAATGCAATCACTTCGTCCACCAGCGCCAGTTTGCCCTCCTGGAATTTATTTTTAATGTTCTGTTTGACGATGTCCGGGTTTTCTCTTACAAACTTCAAATCTAACATGGTATTCCTCCTGGGTTTCCTTGATGTAATGCCTTTTATTGCCTTCCATTAAAAGACAGGCATTCCTGTACTGTTACAAAGTATATAACATTTTCCAGGGAAATAAAAGCCCCTTTTTACTGATTTTTAGTGCATCCCATGACATCAGCCCTGTTTCGCATAACAGCATACGCCATCCACATAGGTGGCCTCCACCTGAATCCGGGCCAGTTCATTGGCAGGCACATCAAAGGGGTTAGCGTCCAGTACCACGAAGTCCGCGGCCAAGCCCGGCGCAATCCGGCCTTTTTCATTTTCCTCAAAGGAAGCATGGGCGCCTTCGATTGTAAAAGAATCAAGGGCCTGCTTAACGCTCATGGCCTGTTCCATGAGATACGGTCCCACATGGTCCTTTACCGTTGTCCTGGTCACCGCACACTGGATGCCCTTCATCACATCCGGCAGTTCCACCGGACAGTCGGAGCCATTGGATGCATGGGTTGTCTCATACAGGGTCTTAAAGTTATAGCTGGATGCGGCCCTCTCCTTCCCGATGCGCTCTTCCACGATATGGATATCGTAATCCAGGAAAATGGACTGGATATAGGCGTGCAGGGACAGCTCCTCAAATTTCCTTAACTGGTCCGGCCTTGTTATCTGACAGTGGACAATACCGTGGCGGTGGTCCGGCCTTGGGCACTCTGAAAGGGCTTTTTCGTATGCAGCCAGTATGTCATCCAGTATCCCGTCGCCGATGGCATGGATGGCCACCTGCATCCCATGGGAGTTGGCATACCCGGCCATCTCCTCAAACTGTTCCCTGGTAAATATAGGGATACCGCAGGTAGACGGGTCATCGGCATAGGGGCTGCTTAAGTATGCGCTCCTGGCGCCCAATGAGCCGTCCCCCAGCATTTTTAATGGTCCGATCTTAAACCACGGGGTTCCCCATCCGGTATTATACCCTTTTTCCAGAAATCCTTTCAGGTCTTTTAAGGTTGTGAACTGGGACTGCTCATATACCCTGACCGTCATGCGGCCTTCTGCCTCCAGTTCCCTGTATGCTTCCAATACCCGCTCATAGGGCACATTGTTAAAGGCCAGCAGGTCATCGGTCTGGGAAGAAGTGACCCCGTAGCGGTTCAGGGCGCGGGATGCGGCAAGGATCATTTCCTTGATATCCTCCTTGTCCGGCTCCGGCAGGCGGCTGTATATCAGATCCATTGCGTTCTCACGGAAAATGCCGTTTGGTCCTCCATCCGCATCCACCTCGAACCGTCCGCCATCCACCTGGGGCGTGTCCTTTGTGATTCCGGTAAGTTCCAGGGCCTTGGTGTTGACCACGCATGCATGGCCGCAGGTCCTGGTCAGGCAGATGGGGTGGTCCTCTGATATTTCATCCAGGTCATGACGGTCTGGGAAACGCCTGCCGTCCTCAAAGTAATCATGGTTCCATCCCCGGCCCTTGACCCAGGTTCCCGGCCTGATGTTATTTTCAAGGATGAAATCCTTCATATATTCCTTCATGGCGCCCATGGATGAAGTGTGGGCAGACAGATCCGCCATGCGCAGCGCATTGCCGTAGTTCAGGAGATGCATGTGGGAATCATTGAATCCGGCACAGACAAAACGGCCGTCCAGCTCCCTTACCTCATCCCCTTCCTCCTTAAAGGCCATGGCGCCTTCATTGGTCCCGGCGTATACGAACCGGTTCCCTTCTGTCACAAAGGCCTCACACAGGGGAAGTTCCCCTGTGTACACGGCCCCGTTCCGGTATATTATCCTCATGATGTGTCTCCTTATTCTGTCTTTTCCAGTTTCTTCTTATCCTCATAGAACAGGGGGATATCCTCATCCAGGGTGCCGATGCCCATGTAGCGGGCCTTATAATCCTTTAACAGCTTAAAGTAGGTGCCGGACAGGATCAGCACGACAAACACGTTGATAAAGGTAGGGATGCCGCTTGTGATGTCCACCAGGGTCCAGATGCTCAGGTCCCCGACGTTAATCAGGTACAGGGTAAGGAGGAACGGCGGCAGGGCGTAAAAATACTTGAACAGCATAAGCAGCCATTTCTTCAGCACCGGATGGTCCTTGGCCAGGTGGCGCAGGGTAACCTCATAGTACACATACCAGCCCCCGGAAGTGGTAACGGAGAAAATGACCATGGTGGCTGTCATGAACACGGTCCCGAATGTTCCCAGGCTGTGCTGGAACACATTGAGGGCCAGGGTCGCATTGGTTGCGCCGGAGGTCCATTCCCCTGTGATCAGTACGCTGAGGGCCGTGATGGTACATACGATGAAGGTATCCACAAAAACCTCAAAGGAACCCCAAAGCCCCTGCTCCACCGGATGCCTGGTCTTGCTGGAAGCGTGTACCATGGGGCTGGTACCCCAGCCGGCTTCGTTGGAGTATACGCTTCTCTGCATGCCTGTGGCAATGGCCTTTGACACGGTAACGCCTGCAAATCCGCCCATGGCAGCGGTTCCTGTAAAGGCATTGGTGAAAATGGAGGCAATGGTGGGAACCAGGTTCCCTATGTTAAGGATGATGATTAAGATACCGAACAGCATATAGCCAAGGCTCATCACAGGCACCAGCTTGACGAAGATCTTACTCAGGTTCTTAACGCCCCTCCAGATTAGGGCATAGATGAAGATGACCAGCATAAGGGAGGCCAGCTCCTGCTTTACCCCGAAGGACTGTGCCAGCACCTCGGAGGTGGTAAAATTAGATGCGCTGATGAAAAAGGTGGAAAAGATGCCAAGGCCGAATATAAATGCCAGGGGCAGCCATTTCTTTCCCCAATGGCGCTCCTCCCCAAGCCCGTACTCCATATAGTAGGTGGGTCCGCCGTAAGGGTTGCCCTCCTCGTCGGTGCGGCGGTAATAAACAGCCAGGGTAACCTCAACCTGCTTAATCAGCATGCCCATGAAGGCGGTAAGCCACATCCACAGCACGGCGCCCGGTCCGCCGGTGGTGACAGCGGTTGCCACGCCTGCAATGTTGCCAAAGCCCACGGAACCGCCTACCGCGGTGGCAATGGCCTCATAAGGGCTTAAAAGTCCCTTATCGTTTTCATCCTGCACATGGTCCTTGCGCAGGATGCAGCCCAGGGTGCGCTTAAAGATGTAACCCAGATGGCACACCTGGAAAAACCTGGACCGCACCGTGACGTAAACACCGGTAATGATAATCAGTGCGATTAATGGCGGCCCCCATATGATCTCACCGTTGAGCCAGTTTAAAAAATCTGTCATTTGTTGAATCCCCCTTGTCTTTAGTCTGGATGCTGATGTGGATTTTCGGCAAAGAAAAAGCAACAGCCAAGGCCATTGCTTCCATATCCGGTATCCTCTGACGGAACCAACCAATAGCGCCACCACTTTGATTAAGTGAGAGTACACAGCCTGTTAGACTGTATCCCAACACATCCCGCCGGCAGACGGAACCTGTTTCGGCGGAAAACCCTTTTCCCGTACGCCCGGCCTGCCGGCCGTGGAACGTATGCATACGCTCCTGACTTATGTCGTGTACAGGTACTGATGTTTACCGCGCCTCTATCGCATCCTATTTTATTAACGATTCATTAACATCATACTATCAGAAGCCGGAACTGTCAACATTTTTCGCTTTCATGTCTGCTGCTGACCGCATGTATCAGCACATCCATCACTTCCTCAAAGCACACCCCATTGGCCGTGGGAATGTTTAATTCCTCGGAACGCCTGATGCACTGCTTGACAAAGGAGGCTGCCAGACGTACCCCTTCCTCAAGCTTCCACCCCCTGACGGCTGCCGCTGCCACCACGGAGGAAAACACGTCCCCGGTTCCCGGCCTTTCCTGGCCCACCCGGATTGTCTTTGGGAATGAAATCTCCCGTTCCCCTTCCGCCACCACATTCACAAGATAGCCGCCCTGGTTCACGCCGGTTATGACCACGGAGCCTGGTCCCATGGCCTGGATATCCCTTGCCATCTCCTTTAGTTCCTCCCTTGTCCAGCCCTTTTTGCGGAAGGGCCTGTCCGTCAGGATACAGGCTTCGGTCAGGTTGGGGGTGACGATGCTCCCCATGGATACCAGGGCCTTCATGCGCCTGCACATGGCCTGGGTATAGGTGGCATAGGTCTCCCCGTGATCGCCCATGATGGGGTCGATGATGATTTTTGTGTCCTCATGGCCAAAATCACGGATCATATCCATCACTATCCCAATCTGGTCCTCCGAGCCCAGGAACCCGCTGACAATCCCGTCAAAGGACAGATCCAGCTCTTTCCATTTTTCAATATATGCCGGCATCTTCCCGGTATAATCGTCAAAGAAATAGACCGGGAAACCGGTATGGTTGGAAAGGATGGAGGTGGGGATGGGACAGCACTGCACCTTCATGGCGGATATGATGGGGATAGCCACTGTCAGGGAACAGCGGCCATATCCGGATAAATCGTTTATCATTGCAATCTTCTTTTGACGGTATCCACTCATATATATCTCCTAACTATCGTAGCCTGTCAAACAGTCCGGCCCGTATGAGGGCGCTGCGAAGGGGCATGTAGATTGCCACGGAAACAAGGGTGGAGGTCACGGCATTGATGGAGGTGCTGGTAATGTTCCATGCCAGTACCAGCTGGGCCGCGGGCTTCCCCAGTATCAGCAGCTTGTAAAAATATCCCACCATGGGGTCAAATACCACGTTGAACAGCAGTCCGCACACAGCCGCAGCCAGTACATAGCGGAATACCTTCTTCTTATCACTGATTTCGTTAATCCTGCCAAGCTTGTGGGCCACCAGGCCGGTTATCAGGCCGATGCACAGCTTGAGGATGAATGTCTTGGGCGCATATACCACATAGACCGGGTCAAACAGGTCACCGATGGTCATGCCGATGGCTCCGCCCAGGCCGCCGTAAAAACCGCCTAACACAAGGGCGCCCAGCACACACACCGCATTGCCCAGATGAATGGACGTGGCGTCCCCGCCCGGAAGGGTAATCTTAATCTGCAAAAAGGTAAATACAACATAGGACATGGCTGCAAACAGCCCGGTCAGCGCCAGCTTATATAGATGCTTATCCTCCGCCCCCGCATATCCCCTGGCTGTTATCTGGTTCACTTTCATACTCTTTCACTCCTTGGACCGCACTGCGGTTTATTTTTATGATGATTCAATCCATGGACTTCATGGTCCATATCTTATCACCGGAGTGGAGTGTTATAAATATCCAGTTTTATGCTTTTTAACCAGTCCAGTTCTGTCAGGGCATGGATATCATCTCAGTCATGGGATTCCACCACAATCAGCACGCCGTCCGTAAAGCTGATGGTGCCTTCCTCCCCGGTCAGCTCATTGCTGATGCACAGGCTGGTACCGATTTCAATATCCTTGTCGGAAAGAGGATATTTGAATCCGGTCAGCGTGATGCCGTCCACATGTTCGGTCAACGGAAGGAAGGAAACGTATCTGCCCCACAGCCCGCTGCTCCTGAAGGTATGATAACCATCAATCAGGTATATCCGGTTCTGGCTGTCCAGGATATAGGCCTCTATCCCTTTCTGGAGGCAGGGGAACAGCAGGTGGATATTGCCCAGCATGTGGTCCATGCGCCCGCCTGTGGCCCCCAGTATCACTATCTGGGTACAGCCCGTGGCCTGGGCCTTCAAAAGCGCCAGTTCGGTGTCGGTCTCGTCCTTTTCCGGCTGGTGGGTATCCCAGATAATGTGTTCCTTCTGTCTGTAATATTCAAGTATACCGGGCTTCACCGTGTCAAAGTCCCCGACAATCATGTCCGGTTCCAGCCCCAGGGCCTTTACGGCCTCCAACCCGGCGTCCACCGCGATTATTTTATCAAAATGTTCCTGTTCCAAAAAAGAGCCGGCGAAAGCCAGGTCCAGTTTTCCGCCGGTAATGATCAGACATCGTTTCATATCACTTATTCCTTACTTGGTCAATCATACTTGATTCATCCATTGTCCGGGTTCCTGCAAAGGCTCATTCCATGGAGCTGAATATCTCCAGGAACTCCTTTGTCCTTGCAGCCGCATCACCGCCAAACACGGCAGAACCAGCCACAAACACATTGGCACCCGCATCCATGATTTCCTTCACATTGCGGGCGCTGACGCCTCCGTCCACCTGGATATCCACAGGAAGTCCCAGCTGGTCAATCCTGGCCCTGAGCCCCCTTACCTTGTCAAGGGTGTAGGGAATGAATTTCTGGCCGCCAAAGCCCGGGTTCACGGTCATGATAAGCACCATGTCCAGCTGGTCAAGGATACAGTCCAGCGCCTGGATGGGCGTGGCAGGGTTCAGGGCAACGCCTGCCTTTAAGCCCAGATCCTTAATCTGGTTCACCACACGGTCCAGATGGGTACAGGCCTCGGCATGGACCGTGATGATATCCGCCCCGCAGGCCTTCATATCCTCCACATACCGTCCCGGCTCCTCAACCATCATATGGACGTCAAAAACAGCGTCCGTGCAGGAACGCAAGCTCTTGATGACCGGCATCCCAAAGGAAATGCTGGGCACAAAGGCCCCGTCCATCACATCCAGATGGATGTATTCAGCCCCTGCCTGGGCCACGGTCCTGACCTGGGCGCCCAGGCTGCCAAAATCAGCCGCCAGGATTGACGGCGCCAATTTATAGTACATTGTTAATACCTCCTCTTTTTCTTAAGCTCATCATACATCAGAAGATAATTCCCATAGCGGCTCCGGCTCAGCCTGCCGTCCTTTAGCGCTTCCTTTACCCCGCACACCTTCTCGCCCACATGGACGCACCCAAGGAACCTGCAGTCTTCCTCATACTGGGCAAACTCGGGAAAATAATCCTTCAGTTCCCCTTCTTCCAGATCCGGGGTGAACATGGAACTGAATCCCGGGGTGTCCATCATATACGTATTTTCCTCCACATAGAACAGCTGGGAGTGGCGGGTGGTATGTTTTCCCCGCTCAATCTTGTGGCTGATATCCCCTGTCTCCATGGCTGCCCGGGGCTGGATGCAGTTGGTCAGTGAGGATTTTCCCACACCCGAAGGACCTGCCAGGACTGAGGTTTTTCCTCTGAGGATTTTCCTCACTTCTTCCACACCTGTCTCGTCAATGGCGCTGATGAATTTCACCTCATATCCAGCTGCCTCATAGATGCTTCTGTAGGTCCCCATCAGCTCATCATCCCCTAAATCCATCTTGTTGAAACAGATGATGACCGGAACCTGCTGGATTTCCATCATGACCAGGAAACGGTCCAGCAGGTTCAGGTTGGGGGACGGGTGGGTCAGGGAGAAGACCACCAGGGCCTGGTCTATATTGGCCACTGCCGGGCGCACCAGGGCATTGGCCCTGGGAAGGATGGCGTCAATATTGCCCTCCCCCTCTGTCTCATCCAGTACCGAGAACTCCACATTATCCCCTACCAGGGGCTTTATCTTTTTATTCCTGAAAATTCCTTTTGCCTTACACTCATAAACCCGGTCCTTACCATCATGCACATAATAAAAACCTGCAATTCCCTTAATTATCTTACCAGTCATAAACTCCTCTTATCCCACCGGGAAAAATGTTACCGGATAGGATGCTATTACAGTCAGGTCCGCACTTCCTGCGTCCACCACTTCCACGGTACCGCTGTCCACGCCATAGGCGCCCTTAATCCTGGGAATCACCACAGGTATGGTCTGCGCCCCTACTACAAGCCTTTCCTTCATGAGCGGTGTGTATACCACATCCCCGTTAACCGTCTGTTTCAGCCGGATCATCACCCGGACGCTGCTGGTCTGGGATGCCGGGCCTATATAATTGCTCAGGGAACAGGTGGTGTCGATGGAGCTGAGATAGTACTGGGACGCCTCTGTCTCCGATGCGTCCGGTTCCCCGCTTATCACATAATCCACAGGAGTGCCCGGGGCCAGCATGGTATCCGGCAGCGGCACCTGGTTGATGACCAGTCCTTCCGCCACCGTATCGCTGCGCTCCGTTGTCACATTGCCGGTCACAAGCCCTGAACCAGCCAGGAGGGCGTCCGCCGAAACCCGGTCCTGTCCTATGAGGTTGGGCACCCTGCCCTGCTCATTCTCCACTCCCTTGCTGACAAAAAGGGTCACACGCTCCCCTATCTTGGCAGTCTCCGGGCTGAAGCGCAGGATGGTTCCCGCTGCCGCCGTATTGCTGAATTCTTCCTTTACATCCACCACAAGCCCCTTTTCCTCCAGAAGCCTGGATGCATCCAGGACAGTCAGCACCGTAAGGTTCAGTGTGCCAAGGTTTACTTTATCGCTCCCCTTGCTTAAGGTGACCCCCACCGTGCTTCCTTTATCCACAACCGTATCCTGGACAATGGTCTGGGCCATGACCTGGCCTTCCGCATAATTATCCGAATAATCACTGCCCGTCACTTCCAGCTTCAGATCCACCTGTGCCAGCTCTTCCCTGGCCTGCTGTTCCGTCATGCTGAGGATATAGGGCACATAGGTCTGGTTATCCGTAATGTTGACCTCCAGGCTGGCAGTCTCCGCTTCCGTGCTTACAGCCACCGTGGGTTTTTCGCTGGTTCCCGCCCGGAACAGGCCTGTGAGCCTTGAAAACACGAACAGGACCACGGCCACGATGATGATGGCCGCCACAATGCCGATGGCAGTGACAATGCGCTCAAACTGCGTGCTGACGTCCTTGTCCTTCTGTCTGGATGTCAGGTGGGAAGGGCCTTTGCGTTCCCTGCGGTTTCTGGATGAAGGATCGGTGTGGTCATCCCTCAGTTCCTCCTCGCCAAGGCTTCCCCTGGCCGGTTTCCTGCTTTCCTGAAGGTTAAGCAGTTCTTCCCTGGATATGGACCTGGTCCTGCCAAACTCATCCTCCTCCTCTTCCTGTGCGTAGATATCGCAGTCAGGCTCCATCAGCGCCTTCCTTAAGTCGGCTATGACATCCGTTACATTTGAATAGCGGCGCTCCGGTCGCTTCTGGGTGCATTTGAGGATGATCTGTTCCAGGGCATGGGACACCTCGGGCACATATACCCTTGGGGGCGTCACTGGTTCCTCCAGATGGGCCAATGCCACGGTAATCGTGTTGTCGCCCTCAAACGGGACCTTTCCCGTCACCATCTCATACATGGTAATGCCAAAGGAGTAAATATCACTGCGCTCATCGCAGTAGCCGCCCTTGGCCTGTTCCGGGGATATATAATGGACCGATCCGACGGCAGTGGCGTTCATGGTCTGGGTGGAAACGGCCCTGGCAATCCCGAAATCCGCCACCTTAACCTTGCCGTCCCTGGATATGATCATATTCTGGGGCTTGATATCCCGGTGTATGATATGCTGCTCATGGGCAGCCCCGATTCCCTGGGCAACCTGGATGGCAATGCCGATGGCTTCCTTACTCTCCAGATGTCCCTTCTTCTCAATGTAATTCTTAAGGGTAATGCCCTCAATCAGCTCCATGACAATATAGTGCAGCACATCCTCATCCACAACGTCATAAACACTGACAATATTAGGATGGGACAGGCGTGCCGCCGCCTGGGCCTCCATCTTAAACTTGCTGACAAAATTCTCGTCAAAGGCAAATTCTTCCTTTAAGACCTTGATGGCAACCAGACGGTTTAATGTATGGCACTGGGCCTTATACACAACAGACATCCCGCCTGAACCGATGCGCTCCAATATCTCGTACCTGTTCTGCAGGTATGTTCCGGGGTTCAGCATAAGCCATCCTCCCTTCCCAGCGGATTCACAAGCACCACGGCAATATTATCAATACCGCCCTGGCGGTTGGCCTCCTGAATCAGGCGCGATGCCTTTTCCTTAAGGCTGCCCTCTCCTGTTATGATCCTGCGTATGGATTCATCATCCACCATGTTGCTCAGTCCGTCCGAACAGAGAAGGATGTAATCCCCCTCTTCCAGGTCCACCTCAAAGAAATCCGGCTCCACATCCCTGCCAATGCCCATGGCCCTTGTAATGATGTTCTTGCGGCTGTTGTAATCCGCGCTGCCCCGGCGCATCTGCCCCATGGCAACCATTTCCTCCACATAGGAGTGGTCCTTCGTGACCTGTCGGATGGTTTTGTTATGTATCAGGTACAGGCGGCTATCCCCCACATTGGCAACATAGAGCAGGTTATCCTCCACCACCCCTGCCACCAGGGTACAGCCCATGCCTTTCAGTTCTTCCCTGAGGAGGGATTCCTCATACAGCTGTTCATTCACGATTCCTATCCCTGTCTTCAGCTGCATCACAGGGGAGCCTTTTCCTTCCCTGTTAATATAGATTACCAGGTTCTCAACCGCAAACCGGGAAGCATAGTCCCCGGCCTGGTGGCCTCCCATCCCGTCCGCCACCAAAAACAGGTTAGGCAGGGAGCCAACCCTCTCCGGCGACGAGTAGATATAATCCTGATTCATGGATCTGACCTGGCCTATGTCTGTCAACGCATATGCTTCCATGCTTACTCCGCCCCCTTTTCCATATAGCTCTTTCGCAGCTGGCCGCAGGCTCCGCCTATATCCCGGCCCATTTCTCTTCTGATTGTAACATTTATACCGTTTTTTTCAAGCAGGTCCTTAAAATCTGCAATGGCCTTCCTGCCTGACTGCACGTAATCCCGTTCCTTGATGGGATTCACCGGGATCAGGTTCACATGGCCATGCTGGTCCTTAATCAGGCGGCTCAGCGCCCTGGCCTCATCCAGATTGTCATTGACCCCCTGGACCAGGCTGTATTCAAAGGTAAGCCTGCGCCCTGTCTTCTCATAATAGTAATGGCAGGCCTCCAGCACATCCTTTAACTTATAACGGTTGGCAATGGGCATCAGCGTCTTGCGCACCTCATCATTGGGGGCGTGGAGGGACAGTGCAAGGGTGACGGCCAGACCTTCCTGGGCGAACTGCCGTATGCCCGGCACAATGCCGCAGGTGGAGACAGTCAGGTTCCTCTGGCTGATATTAAGCCCTTTTTCGTGGGAAATCAGGCGCAGGAAACGGATTACATTGTCGTAGTTGTCAAAGGGTTCTCCTGAACCCATCACCACCACATTGGAAACCCGCTGGCCTGTGTGGGCCTGTATCCGGTAAATCTGGTCCAGCATTTCCGAAGGCCTCAGATTCCGCTCCAGACCATCCAGGGTGGATGCGCAGAAACGGCAGCCCATCCTGCACCCCACCTGGGAAGAGATGCATACGGAATTCCCATGATGATACTGCATCCACACGCTTTCTATGATATTGCCGTCCTCCAGGCAAAAGAGATACTTCCTGGTCCCGTCAACCTGGGATATACGTTCCTCCGTGATGGAAAGGCATGTAAGGCTATAATTGTCCTTCAGTTTCTGCCTCAGTTCCTTGGACAGGCTTGACATGCCGTCAAAGCTTCCAGCCAGCTTCACATGTATCCAGTCGTAAATCTGTTTTGCCCTGAAGGGTTTCTCCCCCAGGGCCGCCATCTCCTCTGTCACTTCTTCCAGTGTCATGGATTTTATATCCTTACGGCCTTTGTTATCCGTCAAATCCAACATAGCATAACTCCTGTTTCTTTCATTATCATCCATCTGTCCCGGACCCATTCACGGTTCAGCCCGCAGGACCCACGGTTCTCAGACCCGCCTGAACACACTGATGAAAAATCCGTCAAAGGGGTGGATTCCAGGAAGGAACTGTATCCGTCCATCCTTAAGGGATGGTTCATCAAAATCCGCCCCCAGCCTGCCGGATAAGTCCACTGGCTCAAGCGGGAAATTTTCTGACAGCCACATGGCATTCCCTTCATTTTCCATAGGGTCGATGGTGCAGGTGCTGTACACCAGGGTTCCTCCGGGCTTCACATACTGCCATACCACGGAGAGGATATCCCGCTGAAGCCTGGAAAGCTCCCTCATCTTATCCATGGTCATATTGTACTTGATGTCCGGCTTTTTGCCGATGATCCCAAGTCCGGAACAGGGCAGGTCCGCAATCACGATGTCCGCCTTTTCCCTGGCATCCTCATCAGGCACAAGGGCATCCCAGACCACCGCCTTGATATTGGCAGCGCCGGAACGGGCCACGTTTTCCTCAATCAGGGCTGTCTTCTGGTAACTTAAATCCCTCGCCTCCACCATTCCCGTTCCCTTCATCTTATCTGCCAGGTGCAGGCTTTTGCCTCCGGGGGCAGCGCATACATCGATGATGTAATCCCCCTCCTTCGGGTCTGCCAGTTCCCCCACAAAGGCGGAGGTGGCATCCTGCACCTGGATCCATCCGTTTTGGAAGCATTCCAGTCCTTCCATATAATCATAGCCTGAAATTGCCAGCACGGAGGGCAGACAGTCAAGTTCCTTCACCATTACCCCCTGGGAATCCAGGGAATTAAGGATTGCCTCCCTTAAAGCCCTGCTGAGGTTGCAGCGCACCCACGTGGGCCTGTCTTCAAGAAAAGAGGCGGCAATCATCTCCGCCTTTGCGCTGCCATATTCTTTTTCCCACATATCGTACATCCACTGGGGAATGCTGTAGGCCAGGGAGGGGGAATCAAACACCAGGGAAGCCTTTTCCCTGGATATGGTCCTTAACACCCCGTTCACAAAACCCTTAAGCCCGGTGATACGGCGTTTCACCGCCAGCTTCACGGCTTCGTTGCAGACCGCGGAATCCGGCACCCTGTCCATGTATAAAATCTGATACACGCTCATCCGCAGAAGGTTGCGGATAAGCGGTTTCATCTTGTCTGTCTTTGTCTTTGAATACTTGTTGATGATATGATCAATCTGCAGGAGATATTCCAGGGTCCCTTCTGTCACCCGGGTAATGAACGCCCTGTCCGACTTATCCAGGTACTGGTACTTCTGAAGGGCCTGGTTCAGTACCAGATGGACAAAACTGCCCTTATCCAGCACTTCCGACAGTATATCCAGCACAATCCCACGGTTTTCCATTCCCCTGTCCGGATTCCCAGCCATCAGTCCCTCCTTCTGTTGAAAATCATCAGCAGGCGCAGAAGCTGGAGGATGGAGGCTGCCGCCGCCGCCACATAGGTAAGGGCCGCTGCATTCAGCACGCTTCTGGTCTGGCCCACTTCCTGTCCTGCCAGGATTCCCGTGGAATCAAGAAGGGTAACCGCCCTGTGGCTTGCGTTATATTCCACAGGCAGGGTCACCAGCTGGAACAGGACCGCCAGTGAAAACAGTACGATACCCGCCATGGCAAGGCCGGAACCGCCGCTTCCAAGGAGCAGGCCTATGAGGATCAGGGGCCATGCCAGCTGGGAACCAAGATTGGCGGCAGGCACCAGGGCTGCGCGGATCCTTAAGGGTGAATAGTCCGTTGCGTCCTGCATGGCGTGACCGCACTCATGGGCAGCCACACCGATGGCGGCAATGGACGTGGAGCCATATACCGCATCTGACAGGTTGACTGTCTTGGACCTGGGGTCATAATGGTCGGTCAGGTTCCCCGGCACGCGTCGTATGGTCACATCATAGATGCCCTGGGAATTCAGCAACCGCTTGGCCGCCTCGGCCCCCGTCATGCCGCACATGCTCCTGACAGCCGAATAGCGCTGGTATGTGGCATTCAGTTTGGCGGACGCCATCATGGATACGATGACGCCAATCAGTACCAGTATATAGGTTGAATCATAAAATGGATAAAACATGGTTATTCATCACTCTCTTTCATTATGCAAAGTTACTGTTGTGTCCTGTTCACAAACACATCCCCGGCCGGTATGGGATATCCGCGCAGGAATGCCTCTATATCCATGCGCTTCTTTCCTTCCATCTGGAGTTCTTTGATGGAAAGAAGGCCGTCTCCTGTCCTGACTGCCAGGCAATGCCTGTCAGACAGAGCCACCCCTCCGCAGGGCAGGCTGTTTGCAGGGGCCTCATCCTTAATGACATCCGCGGCCCAGATTTTGATGGTCTTTCCGTTCCACATGGTGTAGGCGCTTGGCCACGGATTAAGGCCCCGTATCAGGCGTTCGATGGATACGGCGTCCTGATTCCAGTCAATGTCCCCAAGGGACTTGGTCAGCATCTTCGCATAGCAGGTCCCCTCCTCTGTCTGGGGCGTGCGCACGGCCGTCCCCTCCTCCAGTTTCCTGAGTGTGGAGAGAATCAGGCTTCCCCCTGCCAGGCTCAGCTTGTCGTGAAGGCTTCCCCCTGTCTCTTTTTCATCGATGGGTATGACCACCTTCTCCAGCATGTCGCCGGTATCCAGGCCCACATCCATCATCATGGTGGTTATGCCTGTCTCTTTCTCGCCGTCAATGACGCACCACTGGATGGGAGCCGCCCCCCTGTACTTTGGCAGCAGGGATGCATGGATGTTGACGCAGCCATACCTGGGAAGTTCCAGCACGGCCTTGGGAAGGATCTGGCCAAAGGCAATCACGACAAACGCGTCCGCCTCCAGCTCCCGCAGCACCTCTATGAACGCCTGGTCCCTTACCTTCACCGGCTGGTATACGGGTATCTTATATTCCAGCGCCTGGACCTTCACAGGCGTCATCTGCATCTCTTTGCCCCTGCCCTTTGGTTTGTCCGGCTGGGTTACCACGGCAGCCACATCATGTCCTGCTTCCACCAGCGCCTTAAGCGTGGGTACGGAAAAATCCGGTGTTCCCATAAATACAATACGCATGTCCACACTCCTGTTCCTCAATCATATCTGTAAAACCCTGCAATATACGTTCCTACTCAGCAATCTCTTCCTCAGGCTCAGCGCCGGCGTCCACCAGCTCACCTTCCACCAGTTCCACATACATCTGGCCTTCCAGATGGGCAACCTCATGGCAGATGGCCCTTGCCAGAAGTCCCTCGCCCTCCAGCTCAAAAGGCTCCATGTTCTCATCCAGGGCCTTAACCTTCACGTAGTTAGGACGTGTCACGATACCGGATTTGCCCGGAAGGCTTAAGCACCCCTCATATCCGGTCTGGCTGCCGTCCTGAGCGATGATTTCTGGGTTAATCAGCACATACTGGTTGCCGTCGTCCACATCAATGGTCACAATCTGCTTCAGCACTCCAACCTGCGGGGCGGCCAGGCCGCAGCCATTGGCCTCATACATGGTTTCAAACATATCTTCAATCAATTCCATGGTCCGCCCGGTCATCTCCTTCACAGGCTTGCACTTCTTTGTTAAAATATCATCTCCCATAATCCTTATCTGTCGAACTGCCATTTTCTACCAATCTCCTTTTGTCATGTTAAATCATACTGTATTGTCAGGCCAAAACGGCCCTCGGCCTCCTTAAGGCGGAGTTCTGCCATTTTCCTAATCTGTATCAGTATATCATAATTTTCATGCTTTATATATAAAATTTTTCTATAAATATCATTAACTTTGTAAACAGGCGCATTCACGGGACCGATTAACTTAAGGTCCCTGCCGGGTCCATTCCTGTCCTGTCCGGCCTTCCATCCTTCCACCCATCCGGCGGTGCGGCCGGCCGCCTGTTCCACCACGTCCTCCCTGGGACATGCCATCTGGATGGTTAAGAGTCCCACGGCCGGGGGATAGCCAAGGAGGCGCCTGTAGGCCATCTCCTGGCCGTAAAATGCCTCGTAATCCTGCCTTGCGGCTGCCTGGATACAGTAGTGGTCCGGCTGGTAGGTCTGGATAACCACATTGCCCTCCAGTTCCCCTCTCCCGGCCCTGCCCGCGGCCTGGGTCAGAAGGGCAAATGTCTGCTCCCCGCACCGGTAGTCCGATGCGAAAAGGGAAAGGTCCGCCGCTAAGGCGCCCACCAGGGTGACCTTGGGGAAATCATGCCCCTTCACAATCATCTGGGTCCCGATAAGGATATCCGCCTCCCCCCTTGCAAAGGCGGATAGTATCTCCTGATGGCCTCCCTTCCTGGACGTGGTGTCCAGGTCCATCCGCAGGATCCCTGCATCCGGGAACAGCCCGGCCGCCATGGCTTCAATCTTCTGGGTCCCTGTCCCAAAGGGGGCGATATACCGGGAGCCGCAGGAAGGACATACCTTTGGCTGTTCCATGGAGTAGCCGCAGTAATGGCACATCATGCGGCCGTTCCTGTGAAGGGTCAGTGTCACATCACAGTGGGGGCATTTGATGGCCTCCCCGCAGGAACGGCAGGATACAAAGTTCGCATATCCCCTGCGGTTGATGAAGAGCATGATCTGTTCCTTTTTTGCAAGCCTGTCCTCCATCAGTTCCTGAAGGCGGCGGCTGAAGATGGAACGGTTGCCCGCCCTCAGTTCCTCCCGCAGGTCCACGATTTCCACCTTGGCAAGGCTGGCATCTGCCTTCGCCCTCTCCTTCATGGTAAACAGGCCGTATTCCCCCCTCAGCGCCTTTGTATAGGACTCCAAGGACGGGGTGGCCGAACCGAGGATCAGGGACGCATGGTTCGCCTCCGCCCGCACGGCGGCAGCCTCCCTGGCGTCATACCGCGGGGAAAGCTCGCTTTTGTAGGCATTTTCATGCTCCTCATCTATAATGATGAGGCCAAGGTTTGAAAACGGGGCAAAGAGGGCGGACCGGGGACCGATCATAATGTCAATATCCCCGGTCCTGGCCCTTTCATACTGGTCATAGCGTTCCCCGGCGGACATCCTGGAATTCATCACGGACACCCGGTTGCCGAAACGTGTGTAAAACCGCATCACGGTCTGCCATGTAAGGGATATCTCAGGAATCAGGACAATCACCTGGCGCCCCGCCTGGAGCACATAGGCAATCAGCTCCATGTAGACCTCCGTCTTGCCGCTGCCCGTGATTCCATGGATCAGATAGGTCCTTCGGATCCCCTTCCCATAGTCACGGAGAATGGAATCTGCAATCTCCTGCTGGGCCTGGTTCAGGGCCGGGAAGGTGCCAGGGTTCCCAGCGGTGCCTCCGCCAGCAAAGGTGGTCCCTTCCCGGGGCATGCCGGCCAGCCGCTGCATCTCCAGCAGCGGATTCCGGTACCGCTCCACCACCTCCACCTTAAGGACGCCGCCCTCCTCCAGCGGCTTAACCACTGCCGCCGTCAGGCTTAAACGGTTCATGGCTTCCTCATACGGAATCACCGGCGCCAGGAGAAATGCCTCCAGAAGCCGGAGCCTGGCCTTATGGTTCTTCCTCCTGGCCTCCTCCACGGCCCGTAGCAGCCCCTCCTGGTCCAGAAGACACTTCAACTGCCGCTTTGGCGCCTCCTTTACCTTCTGCTTCACCGGAAGCACTGTCTTTAATGCCTGGTTCATGGTGGATCCATACCGCTCCTTCATCCACCATGCAAGCCAAATAAGCTGGGACTCTGCAGTCACGCTTCCCTGCACAATCCCAGCCACATCTTTTATCTTATTCTCGTCTATCTCCGCCTGGTCAGTCAGCCCCACCACATAACCTTTGCGCTGCCGGTTGCCCTGGCCGAAGGGGATATAGACCTGCTGCCCCGCATGAATGCTCCCGGACAGGTGTTCCGGTATCCTGTACTGGAATGTCCTGTCCACGCTTTCATGGGAAATATCTATGATAATATTGGCATATTCCTGCCCCACCTGCGTCACCTGTCAATCTGAATCCATTATAAGTTCCTGACTATTATACATGACATCAGCTAAAAATGCAAATTACGGGGGAATACACATCAGGCCAGACACTTTTCCAGCACGTCAAAAAGCCGTTCATAGTCAATGGGTTTGGCAACATGGTCATTCATTCCGGCGGCCAGCGCCTTGGCAATATCCTCTGCAAACGCATTGGCCGTCAGGGCAACCACCGGGATGTCCGCCGCCTGCGGGTGGGTGCTTTCCCTGATTTTCCGGGCCGCCGTATACCCGTCCATCACAGGCATCTGCAGGTCCATTAAGATGGCCTGGTAATACCCGTCCCCCGATGCCTGGAATGCGTTTAATGCCTCCTGTCCGTTGAAGGCGCCTTCCGTACTGATTCCCGCCTCCCCAAGGATGGTCCTGACAATCTCCATGTTGAGTTCATTGTCCTCCGCCACCAGCACCCTGATGGTCCTGCCGGAAAATGCATCCCTGCGCCTGCCCACGTCCACGATTTTCCCGGACGCTTCCTCTTCCTTCTGTTCTTCTTCATCCAGTTTCAGGCTCAGCGTCACGGTAAAACGGCTTCCCCTGCCAGGTTCGCTCTCCACCTGGATGCTGCCCTGCATGGCGTTTATGATGCCCTGGGTAATGGGCATGCCAAGCCCCGTGCCCTGAATGTGTGTTTCCCTCACCTTTTCCTCCCGGAGAAAGGGCACGAAAATATACTTCCTGAACTCTTCTGTCATGCCGATTCCGCTGTCTTCCACGATGAACACGAAATTGCCGAAGCCGGCAACCCTCTGTGCCACTTCTTTTACGGTCAGTTTCACGGTCCCGTTCCCAGGCGTATATTTCACGGAATTGGACATGAGGTTTAAAAGTACCTGGCGCAGGCGCCCGCTGTCCCCTATGAGGCGGCGGTGCTTAAGGTCTGCCGTATCCACCTTCAGGGAATGGCCTCTTTCCTCCGCCGATGGACGGATGATGGTAACCACCTCATCTACCAGCTTATCCATGCAGAAAGGCGCGTCCATAAGCTGCATCTTCCCCTTTTCAATCCTTGACATGTCAAGGACATCATCAATGAGGGCCAGCAGATGGCTGCTGGACATATTGATTTTCTCCAGGCAGTCCTCCACCCGCTCCGGCTCATGGCTGTGGGACATGGCAATGGCTGTCATTCCTATGATTGCGTTCATGGGGGTGCGGATATCATGGGACATCTGGGCCAGGAAACTGCTCTTTGCCTCGCTGGCCTCCTTGGCCGTCTCATAGGCGGTCATCAGCGCCTTCCTGTTTTCCTCTTCCTGCTGCATCTCATTTATCTTCTGCTGGTGGATGTTCATATTGGCAAATACCACCTTTGACACACTGCCGTCCTTCATCTGGGCCACACTGAACCGGGAGCGCACCCACTGGACACGGTCCGGGTACTGGCGCCTGAAGTCAATGTCATACACGGGCCGTTCCTCGGACAGGATCTGCTTTAAGAATCCGGGACTCCCTGCCCGGCGCATCTTCTCCTGGTCCTGGGGACATACATGTTCCCGGATGAACTTTTCATAATATACCTTCAGGCTCCCCTTGGGAAATGCCCCTGTCTTCTCTATGTAATCCTCCTGCCATACAGCCTCCTCCACGTCATTGTCCAGGTCAAACAGATAGATGGAATAATAGCACTGGCACAGGTTGGAAAGCACATTGTCCCTGAGCCGGGCCTTCTCCCTGAGCATGATGGTATCGGTGATGTTCTGGTGATATCCCCTGAGGCATATCCCATCTTCCTGGCTTTCATCCCGGACGCCCCCGCAGCGCACATAGATGGTCCCCCACAGGGGATGTTCCCATGGATACTGGACTTCCGCCCGCTTATTGCGGATCATCTCATCCACCCCTGTCTCTATCATGGGATAAAAATCATGGTCAATCCGGTCATACCATACCCGGTAGCATTCCTCCGGGGACGGCATCCCATCCAGGCCAAGAAGCTCCATCATGGCCTTATCCCCGTACATCCTGGGTTCCTTCCCCTCCTCCAGTTCAATGGTCCATAACCCGGTGCGGGCCATGCGCAGAAGTTCCTGCATACTGGCCATATCCATAAAATGCTCCTGCATACACACCTGCCTCCTCCTATGTTTATTATCAATCAGACCGATATTGCCCGTTTTTCAAATCCCTTGAACCTCAGGGAGAACACAACTGCCCTGAAAATCCAGTCTATGAACATCCCATACCAGATTCCCATCACCCCAAGCTTAAATATGTACACGAACAGGTATGCGAACCCGATGCGGAAAGCCCACATGGAAAATACGGACACGGCCATGGTAAACCTGGCATCCAGGGACGCCCTCAGGGTATGGGGAATGGTAAATGCCAGAGGCCATACAAGCATGGCGATGCTGTGGGCCGTAATCAGGTCCCGGGACAGCCGGGACGCCTGCCCCGACAGCTGGTAAATCCCCACCAGTTCCCCTGAAAACAGCACCATGGAGGAGCTGAGCACCAGCAGGATGGCGTAATTCACCCCTATGAGGGACTTGGCATAATGCTTTGCCTCAGAGAGCCTTCCTGCCCCCACGCACTGTCCCACAATGGTGATAAGGCCCAGCCCGATGGCGGTTCCGGGCAGGTACAGGATGGTGACCAGGTTGCTGGCAACCGCATAGCCTGCAATGGAGGCAGTGCCCAGGGAGGACACAAGGCTCTGCAGGAATATCTTGCCGAACTGGAACATACCGCTCTCCAGCCCGCCCGGTATGCCGATGGAAAGGATGTTCTTAATCATGCCCATATCCGGCACCAGTGACTTCATGCTGTTCAGGCGGATGGAATTATGGCGGTTCTGTATGAGGACAAACATCATGGCCGCCGCAATGATGCGGCTGAACAGGGTTGGATATGCCACCCCTGCCACCCCCATCTTAAGGCCGAACACGCAGATGGCATTGCCCACGATATTGATGATGTTCATCACCAGGGATGTCATCATGGACACCTTGGAATTACCCATGGAACGGAACAGGGCCGCACATGCGTTATACAGCCCGATAAAGGGATATGACAGCGCCGTTATCCAGAAATAGGTTTGTGCATTGTCCATCACGGACAGTTCCACCTTGCCGAATATGGCGCCCAGGAGATGGCGGTTGCCTATGATTGCAATAAGGGTCACTATCAAGGACAGGGTCAGGGTAACGCTGACCAGCTGTCCCGCCGCCTTGCGGGCGTCCCTGGGCTGTTCCTTTCCAAGATACTGGGCGGAAATCACCGCGCCTCCCGTTGCCAGGGCGCCCATGATCTGTATGATCAGGACGCTGATGGAGTCCACCAGGGATACCCCGGACACGGCGGCCTCGCCCACGGCCGCCACCATCACCACGTCCACCATTCCAACCAGCACCGCCATGATCTGTTCCACAATCAGGGGGGCCAGCAGTTTTATCAGTTGTTTTTTGGAAAACATATTACGCCTTTCTTATACTATCTCATAACATCCGCCCTCCCCTGCCCTGATACAGGCAGAGTAAAAGTGTGCGGCTGCCTCCGTAAGATAGCATGTATCCTTTATGCCGGCCGTCTCATAGGGTGAATGCATGGACAGCTGGGGAAGGCCGATGTCCACCGTGTTCAGGGACACATGGGCATTGCTTATATTGCCAAGGGTAGAGCCTCCCGGCATGTCCGAACGGTTGGCAAAGGTCTGGAAGGGCACCCCGGCCCTTTGGCACAGGGCTTTGAACATGGCTGCGGACACCGCGTCCGTGGTGTACTTCTGGTTGGCATTGTACTTGATCACAATCCCCTGGTTCATATAAGGACGGTTGGTGGGGTCTGCCCGGTCCGGCAGGTTTGGATGGACCGCATGGGCATTATCCGCCGATATCATGAAACTGGATGCCAGCGCCATCAGGTATGCCTCCTCATCCCTGCCAAGCCCGGTGTTGATCCGCCTCAGGGTATCCTCAAGGAATGTGGAATCCGCTCCCTGCTTGGTCCCGCTGCCCACTTCCTCGTTGTCAAACACGGCATGGACCGCAATCCCCTCCGCGGGTTCACCCTCCAGGAATCCCTTAAGGGACGCAAATGCGCACTGCAGGTCGTCAATCCGCCCGCAGGAGAAGAACTCGCCTTCAGCCCCCCAAATGGTTCCCGGCATCCTGCTGTACAGGAACAGGTCGTGGCCCAGGATGTCCTCCTCATGGACGCCTGCAGCTTCAGCCACAAGCTTCATGAACGTCCCCTTGGAGCCGTCGCCGCCAAACAGGGGAATCATATCCACCTGTGGGTTATACTTGTATCCATCATTGACCTGACGGTTAAAATGGATGGCCAGGTTGGGAATCATCAAAAGGTCACGGTCCACCTTCACAAGCTTTGATACCAGGCAGTTCCCTGTCTTCACCACCAGACGCCCTGCCACGGACAGGGGCCGGTCAAACCACGGCGCGCACAGCATGCCGCCATACTTTTCCACATTCAGCCTGATATAATGGCCTTCGGATTCCATCTCCGGGTTTTCCTTAATCTTAAAGGACGGGGAATCACTGTGGCTGGCCATGATCTGGTAGCCCGAACAGGTTCCGGCCGGTATCCTGAACGATATGATGGAGGACTGGTTCCTGGTCACGAAGTAGGATCCCTTCTTTTTCAATTCCCACTTCTCACCTTCATGAAGCTCTGTAAACCCTGCTTCCCTGAGGATTCCTGCTATATTTGCCACTGCATGGAAGCTGGTGGGGCTGTCCTCCAGGAAACGTATCAGTCCTTTGGTCAGCTGGATGCATTCCGCCTTCTCTATACTCATCATGTATCTCCTTTGTCAATCATTTCCTTTTTATATCATCTACTGTACCACAAACCGGTCCATCAGGCAATAGAGCCGTTTAATTCTCCCTGGCAGCCAGCCAGGGCAGGATGAACCCAAGCCCCACCAGCACAAATGGGGTTACGATGTTGAGCACCAGCTGGAACAGGTCATCTGAATAGATACCTGTGATACAGGCAAATGCCGTAAAGCCGAAACACCAGATTCCCACCAGGGTACCGGCTGTCCTGCCCTTTAAGAACCGGTACTGGGCGTGGAAGGCATCCCCCGCCCTCTTAAGCGCGATATAGGCCACGAATACCCACAGGTAACGAAGGGGCATGCAGACCGAGTTGACCTTTACCAGCCAGCGCACCAGCACGTCCACATTCCGGATGCCGAAGGCAGGCACGATGATCAGGACGCAGACAATGAGCATCACCAGCCTGTGTCCGTTTACATAGGTGCCGTGTTCATTTTTCTCAAACATCTTCCTGGGTATGAAGCGCGTATCCGCGCTGTCAAGGAGCATGCGCAGGGGGGCGTCCACGGACAGCACCATGACGGAAAACTGGCCGATCAGGTTGGTGAGGGCGTATACAATCACAAAGAAATTACCCATATGATAGTACTCCCCAAGCCTCTGGAAGGCGTAATAGGCGCCGTTTGTCATCAGGTCCGCCGGGATATGGTCTGAATCAAACATCATCCCAAGGGCAATGGTGCCAAGTATGGCGGTCACTGCCACCATAAGGGCCAGGGCCGCCATTCCCTTGGAGAAATCCCTGGACGGGTCCTTCATCTTGTTGACATAGGGGGATATTTTCTCGCATCCCCCCACTGCGAAGACCAGGATGGAAAGTCCCATGAAGAAGCTTAAGTCAAAGCTGGGGATGAAGGTCCTCCATGACCAGTCAATCGTCATGAAGGTTCCTCCTGTCAATGCCGGGGCAGCCACCATCATTGCAATGAACAGCATGGACATGATGAACATGGTGGAACCGGCCAGGGCGGACAGGCGCTTAAGCACGCCCATGCCCTTGCTGGACAGGTACATGGCAAACAGGAATATGACCAGACAGATTAACTGCATGACCGTGGTATCCATACTGCTGGCCCTCTTGTCCTGGAACAGCGCCCAGCTGGCCGCAATCACCGTGGAATTAGGCTTCTGGGAAATATATGGCATGTGCACCACCCAATAGGTCCAGCCAGCATAGTACGCCATCCTGGGACCTATGGTTTCCTGGATCCAGGAACTGACGCCCCCGCCCGCATCCTTGAAGGTGGAGCCAAGCTCGCCTACCATCAGGGCATACGGCACAAAATAGATGGCAAATATCAGGATCCAGGACACAATCGCCCTGAGGCCCCCGTATTCCGAAAACCCGTTGATGACATTCCCAAAGCCCCAGACCGTGGAAAATGCCATGAATGCAAGGGTATGCCATAAAATCTTTTTATCGTTGTCCCTCTGTCCCATATAAGTAGTTCTCCTTTTCCGGTTAAATTGTCTCCCTGAAGGATTATTCTTACCAGAAATATGAAAGATATGAGCCGGATACCTGTTTTTTCATTCTTTGGGGACCGGCTGAAAAAGGCAGCCCCGGACCGGTGTCATGTGACGCCGGCCTGAAGCTGCCTTTACCAGACCTAAAAAACCATCTTCTGTCCAATCCCCTTTTCCAGCGCCCGCTCATAGACGGTCAGGGCGCAGTTCACATCGTGGGCCCCCATGCCCATATGCGTGGAAACTATGATTTCATCCTCCCGTTCCCGGCCAGGTACCTTTCCGGTGAGAAGTTCCGTCATATCGCCGGATACGTCCCCTTCTTTCAGCAATCCGCCTGGATTCAGCCGTGGTGACCGCAAAATATGGGCGTCCGGCCTGCGGTATCCCAGGTACCATTTGTCTGCCCTTTTTCCAATCTGCGGGTCCAGGTCCCGGAATCCCTCGATTCCAATCACGGTTGCGCCGGGCTTTAGCATATCCCAGGTAACAAGGGGTGTCTGTGCGCCGGATGCCATAAGGATTAAATTGCTTCCGGTTACTGCCTTTAAAGGGCTGTCACAGGGTATCACCTCCACCCTGTCCTTCAGTTCCTCCCTTACAGCCTCTATCGGCCCGGTACTCCGGCTGAAGATACGGACCTGCCTGATACAGGGGAACTGGGTAAGCATCCCCTTGATGCCGGACCTGGCCTGGGCACCGCATCCGCAGACCGAGAGGACCTTTGGCCCTGGCAGGCACAGGTGCCTGGCCTGTACCACGCCATGGCCTCCGGCCGTGCGCATGGCAGTGATGTTCATGGCCCCTACAAGGGCTATGGGGGACCCGCTTTTTGTATCACTTAAGATAACCAGGGTTCCGTGACAGAATGGATAGCCGGGCAGCGGGTCCGCATACGTGCTGATCCATTTAACCCCTGCCGCGTTTCTGTAGTGGAGGATGGCCGGCATGGAATGAAAATTGTTCATTTTCGCTTCATCCACATACATGAGCGCCATATCCCCCACCGTGATGTCCCCCAGGCCGATATGGAGGAAGGTGTCCTCTGCTGCTGCAATCGCATCAGCCGGGGTCAGCAGGGAACACACGTCTTCCTCATTTAAAAATAGCATATGATTCATTTTCCTACCCCCGCTTCCTACATCTGTAATTAACATCAGGTCCGCTTCCTTATGGATTGGATCAGTAGGTTGCATGCCCTGTCACTTCCGCTGTCCCGGTACTCCTCCTCAGTCACACAGGTCAACGCCTCAAAGGAACAGGCCCTTACACAGGCCGGCTGCAGCCCATGCTTCACCCGCTCATTGCAGCCGTCGCACTTGACCATTTTCCCATCCGTGACACGGTATCTGGGGGCGCCGAAGGGGCAGGCCATGGCGCAGCTTTTACAGCCGATGCAGTTGGTGTTATCATAAACAGTAAAACCTGTTTCCGGGTCCTTGCCCAGGCATCCTGCCGGACAGGCATCCACACAGGGAGCATCCGTACAGTGCATGCAGGCCGCGGACAGGTAGGCGCAGGTATTGCTGCCGTCCGCCTCCTCTATCTCCTGGTCAAAGGTTTTACGGTAACAGGTATCGCCTGCCGTCAGGTCAATATCATTCTGGTCCATGCAGCCCATCATACAGGCAGAGCAGGCACAGCACTTATCCGGATTAAATACAAAAACATGTTTCATTATTCAACCTCCTGGCATTTGCGGATATTACAGCGCATTCCCTTGAATCCGGGAAAACCGGAATAGGGATCCACATGATTGCGTCCTATCAGTTCGTTTACATTGGCCTCCGTATAACCGTGGAGCGTCAGGATGACACCCGGCTTTATCTTTCCCGTGACCTTGGCCTTCATGAAAATCTCGCCGTAAGGACTTGATAATGCAACCCTGTCCCCTTCCCTGATTCCCAGCCTCCTGGCATCCTCCCTGTGGATCTCACAGGTGGGGTCGGGCCGGATACTGCGCAGCCACGGGGTCCCATGTGCCCTGGAATGGATGGCATGGGCCAGCCTTGCGCCGGTGCATAGATAGAATGGATATTTCTCCTTTGTCCCAGGGTCATTCTGGTCTTCCAGTGAATCCCGGTAATCCGGCAGCGGATTCAGGCCAAAGGCAGGGTCTATGGATGCAATGGCAGTGGAATAAAACTCAAACTTCCCTGTGGCGGTCTTAAATCCATTCTCCAGGCACGTTCCAGGCTTCACAGGCCACTTGGCGGCAGGAACCTTCACCGGCAGGCTGCTTGCCTTTAAATCCGCAACCGTCAGTCCGCAGCCCTCAATCATCCAGTCCGCCGACGCCTCATAACCGGCCTTCAGGTACGGGTCATCCAGGTCCATGATGCGGGCCAGGCCGCACAGGATATCCACATCGGATTTAGACTCATAAAGGGGCGGGATTACCGGTTTTGTAAAGGTCAGGTAACCGCCCTGATACGCCTTTAATTCCCCCCTCTCAACCGAGGAGCAGGCAGGCAGGACAATATCCGCATACTTGGCTGTCATGGTCATGAACATGTCCGTGTCCACAAAGAAGTCCAGCTTATCCTTCATGGCAGAGAGAAGCTTATCTGTCTCAGGAAACATTTTGGCGTTCATTCCCAGCGCAAAGATGGCCTTCACCGGATAGGGTGTGCCCTCCTCCAGCTGGCGGAGCAGGTCCATTGCCTGGAATTCATCAAACTGGGCATTCCACAGGGGGAACCGCCCCGCCCCGATACGCTCCCCGTCCTTGGGATAACGGTCGGACCTGAACTCATGCTCCCTGACCTTAAAGCCGGCGGGCTTATGCAGGTAGGTCGGCGGATTGGGGACATTGCCGCCCGCCCTGTCAAAATTGCCGGTAAGGGCGGACAGGCACAGGATGGCCCTGTGGGAGTTAAACCCGTTAATGTGATGGACCAGGGCGGAGGCGGAAAAGTTGGTACAGGCCGGCCCGTTTGTGGCATAGAGCTTTGCCGCCTCATAAATCAGATCGGGTTCAAGACCTGTGATGCCGCTTACCCTGTCCAGGGGATACTGGTTCACCATTTCCTTATACTGGTCAAAACCGTATGTATATTTTTCAATGTATTCCCGGTCCGCCCAGCCATTGTCAATGATCAGCTTTGCCATCCCTAAGGCCAGCGCCCCGTCGGTACCCGGATTGATTTTCAGGAAGATATCAGCCAGGTTCCTGGATGCCGGGGTATCCCGTATGTCGATGATGATGACCTTCCCTCCTCTCTCCCTCAGTTTCTGCACGCCTGCCACGGAGAGATGGGCGGAATAATAGCCATCGTAATTCCAGCCTAAAAATGTATTGGCATGGCCCATGTCAGGTCCTGCGCCGCATCCTGCGGTCACCTTATCCGCAATTACCTTTGAGGCGCTGCAGGTACTGTCATCCGTGCCAAAATTCACGCTTCCGAACACATGGGCAAAGCGGTGGAAAATAGGGCGGTACCACTTGCAGTAACCGCTGAAGAAGGCCACGGAATGAGGGGAATAGGTTTCCTTGACCTGATTCAGCTTTTCTGCAATGATCCGGTAAGCCTCATCCCAGCTGATCGGTTCGAACCTGCCTTCCCCCCTTTCCCCTATGCGCTTTAAGGGCGTCCTGATGCGGTCCTCCCTGTAAATGTAGTTTCTAAGCGCGGAACCTTTCGTGCAAAGCCTGCCATGGTTATAGGGATGCTCCGGCGTACCCTCCACCCGGATGATTTCCCCGTCTTTCACATAGCAGTCCACACCGCAGTGATGGCCCGGACTGCAGATTGCGCACAGGGAATGTCTTATTTCAATTCCGGTATCTTCACCCGGAATCTTTGCCTTTATTTTTTTCTCAAGTTCAGTCAACGGATTTTCCTCCTAAAAATTCTATAAAGCCTGCCGGAAAGCCCTTATCCATCAGATAACAGATGCTCTGGACATCCAGACCGGCATCCGGGCTTTTCAGTGATTTGATGAAAATGCTTTTTAACAGGCCATTGCTGTCCGAAGAGTTAATGACATTGATACACTGGATCCTGCCCTTGTTTTTCGTCCCGCGGATATAATATGTTTCATCCTCATATTCATAAACCAGGTCCTCCGGGCCGCAGGCGCTGATATCCCCGATGCTGATAAAATCATAGTCCAGATAATGGGCCAGGTTCACAAGCACATTGGCGTCAAATTCCATCGGCACACCAGCCATGTTCGCCCCGGCTGTCCGTCCCTGTTTGACGGCATTCAGCCATACCCCTATGTTCCTGGTTTTCCCGCTTTGGGTGTCAATGGCCTCGCAGCAGTCCCCGGCCGCATAAATCCCCTCATAATTGGTCCGCATCCTGGAATCCACCATAATTGCCCGTCCCATTGCGAGTCCGCTGTCCCGTAAAAATGCAGTATTGGTCCGCACGCCCACGCAGACCGCAATCAGGTCGGCCGTAAACCGTTTTCCGCTTTCCATGACGGCTGACAGGCGTCCATCCTCCTCCTGCTCAATGGCCGAGAGCATCTGGCCGCAGGATACGGCCACCCCCTTTTGTTCCAGGTCTGCCTGGACCCTTTTGGCGGTTTCCTCAAATGCAGCGGTATAAAACATCCAGGGCGCCCCGTCCACCAGGGTGCAGGGAATGTTCCTGGACCTCAGGTCCTCCACCACCTTGATTCCCACCCAGGATGCGCCTATCACCACACAGCTGCGCACCTTTCCCGAGTCCAGCTTCTGCTTAAGATCCACGGCGTCCTCCGGGGTCCTCATCTTAAATACGCCGGGCATCTGGATTCCGGGGACAGGAGGCATGACGGCAGACGCCCCGGTGCTGATTAATATTTGATCATAAACCTTCCGGCTGCCGTCTGAAAGTATTATCTTCCGCTCACCGGGAACCAGTCCTGCCACCGGCGTCCGGCAGTTCACATTCAAATCAAGGGTTCCTGCAATCTCCTCAAGGGTCCCGAAGGGAAACATCCCCTCATAGGAAAGGGAGTCCTTCACATAATAGGTTGTGAGCATGGGATTGCACGGCCCTGTATCCGTATCCGAATACACATCAATGACAGCCTGCGGATCCAGTCTGCGTATTTCCCTGGCAGCGCTGTAACCAGCGCCGCCAAAACCGATAATGGCTATTCTTTTCATAAAGTCCTCCGCTTAGGCAAGCATTCCGCTGACAGAAGCAATATCGTCCACATGTTCAATATTGCAGATTGTCTCAATGACCTGCTCCAGCTTTTCTCCCTGCAGCACAGGGGATGCCTGGATACGGAACCTGCTTACAAACTCGCCGCGTTCCATCATATTGGCCGGATGGCCCGGATGGCAGTCCATGGAGCCGGTAAAGGTCCGTCCGTCCTTTAACGTTACCGTGATTGTCTTCATGGGATAAGAACCGTTCCGGAACTGCTTAAAGCCCGTCATAGGCGAATCCTCGGGAGAGGTTCCCGGCTTCACCCTCTTAGCCAGTGCAATGACCTCCCTGTCCTTCATCATCTCCGGCGTATACCAGTAGGCGCCGGGATTGGGATGCAGCAGCATGGTGGCGATTACATAGGGGGCGGAGAACTGGGCATGGGTTACGGAGGTAAAGCCTTCATCCGGAGCCCACATGCGGTTGCGGATAGGCGGGTCCAGGATGATTTCCTCAATGTCATCCGGTCCGAATCCGTGTTCCTTTGCCATTCCGTTCACCAGTTCCACCGGGGTCTGCACCCACATATTGGCGGGCCAGTGCTTAAGCAGGGTATCCATGATCAGATACCGCTCCCCCAGCTCCCTGGTAAGCCAGGACAGGTCCGCTTCCCCGGATCTGATTGTGGTATCGGCTGAACCGTTGGAGCCGTCATCCCCGCAGATGACGCCGGTGTAGCATCTGGGCTCATCCAGGGCATCCCTCTGGTTATGGATTCCTTTCTCCACGGACTTGGCAATCAGGAAGCCGTCCCTGGCCCGGTAACCGTGCTCATAGTGATAGAAATCCGACATGGTAGTTGCATGGTAGGCAACCGGAAGGGTGCTGCACTCACAGCCCATTCCGATGGCCTGGTTAATCTTCCTGGCATCCAGTCCGTAAATCTTGACAACCGGCAGGATGCAGGCAAATATCTGCCAGCTGGTCAATCCCCAGCCCTTTGTCTTCCACCGTTCGTCCGATGGCTGGACCGCCATGGCAATGCGCTGGTATACCTCGTACCCGGCCACGATGGCCGTAATCAGGTCCTTGCCGCTTTTATGCTTTTCCTCTGCCGCCAGCCATGCGCAGGGAATCACGCCTGCCGCCGGATGACCGGTCCAGGAACAGTCCTCCCAGTCCAGGGCATCGCTGATGGTACCCAGGACAAGGGCCGCATTGACCGCAGCCATTTTCCCATCCATGCCCCAGACCGTTGTAGGGCCGCCGGGGCCGCCGTTGGCCTCCCTGGCCATTTTCCCTGCTTTTTCTGCAATGGGGGTTCCCTTGGCAGCCAGGGCCGCGCCAATGGTCTGAAGCAGGATCATCTTGGCCCGCTCCACCACCTCCGGCGGGATGTCCTCATAGGATAATTGTTCCGCATACTCCGACAGTTCCTGGGTATATGTAGTTGGAGTAAGGAAATCATTGTCTTTATATAACCGGTTATACCGCATACTTGTACCTCCTCGTTATGAGCACTCAGCACCTGTCTTTTAGGCGCTTACGGCGCCTGTTTTTGCGCTGATGTGCAATACATTCCACTGATATGGAGCCGGGTCTTTTACCAGCTTCCCGCAGTGGCTGAATGATAAAAAATGGAACGCCGGATTAATGGAAGAAACCGGGAAGCACGGACGCATCCGGGCATTCCTCCAAATGACAGATGCACTCGATGGCGCCTTCTGTTTTCTCCTTGGACAGGATATTTTTTGTCTCCAGGCGGAAACGTTCCTTAAATTCATCCCTTGTCAGCATGTAGCGCGGGTGGCCCGGATGGGTGAAGGCACTCTCCGTATACTCGGTCCCATCCTTTAAACGGACAATCATGAACTTCTCCGGATGCTTGCCGTCAATCAGGTCCTTAATGAATTTCATCCCCGACATTTTCACAAATCCATCTGCCTTTACCTTGTTCATCAGGGCGATGATCCGCGCATCCTTCATGGTTTCGGGCTGATACCACAGCGCTCCCGGCTCCGGATGATACATGGCGCAGGCCGTCACATACGGAATGGAGAACTGGGCCTGTGTCAGGGACTCATATCCTGTCTCACTGTACCAGTGGCGGAAGGCAACGGACGGGCGTATGATGATTTCGTCCACCTCATCCGGGTTAAAACAATATCTGGTCACCAGACGGGAAGCCAGCTCCGCATAGGTCTGGACAAATACATTGGCAGGCCAGTGCTTTACCAGAAGCATATCCATCATCATCCAGTGGGTCCCCAGTTCCTTTGTGAGCCATTCCGGTTCCTGATATCCGCAGTGGGCCAGGTATGCGGTGGGGTCGTCAAAGGCGTCCTCCATGTTCTCGATACCATTTAAGGCGGTCTTAATCATGGTCACGCAGTTCTCCATGCGGTAACCGTACAGGTAATTCAGGGAATCCGACATGGTGATTTCGTGGACATTGGCCGGTATGATGGCACAGGCGGTTCCCACGCCAAAGGCCTGGTTCATCTTCTCTTCAGGCAGGTCCAGGAGCTTCATCAGCACCGGCAGGATCCCAAAGATATTGTAGCTGGCAATGCTGCTCCTCCCCGCCAGCGCCACCCTCTGGTACACCTCGTATCCAGCCACCACGGCGGTCAGGAGTTCCTTCCCGCTCCGGTGCAGCACCTCCGAGGCAATCACGGCTGCCGGGATCACACCTGCGGACGGATGCCCTGTCACGGAACAATCCTCCCAGTCCAGGGCGTCCCCCATTGTGCCTGCCGTAAAAGCAGCAGCCTCCCAGCTTACCTTCTTACCGTCCGCCCAAAGGGTAGCGCAGCCCTCTTCCCCCGGGCTCATTTCCTTGTAGATTTCCATTGCATCCCTGACCTGCTTTAGCTGTGCGCTGCACAGGCTGACGCCGCAGGTCTGCATCACCATCATTTTCGCCTGCTCAATGACTGCAGGCGGAATATCCTCATACTTCAGTGTCTTTATAAAATGACACAGCTGTTTCGTCATATCCGTTGTTATTTCATGAACATTAAAACCCATTTTCCATCCTCCTTGTTACCTAAATTGTGAACAGCCTGCCCAGCCCGTCAATCTTATCATTCACCCTGCAGTGGCGCAGGCAGGACCACAGGCTGGCCTGATGGCTGGTAATGACCGGCATCCCAAGATCCTCCTCCAGGATTTCTACCAGCTCCATGGTGGCCAGTCCCATACAGCTTAAGAAAAACACCTCGGCCCCTTCTGTTTTCAGTTTCTTGGCCTGGCGGTATAAAAAGGCCTTGCCCGGATGGGAGTATTCACCCACCCGGTTGAATCCCACTCCGGTAATGGAGGTGACCGTAATTCCATTGTCCTCCAGGAACTTTTTCTCAGCCTGGTTGGTTTCTTCCGGATAAGGGGTCATGACCACGGTCCTGTTAAGCCCCAGGGCCCTAAACGCCTCTAACACCGCCGTGCTGGTGGTCAGCCCCGGCCATCCGCAGGCCCTCTCAATCCGTTCAATACATTCCTTATCGAATCCATAACCTTTGATGCAGCTGCCTGAGGTACAGCCGAAAAGCACCACGTCATGACGCTTTTTCTTATACATCCTGGCGGCTTCCTCCAGCTGGTCCGACAGATAAATCAACCCCTCCGGCGTCGGGCCGGGGAAGGAAAGCCGGGTACTGTCAAAGGAGACCCCTTCCGGGGCATATTTATTAAATGCATATTCCACCTGATCGTCCAAGGGGGCGATCACACCGATTCTTGCCCGTAAACTATACATGTCCCATTCCTCCTTCAAAGCGTAAACAGTCTGCCCATTTTAGGAAGCTTTGCCCCTACCCGGCAGTGGCGCAGCGCGCTCCATAAAGTTGCCTGATGACTGGTGACCACGGGTATCTTAAGGGCAGTCTCCAGATCATCGATGATTTCCATGGTAGTCAGGCCCATACAGCTTAAGAAAAAGGTATCTGCCCCCTTTAAATCCATGTTGATGGCATTGCGGTAGAGGAAATATTCATCCGCCTCCTCAAGCTTATGTCCGTCCCGGCGTATAGAGCTTACGTCCATGCCGATGATGCTTGTAACCTCATATCCATTGTCCTCTAAAAACTTCTTTTCCGCCTCATTGGTTGCCTCCGGATAAGGGGTTAATACAGCCGCCTTCTTTGTTCCCAGCGCCTGAAAAGCCTCCAATACCGCGGTGCTGGTGGTAAGGCCCGGTATATTGCAGGCATTTTCTATCCTGCGGATGCATTCCTTATCCCAGTTGGCGCCCTTGATGCAGCTGCCGGATGTGCAGCCGAACACCACCAGGTCCACATCATATCCTTTATACCTGGCAGCCGTCTCCTCCAGCTGGTCCGTTAAGATCATAAGTCCTTCCGGGGTCGGCCCCGGGAAGTTGATTTTCATTGATGCAAAGGAAACTCCTTCCGGTGCATAAATGTGAAACGCATGCTCGGCATTTTCACTCATTGGGGTAATCAGCCCGATTTTCGCTCTCCAACCATACATAATTCGCTTCTCCCATTCCTTTCCTGTAGTCATGCCCCTGACCCTGTCTGCTCCTGCCATCATTCTAGCAACCCTTGGCACCTTTTGCCATCCGATATTTTTGGTATCCATTAGCAAAGAAACGTGCAGGCAGATTCTTTGGAATGTCTTTTATTTTTCCGCACAGATGATATAATAGCCCCAACCTGCTCCTTGCAACATTGTCCTTGCACCCTGCCCCAGGTGCCGGACAAATTAACCGACAGATTAATGCTTCATCTAGTGATACAAAGAATAAGGAGAAGATTGGTATGAAGAAAGGTTATTCACCTATGATGTATGTGCACATCATCATCACGCTGTTTCTTATGTTCGGCTTTGGTTTCATTCCGCCCTTTGCCACCCTTACCCCCATGGGTATGAGGCTGTTAGGCACGTTCCTGGGCGTTATTTACGGATATTCCACCTGCGAGATCATCTGGCCCTCCCTTTTCGCCTTCATCGCTTACGGCTTAAGCGGGTTCCCGGGCAGCATGAACGCGGGTATATCCGCCACCATGGGAAGTTCTACCGTGTTCCAGATCATCACCCAGTACTTTACCGCAGGGGCCATTGTAATATATGGTTTTGGGAAATGGTTCATCCGCTGGTCCCTGTCCCAGAAGGCATTTAAGGGAAAACCGCTGTTTTACACATGGTGCTTCATGTTCATCTTCATGTGGTCCGCCATTGTATTGAGCCAGATAGCCATGGCCCTGCTGCTCTACGCCATCTGGACGGATATCGCTGATTCCTGCGGCTATGACAAGGACAGCACATTCCGCTATTACGGCTTTGGCGGCATCCTTTTGTCCATGGTCATGGGCGGAGGGATGATTCCCTATAAGAGCTGGATGCTGGGCCTTGCAACGACCTGGGCCGATGTTACCGGGGAAATCGTCAACCTGGGATTCATGTTCCTTCTCACCGGCCTGGTGGGGACCATCGTGATGACGGCTTACGTCATCCTGGGCGCCAAGCTTTTCAAGGTGGATTTCAGCATCATGAAGGGCTTTGACGTGGAAAAAATGGGTGAGGACAGTAAGCATTTAAGGCCCAGGGCCAAACGCATCATCATTGTTTATGTCATCATCATGCTGCTGTCCATTTTTGCCGGGACCTTTACCAAAAACCCGGTTTCCAATTTCGTCAACAACACCCTGACCGTGGGCGGTCTGTACTGCCTGTGCTCCGCCATCCTGATGGTCCTTCCCAGCGGCGAGGGGGACAAAAAGGCAGCCATTGTGTTTAATGACATCAAGCACTCTGACGCAGCGGTCAGCTGGCCCGTCATCATGATGTGCGCAATCACCATCCCCCTGGCCACTGCCATGACCAACGAGGCAACCGGGATCCTTCCCTGGCTTACGGGAATATTCGAACCCTTATTTGCCGGAAGGGGTCCGCTGTTTATCTTAATCTTCACCATCATCGTGATGATGATCCTTACCAACATCGGGTCCAATATTGCCTTCGGAGGGGCCATGATTCCCGTGGTCAGTCCCTTTGTAATGGCCGCGGGCATGAACCCGGTCATAGCGGGCGCTGCCCTGATCTGGATTGCCAACATCGGGATTGTCCTTCCCGGCGCATCCGCCCCGGCCTCCATTTTCCATGGGCGGAGCGAGATACCGGATGCCGCCATGCGTACCAAGGTGGTCTGCTTCGGCGCGCTGCTCATCCTTATAACAACTACCGTTGTATTCTCCATCGCCCAGCTGATTGCGGGATGAATGATAAAATCGTGTAAGAAAGAGAGGAATTCAAAATGATCCAGAATATCACTGTAATCGGAGCCGGTTCCACCGGTCATGCGGTTGCCGCCATCATGTCGCAGAGGGGCTTTCAGGTAACCTTCCATGATGACGCGCGTTTCCAGAAGGAGCTGGATGCCGTAAAAGAAATGGGATTCATCCAGCTGCGCGGCAAGGTCCACGGGACCGGCACGCCGGCAAAAATCACATTGGACCCAGGGGAAGCCGTTGAACATGCAGAGGCCATCTTCATCCACGTCCCCTCGGACCGCCACGAGGAAATTGCACGCCGGATTGCCCCTTATGTCAGGGACGGACAGCACATCCTCATCATTCCGGGAAACCTGGGATCGTTCATTTTCAGGGATGTGTTTAAGGAAATGGGTGTTACTGCAAAGGTCACCCTGACGGAAAAGGAAGGCAACTTCTGTCCCTGCCGTCTCTCCGCCCCCGCCGAGGTCACGGTCGGCATGCCGTTAAACTTAAAGGGAAAGGCAGCCTCCCTTCCCGCCTCTGACACGGAAAAGGTGCTGAAAGCATTAGAAGGCGTAGTGGAATACACTGCCAATGAGAATGTATTTGAAGGCGTGGTCAATGCAGGCAATGTCATCAACCACATCGCCAGCACCGTCCTGTCCACTCCTGAAATCGACCGAAAGGGAAATCAGTTTTCCTTATTCAAGTATGCATTCACCCCCTCCGTGGTCCGCTGCATACGGAAAATCAGCGAGGAAAGGAAGCAGGTGATTGAAGCCATGGGCCTGACGGTCCACGGCAATCCCATCGGGATGATTGACAAGGTACTGGACCTTGACAATCACCCGGAGGTTCATGTATTCTATGAGTATATGGACGGTCCCAATGCCGTAGATCATCGTTATCTCCATGAAGACTGCAGCTGCGGAGGCGCATTCGTCCTCTCCGCTGCCCAGCGTCTCGGCCTTGACATGCCGGTGTTGCGCTCCTTTTTAGGCGTGGCCGGTGCAATCAATGACCGGGATTATATAAACGGCGGCCGCACCCTTGGGAATCTGGGGTTTGCAGAGGATATAGGGATGGAGGATATCTACAAGGAACTCTGATACATATCAGGCTGCCGCATCAAGCCAGTGCCGCCCGGCGTATTTACGCCGGGCGGCACCATGGCGTGTTCCTGCTCATCCATCCTTCTTCGGTGCATCCACAAACACCATCATGGCAGGCAGCGGGACACGGAGCGTGCACGCCTTGGCAGGACATTCCAGTACACAGGAATTACAGTGCCAGCACTCATCAGGATATTGAACCACTGGATAGGCTGCTTCCTTTTGCTGATGGCCGAATGCATCAACAGGGCAGATTGTGACGCAGTTCATGCAACCATTACATTTACTTTTATCGATAATAGGTGGCATAATCCATCTCTCCTTTCACTTACGCATATCGCGGATTCCAGTAACAAGTTTTCCATCTATCTTCTGAACCGTCATCAGCTTTCCATCATAAGAGGGATCCGTAAATGGGTAATCCGCACGTTTATGCGCACCCCGGGTCTCTTTTCGTGAACGCGAGGATTCCATACACAATTTCGCTACCTGCACCGTATTCATAGCCTCAAGACACCGAAGGAACTCATGGTTATTTTCACAATGCAGGGTCTTAATCTTCTCCTCCAGACGGCTAAGATGTCCTATTCCTACTGTAAAAAGTTTCTCACTGCGGACACCGCTTCCAAGATAATCCCACATGGTCTGTTGGATTGCAACAATTGCTTCCTGCCAGGTAGGGGTGGCGGTACCGACTTCATTGGAAAGGATCCCATTGTAATACGCCATTGCCTCCGCAACGATATCCATATCCTCTGCCGCCTCTATTTCACGGTTCCTGCAGTATTCTGCCGCACTGCGGGCTGCAATACGTCCGGTCGTTGCTGCCGGCCCTATACCGACCATGCCGTTACCGCTTGAAACACCGGCTGCATACAGGCCCTTAACAGTGGTTTCACCATTGGCATATGTATCGATGCCCACTCCCTTTCCACCGCCTCCGCCTTTCTTGGCATTAAACTCAACCATGTGTTTTCTGAAGTCAAAGCCCTCGTCCTCAAGGTGCTGGAGGGTTGCACCGTTGCCCTCATGAAGCAAGGCCCATTTCATATATTCAATATCGTAGTCCGTACCCTCAGAACAGTTCATAAATACAGGATTTCCCTTTTCAAAGTTCATATTGAACATCTGCGGGAAGATATCCGCGGTAAAATCGCCATATCTGTAATCAGGCTTTTTAACAAAAGGCCCAAGAGGATTTCCGTCTATATCAGTATAAACCCCGACCCATGTGGCTTTGCCGCCCCGGTTAAAATACTTGCAGCCGGATACACCGATGGGCGCGACAGCCCCGTCCAGGCAGACCAGCCTTGCACCCGCCCGGTATGCAGCCGCAGTACTGACGCCAGTGCTTGCAGGACATCCAATCATGTTAAACATCCAGCCCATGGAACTTGAACCGTTCATCATCATGGAACCCGCAGTTGCAATAAGCACGCTCTTGGCACGGATGACCTGTACCATCGGCTCCTCTTCATTCAGATCAATGCAGATGCCGCCGCAGACCTCATCCTGTTTATTTGTGATGACTTCGGTGAGAGGACAACGGTTCAGAATCGTAACCCCTCTCTTTAATGCTGCTTTTGTGAGCAGCGGTTTCTGGTTCAGGCCTTCATACTTAAGATAAATCCCCTGTACGCCCGGACGGCAGTGCCCGGTGAATTCCCAGTCACCGTGAGGGCGCATCGGAATGCCGTAGGACTCCCAGGCCTTAACAACATCAAAACTATTGCGCATAAATGCCACGAGATAATCCTTGTCCTTACCGCCCTTTGCTTCCTGGGCATAGACAAGATGGTTCATGAAGTCCTGTTCTGAACCATGAATTTCCGGAATGTAGACCATAAAATGATCATTACCGGTAGCACCATTACCGCTGCGCCTGGTATTTGCCTTTTCAGCGACAATCACCTTCAAACCAGCTTCAGCAGCATCAATTGCTGCCTGCATACCGCCAGCGCCGCCACCGGCAATCAGTAAATCACATTCCATCACTTTCTTTTGAGCAATCATAATTTCTCCTTTCTTATTGTTATCACATGAACAAGCGGTCACGGCCGCAATGCTGTTACTTTAGAAGCTGGCTGAACATGGACATATCCTCTATCTTTTCAATATTAAGAATAAAATCCATCATCTTTTCCGTTGCCTCCCGTGACAGCACATCCTGCGTTTCCAGGCGGAACATCTCACAAAACTCTTCTTTTGTAAGCATATTGGCAGGATGTCCTTTGTGTGCAGACATGGAATCCACATAGACCCTTCCGTCTTTCGTACGGATGGTTGCGGTCTTCTTTGGATGGCTTCCTCCCTGATAGAGATTGAAAGATGCAATCAATGTATGCTCCTGGCTGGGACCACCTTTAATGCGCCCTGCCAGTTCAATCAGCTTCGGATTCTTCATCATATCATCCGTATACCAGTTTGCTCCAGGTACAGGATTCAGAAGTGACGCAGCTACCACATAAGGCATGCTGAACTGCGCTTCGGTAAGGGATGTATAACCATCTTCTTTAAAACGCATGCGGTACTGGGTGGGAGGGTCAATCATGATTTCCTCAATATCATCCACATTGATACCATAATCCCTGACCATGTTGCGTGTCAATTCCACAGGGGTCTGCACCCACATATTAGCAGGCCAGTGTTTTACCAGGATGTCCATGGTATAATAATCTTTTCCCAGGCCACGGTCCAACCACTCACGGTGCACCTCCGGGGTATACTGTTCACAGAAAGCATATGGTATATCCAGCCCATCCTCCATGTTATGTATGCCAGCCTGTGCGCAAAGCGCTGCTATACAGCCGGAAATCGCGGCAGAACCCTGCTCGTATTTATATCCGTCCGACATGGTTGCCTGGGAAATATTACTTCCATTTTTTGCAAGGGAACCGGCAAGACTGACACTCTTGTTTGTCTGCGTTTCATCGAGACCAAGGAGTTTGCCAGCAGTAATGTTAGAAGCAAAAATCTGCCAGCTGCAAATCGCCCACCCTTTCATATGGTCAAAATCAGGAAGCGGCTGTACTGCCATGGCAATCCGGTTGTAGCCTTCCAGTCCTGCAACCAATGCCGCAAGGTAATCCTTCCCGCTCTTTTTTCCAGCCTCTGCAAATGCAATGCCTGCGGGGACCGCCCCGCAAAGAGGATGCCCTGTCCATGCACAGTCCTCCCAGTCAAGTATGTCACATGCAACACTATTGGCAAATGAAGCCAGTGCCGGTGTGACCTTCTTGCCATTATACCAGATGGTTGCATCCCCGCCCTGACCGCCGTTCATATTTTCTGCAATCATTGCCGCATCCCCAGCCATCTTTATCTTCGAAGCCGCAAGGGAAACCCCCAATGCATGCAGGGTCAGCAATTTTGCGCGTTCCAGGACCTCTGCAGGTATGTCTTCGTATCTGAGGTTGACAAAATACCCTGCCAAGGTCTTAGTATAATTTGTTGCAAAATCCGTATTCATATATTTTACCTCCAAATGTTAAATCGTTCATTAAGTATCAGCAAATAAACGTCCAAGTCCGGGAATACAGGTTCCTATGCCGCAGTGCCTTAACGCACCATACAGGCTTGCCTGATTGCTGGTAATGACCGGAATCCCCAAATCCTGCTCCAGCAAGGAAATGATTTCCATGGTGTTAAGACCTGTACAGCTGATGAAAAGGCACTGTGCATCCCCTAAATCCATCTCACGTACCGCACGGTATATCTGACTGGGTTCAATATCTGCCATATCCCCCTTTACACGCACGATTCCCTGGGATATATCCGGTACCCCGAACTGGCGTATGGGACTGCAGTCCATTCCGGCAATTGACGTAACGTGTACGCCATTATCTTCCAGAAACCTCTTTTCCATGGCATTGGTTTCATCCGGATAAGGTGTGATCACGGCTGTCTTTGGCATTCCTAAACAATCAAATGCTTCAAGGACCGCTGTGCTGGTAGTGATGGAAGGAACCCCGCTTGCAAGCTCCATGCGGCGGATACACTCCTTATCAAAGCCATAACCTTTTACCATGCTTCCTGATGTACATCCAAAAACCAATAACTCATGGCGCTGTTTTTTATACATTCCCGCCGCCGTTTCAAGTTGGTCTGACAAATACACCAGACCTTCTATGGTAGGACCAGGAAACCATAATTTTGTTGAATTAATGGCAACCCCCTCCGGTGCATACAGATTGAAAGCTCTTTCAATGCTTTCCCCTATAGGACATATCAAACCAATCCTTGCGCGCCATCCTGACATGAAATCCCCTCCTTTTTGACTTGCAAATTCTTTAACAATAAGCTATTCTTAAAACAGTTCCCATCATTCCGGCATATGACCACATGGAGCATGGATTATGAAGATTGAATTACTGCAATATCTTGTTGTTACCGCGCAATGTACATCGATTACCGATGCAGCTGACCGTCTTTTCCTTCACCAGACCACTTTAAGTTCAGCAATCAAGAATATAGAGACCACTACCGGTGTTGAAATCTTTACCCGCAATAAAAACGGGATTGTTCTTACAGATGCCGGCAAGGAACTCGTCTCCCTTGCCCAGGAAATCATAGACAAATGGGAGCAGATCCTGTCACTTTCGCTTAAACAACCGGAAAACCAAAATTCACTGCTGCTTACCCCCACTATCATAGCCGACCAGTATTCGCTTCTTTTTCTCAGTGCATACCGGAAGCTTGCGCCCCAGGGGAGCCTGTCCATTGCCACAATCCTGCAGAATGATTTCATCCCTCAGATGCTGACAGGGAACTTCAAAATGGGTATCGGATTAACTGCTCCGGATGACATGGTTCATGTAAAAGCCTTATTTGTAAAAAACAACTTCCATTTTGTCCCTTTAGGCATACATGAAACCTATCTGTATGTAAACTCAATGTCCAGGTTTGCCGGGAGGGAATCCGTATCCCTTTATGAACTGTATGGTGAGAGGCTGGCGATTTCCGAAAATGGCTACCATACCTTCCATACGCCGGAACACGCCAAGGTCCTGGGGAATCCGGTTATCCTTGCAAATATACATCTTGTTCGCAAAGCCGTTGAACAGGAAAATATGATTGCCTTTTATATTCCCTGTACAAGCCAGAAAACAGACTGGTTCTGCAGCGGTACCTCCATCAAAAAGATTAAACTTCTTGATGGACCACCCAGCTGCACGAAACATAGTTTTCTGGTTCATAAACATGGTAACTGCCTATCCGAGGCAGAAAATGCCCTGCTTGAAAAAATCTCAGACATCTTCGAAAATAATTAAATGATTTTATCTAATATTGGAAATACAATGGCGCCAACAACAAAATAAAACAGAATGAACACCGCACTGTATCCCATGATATCCTTAACGCTGACTTTAAGCTGGTCCTTACTGCCGAAAATAAGCGCCGCGGCCGCAGAACCACCAGGAGTCATAAGTCCAAAGCATGCAGACATGATACAGCAGATACCAACCACAAACTTATTAGCACCAGCTGCATCTGCCACAGGAAGGACAATCGGAAGCAGCATCATGCCAATGCCCGCATTGCTGGCAATATTGGTCAGGAGTGTCGCGCAGACCATAACCAACAGATAAATCCTAAGGGTTGAACTGGAACTGAAGGTCGGTCCAAGCACGGAGGTAAGCCACACAGAAAAGCCAGTGCTCTCACTTATCAGGGCAGAAGACAATGGGATTGCCGCTGCGATAATGAAGAAGGATCCCCAGAATGCACCAGGTGCCATCGTTTTTTTCCAGTCAAGCATAGGGCGTCCATCTTTATCGCGAAGTAGAATAAGGACTGCAACCGCAACGCTGAATACACCTGCCATGGTAAGGGTCTTTGAAATCTTACACAGGATATTTGTCGTTGGGAATATATATCCGGAAAGACCAATGATGATGGAGGCCAGCATGGCCAGGAAGTAAGCGGTCTGCCTGCTGTTCAGCCTGGTACTCCCTTTTGCTAAGGATTCATTGTCCATATCCTTCATAAAGGATACATCGATTTTTGCCAGCTTTATGAATAGAACACATGCCAATTCCGTTAGGGTGCCGAATATGAATACAATTGCCAGATATGTCATGAAATTCAGTTCCGAACCCATCATCTCGCCAAACGCATTCCACATGGCAGTAAGCCATGTTTTAAAGGGAATGATCATATCACCGTTCACGCAGGTCACCACCACGAACACCGTCATACAGCGGAAATATTTCTCAGACAGATCCTGATCCAAAACATTTGCAACCCCCTCAATAATCGCCCAGCCAAGCAGGATCATGCCAAGCGGATTGCTGACAGCGGAAATCATTCTTAAAATAAACAGGAAAATGAAACTGAACAGCAGTGGTCTGCCCTGCATGGCCTTCCGGCTAAGCGCCCATCTGGCTACCAGTTCACCTGCGCCACTTTGGGCAATTGCAGAAGCAAGGGTCAGACACATCATTACCTGCCAGATGGTACTCTGCCCAATAGCAGCCGTGATTGCGTTTCCAACGGTTGTATATTCTGTAAGCCCCAGGGCTATGATGCCAAGTATGCTGGGCCAGACAATTCCGCCAACCGTGGACCATAAGATGACCATGGATACAAAAATACAGAGAATCTGCATACCTGTCTGTGTTATTTCAGAAGCAAAGGGAGGTATTATGATTCCTCCAAAAAACATCAGGAAGAGACTCGCCGCAACTATCATGTAATAAGAAACGTTTTTGTTCAAACTCCTGTTACCCATTATTCTCCCTCCATATACATTCATGATCTTCCTGGTACAGCCTTGCGTAAGGCTGTACTAGCTATCTACCCCTCAAAAAGACGATGATTGATTTCTGTTGGATCCATCCCTGCAAAGCCGAGCTTTTCCAAAGTAATACCCTCCCGTCTATAATCCTTTCCATTTACAGCCGATATGATTGTAACAGCAGAGGACATCAAAGGCATCTTCATGCCAACTGCATCTGCCATGGATAACAGCAGACAATTGCCGGCATATGCGTCCTCTGTGTAGTAACGGTGTGCAACCCCATCAGGTCCTGTGGTCGTAAGATAAAATCCCAGCAGTTCCGGTTTCGGTGAATCCACATAGTTAAGGCATGCATTCATCATTTCCATATTGCTGCGCCCGCTGAAACCAAATTTCCCAAACACGGCATCCCGCTCCTTTTCAACCGCTTCAATCAGCTTCACAACTGAAGCAGAAAGACCATCCCTGTACAGCCTGAAATCAGCCGACCGCTCAACCGCAGCTATATTAACAGTGGAAGCAATCAGATGGATTGCCACATTCGGAGCATTTAAAGCTATCTCTAAAACATTCTTTTGAGGAATGTCGGGATAACAGACGCAGTCATAACACTCTTTCAGGCTTTCCACAAAACGCCTGCTGTCTTTGGCAGGATATGCGGCAACCCCTTTCGCCTTTTCTGCCACAGGCATACAGTAATATACAACTGCATTCCCGCGATACCTTATGGAAGAATACGCCCCCATTGTCTCCCCGACCAGAATATCCTTCCCCCCCAGGAAAGGCTTAAGGAAGATTGAGCCGCAGTTTCCATTAAAAAAGCATACTGTCTGGCCATCCTTTAAATGTGGCGCCATCAGTCCGCAAAGTTTCGGATGACGGTTTGCCACCGTAGCGACAAATACAATGTCCGCATCATCCAAAGCCTTCCCCATCTCCGTGGTAAGTTCAGGAAGCGGGACATCCTGCTGCTTACAGCATCCTGCTTTATGTATGCAGCCCGCTTTCCTCAAATCATCTAAATTGCTGCTGCATTCAGGTTCTTCAAAAAGGATTACCTTATGACCACCTAACAACATGTCTGCCGCCAGCGCGATACCTGTCGCTCCCGCGCCGATAATTCCAATTTTTTTCATGAACAACTTCCTTTCCTCAATAAGTAGTACACCTGCCATCACTCCTTTTGATATGGCTTTATTATGGAAACGACTGCTGCAGTCAATCATTTTGCATATTTTTTTATGATTTACATATTTTTTTTGGTTATTTTTCACATCTCTTGTTATAAATATAACACTATAACTTTGATTTGTAAAAAGGAGGAATTAGTACTATCCAACGAAAAAAATGGTAGATAAATAATGGGATTTGAAAGGGCAGATATGCTGCGCAGAAGTTTTACACACTTTATTTTTATTTCAAAATGCGTTACACTAGACAAAGGGGTATTTTCTCATATTTATTTTGGGACTTATCCTGATACACAAGGAGGTCACTGCTTTCATGAAACTAGAACATTTTCATTATCTGTTGGAAATCCACAGGTTCCACTCCATCTCAGCCGCTTCCCGTAAGCTTCACATCGGCCAGACAACCCTGAGCGCGATTGTCAAGGCGGCTGAGGAGGAGGCCGGGTTCCAGATTTTCCAGAGGGTGCCGGAAGGAGTATTGACCACCTCAGCAGGAGAAAAATTCATGACCCTTGCCTGGGAAATCAATTTACAGTACGAAAAGCTGATGGCGCTCAAACGCCGCACAACAGCCGGGGCCCCATCCATCAATGTGCTGATGGCGCCCACCATTTCCGTGCGCCTGTCCATACCTCTCCTGGAGCAGTTTTACCGTCTTAATATACCGGGCGGCCTGTCCCTGGAAGAATGTTCCAGCGAGGACATCCCTGGTTTTATTTTGGAACACAGGGCAAATATAGGCCTGCTTTACCTGTCCGGAGATACCATCTGCCAGTTTAGGCATGGCAGCGGGAATCCGGCCCTTTCCATCAAACCACTGCTGGAAGACAGCCTTTACCTACTTGTATCCAAAAACCATCCGCTGGCCGGACTCAGGGAAATTGATGCCCGTTCCATTCCCCTGGAACGGCTGGCCACCATAAAACTGATGAAAAATGATATGGTGCTCGGTTCCCTTCCCTCCCTCTGCCCCAGCGTCACCAGCTTCGCAGACATGAGTGCCATGTATCAGGCAATACAGAACCAGGGAATGGTTGGTTTTATCCCCGGATTTTCAGCGGGCGGTGAATCTGCTGAAGATATCAGGGACTTTTCCATGATTTCCTTAAAAAACACGGAACATCCAAACCAGCTCTACCTCTGCATGGTCACATGCAGCGACCGGAAGCTGAAACACCAGGAAGAAGTCCTGGCCACATGTATCAGGAGATATTTCCGAACAGTCAGCCGGAGAAAAGACAATGACCAGGAGGAGGCAGTGCATGAAGATTGAACAGCTTAAATATCTGATTGAAATCGGGCGCAGCCGTTCAATCTCATCCGCAGCCGGGAAGCTATACCTGAGCCACACTACCTTAAGTTCCATCCTGAAAGGTGCTGAAAAAGAATTGGGATTCCCCCTGTTCCAGAGAGTACAGGGAGGTGTGAAGGTGACCACTGAAGGCGAGGAAGCCCTGGCCCTTATGGAAGAAATGTATCGATGTTTTGAGGATATACAAAAGCTCAGTACGGTCAACGCCCTGCTTACCCAGCCCGTGTCCATCGTCATATCCCCCAGTATCCACAGCGCACTGGCGGTTCCCATCAACCAGCTGTTCTGGGAGCAGGAATCCAGGGGAAGGCTGGAATTCCAGATTGTGAAGGGAATGGACGTGGGGTCCCGTCTGATTAAAAATAGCGGTAATCTTGGCCTGACCTATTTTACGGAAGAAAGCCAGGAAAATTACCGCATGATTGCATCCCGTTACCAGATACGGACAGACTGCCTGTATACCGACCATTTTTACCTCCTGGTGCGAAGGGACCATCCTCTGGCAGGAAGGAGGCAGATTTCCCAGGAAGAACTGCAGAACATTGACCTGGCCATGTTAGAACACTATGTTGCATCGGAAACCTGTCCGGTCTATCTTAAAACCCTGGGACCGGACAACCGTTACACTATTTTCAGCAACATTGCCCTAATCAGGCGGAGCATCTTAAGCCAGAACATGGCTGCCATCCTGCCCGGCCTGGCCATCTGCAGCGCGCCCGGAGATAACCATCATCTTTTTAAAGCAATTCCGCTCATTGAAACAGAGCAGAATCCCAATACCATGTATTTGTGCCTGCTCCACCGCGGGGCAGCCAGTCTGCGTGACCAGGAAAAGACTGCTTTAAACTGCATCAGGAACTATTTTAAGGATCTTAAGAGCCTTCCCGCCCTTTCCATTCTTCCAGATGCCTGACCGCCTGTGAAAGCTTCATGCTGTTGGACCCTTTGAACAGGACACAGTCCCCCTGCTTCAGGTTCCCATTAAGCCACTGCCCTACCTGTTCCAGTTCCTCACAGAACACCACGGGCACCGGGGATGAGGATGCGCATAGCCCGTGTCCGATTTCAGCCGCCAGTCCGCCTAAAAGAACTACCTGGCCCACCGGATGTACTGCTATGTATTCCCCGATTTCCCGGTGGAACCTGGGCGCATCCGGTCCCAGCTCCTTCATGTCGGCCAGCACTGCAATCCTGCGCCCGGTTCCTTCCGGTTCCATGGAACCAAGGACTTCCAGCCCGGCCTTCATGGACACAGGGCTTGCGTTGTAGCTGTCGTCGATGACCGTTATACCGCCCTTCAGCGTGAAAATCTGCTGGCGTCCCTTAAACCCCTCAAATTCTTCCAGCTTAGCGGCGGCGGCTTCCATGGGTATCCCATATTCATGGGCCACTGCCAGGGCTGCCAGGGCATTGCTTACCATGTGGCTTCCCATGACCCGCAGGCGGACCGTGACCCTCTTGTTTTCATGGACCGCGCTGAACACCGGATATCCATTCACAAGGTGCAGGTCCTCCCCCCGGTACTGGCAGTCATCCGACATGCCGTAAAGGATTTTCCTCCTGTTCCCCTCGGGGATGACGGACCTTAATAATCTGTCATCCCCGTTTAATATCAGGCTTCCGTTTTCTGCCATCCCATCCTGTATATGCAGCTTCTCCTTCAGGATATTATCCTGTGAGCCGAGCTGCTCGATATGGGTGACGCCGATATTGGTCATGACGGCGCAGTCCACCCTGGCTATCCTGGCTATCCTTGTCATCTCCCCGGGTTCACTCATGCCCAGCTCAATAACGCCGATCTGGGCCTGCTTTGGAATCGCTGCTATGGTGATGGGGACCCCCACCTGGCTGTTGCTGTTGCCCGGTGTCTTATAGACGGTAAAGCCGGCGCTCAGGGCAGCCGCTATCATCTCCCTGGTGGTGGTCTTGCCCACGCTGCCGGTAATCCCCACTAGGGGAAGCTTCTGGCGGCTCCTGCAGTATATACCGAAATCCTGAAGCGCCTTTTTGGTATCCGCTACCCCAATCCAGGCAGCGGACATGACAGCTTCCATCCTGGGGACATCATCCCCGCACTGTCTGATGATATCCGCCCTGACCTCCTCCGGCTGGCGGTGGCGGCTGGTGAATACCGCGGCGGCCCCATTGACGATGGCCTGGCAGAGAAATCCGTGGGCATCCACATTTTCACCGATGATGGGAACAAAGAGGTCATCCCCCTCCATCTTCCGGGAATCCAGACTGATATGCCGGATGGGCGTATCTTCCTTTCCCAAAAGAAGTGTTCCTCCTGTTGCCAGGACTAAATCCCTGCACGTGAATCCATCCATGCTCATGCCTCTCCACCCAGCTTTCCCACCACCTCTTCTATCACTTCCCTGTCCAGGAAATGGTGGCGTACTCCGTTGATTTCCTGGTAGTCCTCATGTCCCTTGCCGATGACTGCAATCATGTCCCCGGGCATTGCATGGCTTATGCTGTACTCAATGGCCTCCCGCCTGTCAGGTATCTCAAGGAACGCGCCTCCGGTCTTCTCGATGCTTCCCCTGATATCCGCAATGATGTCCTCCACCTTTTCATAGCGGGAATTATCTGCGGTCACGATGCTTAAATCAGCCAGCCGTCCGCCAATCTCGCCCATGGTATACCTGCGGTCCTTGGAACGGTTCCCCCCGCAGCCAAAGACCACCACCAGGCGCTTCGGATGATACTGGCGCAGGGTGGTCAGCAGGCTTTCCATGCTTACCGCATTGTGGGCATAGTCCACAAGCACGGTGCACCTGGCAGAGGTGTGTACGATTTCCATGCGGCCGTTGACACGGATATGCTCCAGGGCATGGCTGACGCACTCTTTCTTAAGCCCCAGGAAGCTGCACACGCTGACTGCTGCCAGGGCATTATCCACATTGAAAAGTCCCGGAATCCCAAGGCGGACATCCATCTCATATCTGCCCTTCACATCAAATTCAGTGCCCACGAAATCCGGCTGGGACACATAACGGACATCTGAAGCCGTAAAATCAGCCCCGGACTCCCCGCTTCCGTGAAGTCCGCCCCTTTCTTCCGTCACGCTGTAGGTATAAAGCTCACAGTCCGCGTCCTTAATGATATCCTCAAAGTGGCTGTCATTCCGGTTTACCAGGCCAATCCTGCACATATTCAGGAGCCTGGATTTACAGTACAGATATTCCGCAAAATCCGCATGTTCATCCGGCCCGATATGGTCCGGGGAAATGTTGGTGAAAATACCGTAATCAAAGGTAATCCCATCCACCCGGTGCATCTTGATGCCCTGAGAGGAAACCTCCATGATCATATACTGGCAGCCGCTGTCTGCCATCTGTGCAAATGCCTGGTGCAGCTGCCAGGATTCCGGGGTGGTATTCATGGTCGGGGTCACCTTATCGCCTATGACGGTGCCCGTGGTGCCGATCATCCCCACCTTTTTGCCTGCCGCCTCAAGGATTGTCTTAATCATATGGGTGGTGGTGGTCTTTCCCTTGGTGCCTGTGACGCCGATGGTAACCATCTTTGCTGCCGGATATCCGAACCTGGCGGCTGACAGAAGGGCCAGGGCATGCCGTCCGTCCCCTGTCTGAAGGACCGTGACCTCAGACAGAGCTTCCTCTGTCAGTCCGCCTTCCTCCTTTGCCTTCTTAAGTTCTTCCTCAATCCCCCGCTCCGTCACCAATACCCGGACGCCTGCCTTCAGCACATCCGGCACAAACCGGTGGGAATCCACCCTGGTTCCTGCCATGCACACAAACACCGCCCCCGGCGCAGCCTTTCTGGAGTCATAAACCACTTCCGCTACTTCCGTGTCCAGGCTGCCCCTGATACACTCATATTCAAGTCCTTTAAGCCAATCTCTTAATACCATTATGAAGTCCTCTCTGTCTGTTCTGCCTTGGGCGTGTTTGAAAATTGCTTTCCGCCAGCTGTACTAGAAAAGTCCTGTTATCCTTCCATTCTTATCCACATCAATATTCTCAGCCGCCGGTTTCTTAGGAAGTCCCGGCATGGTCATGATGGAGCCTGTGAGGGCAACCACAAAACCTGCGCCTGCCGACACATAGGCATCCCTTACATTGATGGTAAAGCCAGTGGGCCTGCCCAGCTTTGTCTGGTCATCGGACAGGGAATACTGGGTCTTTGCCATGCATACGGGCAGGTTGGCGAATCCCATGTCCTCTATGTTCTTTAATGCCTTTAAGGCAGCTGGCGCATAGGACACACCGTCCGCTCCGTAAATCTCCGTGGCAACCGTGTGGATTTTATCCTTTAATGATATATCATCGGGATACAGCACACGGAAATTGGACGGCCTGTGCTCCAGGGTTTCAAGCACTTTCTGTGCAAGGGCAATCCCGCCCTCGCCGCCCTTGGCCCAGACCTCGGAAAGGGCGAACTCGCAGCCTCTGTCCTCGCAGAACTTCTTGATATAAGCATATTCTGCCTCTGTATCGGTTATGAAGGAATTGAGGGTCACGATGACAGGCACATCGTACTTCTGGATATTCTCAATGTGTTTTTCCAGGTTGACGATACCGCGCTTTAACGCATCCAGGTTCTCCCCGGACAGCTGGTCCTTGGGAACACCGCCATTGTACTTAAGCGCCCTTACCGTGGCAACCAGCACAACTGCGTCCGGCTTAAGGCCCGCCATGCGGCACTTGATGTCCAGGAACTTCTCTGCCCCAAGGTCGGCGCCGAACCCGGCCTCTGTCACAACAATATCCGCCAGCTTAAGGGCAGTCTTGGTGGCCCTTACGCTGTTGCATCCATGGGCAATATTGGCAAATGGTCCGCCGTGCACCAGGGCGCCTGTGTGCTCCAGGGTCTGGATCAGGTTGGGCTTTAAGGCGTCCTTTAAAAGGGCTGCCATGGAGCCGGTTGCATGGAGGTCATCTGCGGTTACTGGCTGTCCTGCAAAATTATAGGCCACGATGATCCTGCCCAGACGGGCCTTTAAGTCCTCCATATTGTCAGCCAGACAGAGGATTGCCATGATTTCGGAGGCAACCGTGATGACAAAGTGGTCTTCCCTCACCATGCCGTCCGCCTTTGCCCCCAGGCCGATGACGATATTGCGCAGCGCCCGGTCATTCATGTCCTCACAGCGCTTCCACATCACCTGTCTTGGGTCGATTCCCAGCGCATTGCCCTGCTGGATATGGTTGTCAAGGAGGGCTGCCAGCAGGTTATTGGCCGAGGTGATGGCGTGGAAATCCCCTGTGAAATGCAGGTTTAAGTCCTCCATGGGAACCACCTGTGCAAATCCGCCTCCTGCAGCGCCTCCCTTGATTCCAAAGCAGGGTCCTAAGGACGGTTCCCGCAGGGCGATGATGGCGCTCTTCTTCATGCGCCCGAATGCCTCACCCAGGCCCACTGTTGTGGTGGTCTTACCTTCTCCGGCCGGGGTGGGGTTGATGGCCGTCACCAGCACCAGCTTTCCGTCCGGCCTGTCCTTAACCTTGTCCCACAGCTTATCTGTCAGCTTGGCTTTATACTTACCATACAGTTCCAGGTCATCCTCGGAAATCCCGTAAGACGCCGCAACCTCCTTAATGGGCTGCATTACTGCTTCCTGAGCAATCTCGATATCTGACTTCATGGGTATATCCTCCTTGTTTTTTATATCATTTATGTTTACTGTTCCATAAACTCCTCAAACTCCTGTGCACTCATAAGTATCTTCCTGGGCTTGGTTCCTTCCTCCTCCCCCACCACGCCTGCTTCCGCCAGCTGGTCCATGATACGCGCGGCACGGTTAAATCCAATCTTGAACATCCTCTGAAGCATGCCGATGGATGCCTTGTCCTTTTCTATGATGAACCTGGCGGCCTGGATGAAATACTCATCCCTGTCGCTCTGGCTGCTTCCCGCGTCCATGGAAGGCGAGGATACCCTGCTCTCCACCTCAGGACTGTACTCAGCCACCATTCCCTGTTCCGTAAGGAAATCCACTACCCGGCCCACTTCCTCATCGGACACAAAGGCGCCCTGGACACGCTGGGGCTTTGGAAAGCCTGCCGGATAAAAGAGCATGTCCCCCTTGCCCAGCAGCTTCTCAGCCCCATTCATGTCAATGATGGTCCTGGAGTCCACGCCGGAAGATACGGAAAATGCAATCCTGGACGGCACATTGGCCTTGATAAGGCCTGTAATGACGTTAACTGAAGGCCTCTGGGTGGCAATGACCAGATGGATGCCTGCTGCACGGGCCAGCTGTGCCAGACGGCAGATGGCATCCTCCACCTCGCCTGGGGCCACCATCATAAGGTCTGCCAGCTCATCCACGATAATGACAATCTGGGGCAGTTTCTGAGGTTTTTTCTCATCCTCAATATCCTTAATCTTTTCAACCCTTTCATTATATCCCTTCAGATCCCTGACATTGCATTCCGCAAACTTCTTGTAGCGGTCCGTCATCTCAGCCACGGCCCAGTTAAGGGCGCCGGACGCCTTCTTGGGGTCCGTGACCACCGGGATCAGCAGGTGCGGGATTCCATTATAGACGCTCAGTTCCACCACCTTGGGGTCCACCATGATCAGCTTCACATCCTCAGGCTTTGATTTGAAGATGATGCTCATGATCAGGGTGTTGATGCATACGGATTTACCGGAACCCGTGGCGCCTGCGATTAAAAGGTGGGGCATCTTGGCAATATCCGTCACCACCACCTGCCCGCCGATATCCTTGCCCACTGCAAAGGCCAGACGTGACTTGTGGCTGATGAATGATTCCGCCTCCAGAAGTTCCCTGAGATAGACCATGTTGTTCTCTTTATTGGGCACCTCAATGCCCACTGCGGACTTGCCTGGTATCGGCGCCTCAATCCTTATGTCTGCGGCAGCCAGGCTCAGCTTGATGTCATCGGTCAGGCCCACGATCTTGCTGACCTTAACCCCCTGTTCCGGAAGCAGTTCATATCTTGTCACCGCAGGACCGCAGCTTATGTTGGTCACGGTAACGCCCACCCCGAAGTTGTGCAGGGTCTGCTGCAGCTTGATGGCCGTGGCCTTGTATTCTTCACCTGAAAATGCGCCTGCGCTCTTGCTGCCCTTCTTGAGCAGGGTGGTGGGAGGAAATACATATTCCTTCTTGACCACCTCTTCCTTCTTCTTAATCTCCTCTGCCACGGAAATCTCCGTATCCCCTTTGGCAGTCCCTTCTTTCTTTTTCTCTATCTTTTTCTTAAGCAGTTCGGTCTCTGTTTCTATGACCTTGCCGGAAGCGGTCACCACACGTTTTGGTTCCTCCGGCACAAACACGCTGTCATAATTAAGCCCCTGTTCCGAGTCATCCTCCATATATGTATCCGTTTCAGGGAAATCCTCCTCCTGCCCTCTGGCGCCGTCCCCTGTCCCTGGGTCCTCAGTCCCTGAATCCCACGGGACCTCCTCTTCGGGCCAGCCGTTCCCCTGTGCAGCCACAGCCATATCCATTTCTTCCAGGGTGCGGGAATCCTTATGTACATGGATGACATCCTGGCTGCCTTCCAAGCCAAATCCATCTTCCTCCACGGTTATGCCGGTCACCACCGGAGCATCTTCCCGCCTGTGCCTGTGTCCTTCGATGGAACGGGCCAAGGCCCCCACGTCATCCATGTCAAAGGAGGCATCTTCCCCGGTCCCATGTTCCAATGGCGGGTCGAATTTACCTCTGAATTCATTGACCGGCGCAGCAGCGGCCCCGCGGTCCAGGGACGGCGCAGCGGCAGCCCCCACACGGCCCAGGGAAGCCTCGTCCTCATATGGTTCCTCCAGCGGCTCCAAATCCGCGCCGTATTCCCGGTCAAATGCCTCCTCGTCATACTCATCGTATCCGCCGTCCCCGTCGTATTCATCATAGGCAGTCAGCCGGGTAGCGTCCAGATTGACTCCCCGTACCTTCTGCTCCTCCCTGAGACGCTTCCTCTCTTCCGCCCTCTGGGCGTGGATTTCCCTGCGCCTGTCCATGTCTTCCCTTGCATACTGGTAAGCCTTGTCCCCGCCCTTTTTCACCACGCTGACAAAGGAGCGCTCCGTGATGCACACCATGCAGATGATGAACAGCACGGCAAGCACCAGGAAGGTCCCTGGCTTACCCAGGCCCACCACCAGGAAGGAGGTAAGGATACCGCCCAGGAATCCGCCTCCCACACCGCTGAGGGTGGACTGCTTATAATAATCCCCCCAGGGCGCCCCTGCCGGGGTTGTCCCGAAAAACAGCTGCAGCAGGCCGCATATCACCAGGACCGCCACCACCACGGCAGCCAGCTTCATGGCTGCATGGAGGTTGCCCTGGTTGGAAAGATGGAAGCAGGTACCCACGAATATCAATATGGGCAGGAGATAACCCACCATACCAAAAATCCCCAGCTGTACGCCCCTCAGCACATCGCCGACCACGCCGCATAACTTAAAGTTGCTTAAAAACAAAAGAATGGCAACAGCAAAAGAGCAGATGATGACCACTTCTGCTCTTATAAACTCTGTATTCTCTTCCGTATACCCTTTTTTACCTGAGGCTTTGCGGCCCTTTGAGGGAGTTGTCTTCTTCCCTGCGGTACTGCCCTTTGGCCTTCCCGGTTTTCTGTTCCCACTCTGCTGTCGTTTACTTGATTCAGCCACAAACATAGCCCCCTGTCATTCTCTTACAAGTCTTTTTGCCAGGCCCGCGTATCCGGCATATCCATTTCTTCCATTTGGGCCCAGTTACATTTAGTATACAAAAAAATCATAAGAAATGCAACTTTAACATTTTGGGGCTGTCTGTATACGCCAATCTCTCCGTATCCGCCAATCTATCTGTAACGCTATCTGTAACGCTTTCTCCCGTCAATCATCTCATAAAGTTTCCCAAGGGCTTCCTTAATCCCGCCAACCTGGTTGATGAGCCCTGCCTCCACTGCCTGTTCCCCCACCAGCACGGTTCCCAGGTCCCTGGTCAGCATCTTTGTATTGTGCATCAGGTCCCTTAACTGGTCATATGCAATGTCGGCGTGGCTGGCCACAAAGGTAAGGATCCTGTCCTGGATCATTTCAAAATACTCATAGGTCTGGGCCGTGCCGATTACCATGCCGGTCATGCGCACCGGGTGGATCATCATGGTCCCTGAGGGCACGATGAAGGAGTAATTGGTGGAAACAGCCAGCGGCACACCGATTGAGTGGCTGCCGCCCAGTACCAGGGATACCGTGGGCAGGCTTAAGGATGCAATCATCTCGGCAATGGCCAGGCCCGCGTCCACGTCACCGCCCGACGTGTTAAGCAGGACCAGAAGGCCATCCACGCTGTCATCATCCTCTATCTCAGCCAGCTTCGGGAGGATATGGTCATACTTGGTGGTCTTGCTGCTGCCGGAGGAATTCTCATGTCCTTCCACCTCGCCGATGATGGTAATCAGATGGATTTTCCTCTGCTTCTGGTTGTCCTCCAGGATAACCTGTCCGTATTCCTCCAGACGGTTGTCCTCTTTTTCTTCTATCTCACGTTCCAGTCTTTTAGCCTCGTCATCCTTTTTTACCGGCTCCTGGTCATCCATTTTCTTTTTGCTGTTTTTCGCCTGTCCCATGGTCGCAACTTCCTTTCATGAATCATCCTGTGTTGGTACACTTTATCCATTAGTCTGCACTTCCGGGACGAAAATATGCATGATATGTTTTCATGAAACAGAAAACAAAAGAAAAAGCAGCCAGCCCCATGTCTGTCCCATGAAGGCTGGCTGCTGCCGGAAATCTTTATTTCATCCATTCTTTATCTCATTAATCGCCTAACACGTTCCTGATAGCCACCGGGGACCTGTAGTTCCAGGTAGATATCTTGATGCCGCTCTTACGGCTGGCTGCATGGACAATCTGTCCGTTGCCGATATACATGGCCACGTGGTTTACCTGGCCGCCGCTGCCCGCGTAGAATATCAGGTCGCCGGGCCTCATGTTGCCTGAGGTCACCGCCTTGCCCATCTTGGCCTGTGAGCCTGAATAATGAGGCAGTGACACCCCGAATTTGGACAGGACGCTCATGGTGAAACCGGAACAGTCCGCGCCCTTTGTCAGGCTGGTGCCTCCCCATACATATGGATTGCCCACGAACTGGAGCGCATAGTTGACAATCTGTGAACGGCGGGACGCGGCATTGTTGGCCGCAACCTCTGCCGGCGAGAACTTGATTGCCTCGTTAAGGGCATAGCGCACCTCCACGTTATTATCCCTTGTGGAAATGTAAGCCTTGTCCGTGGTGGTACCGTCTTCTTCATCCACGGAATCCAGTTCAATCTCCACCCATCCGTCCAGCTGGGCCACAACAGGATAACGCTCATCCTTAACAATCTGGGTCCATATCTTGGCATCCGTAGTGGGTTCCGTGCGCACATTCAGCACGTCCGTGTTGATGACCGCACGCAGGGTTGCGGTCTGCATGGCAATGTCCTTGGCCTCCTGCCCCGTCGCCGTGTACTGGGGGTCCGCGGAAATATATCCGATGATGGGGCCGGATTTAATCTTATACCAGCCGTCCAAGGTCTCTAGTACCTCTCCGGCCGCCTTACTGGTCATCTTACCGATGATCTTGCCGTCGCTCTTAGGTTCCTCGCGGACATTCAGATAATTATTCACCTTGGAAATGACCAGGTTATCATACTGGTTGATGGCCATGGCCTTCATATCCAGCTTACGGCCTTCATTCAGGGAATAGGATACTTCTGCGTAATCAGCGGAAATATATCCTTCTTCTATCTGAATCCATCCGTCCTGCTGTCCCAGAACCACGTAGCGCTCGCCCATCAGCGCCTGTCCCACCACATTGCTGGGGTCCAGTTCCGGGGCCTGCCTGATATTCAGGTTATCGGTCGTGACCGTGGCCCTCAGCTTCACCAGTTCCTTTGCCTTTTCCCTGGCTTCATCTCCTGAAATCAGGTATTGGTTGCTGATATAGCCGTCCACGCCGCCTGACGTGATATGGGACCAGTCGCCTTCTGTCTGCAGGATTTCACAGGCTCCGTCACCGGAAAGCTTGCCTATGATCTTGCCGTCCGTACTGGGTGTCTCGCGGATATTCAGATATCCGGATACCTGCACGATGCCCAGGTTGGAATAGGAGTCAATGGTCTTTTGTATCTCCTCCGCTTCCTTTCTGGCTGCTTCCTCCTCCGGCGAAGGCTCGCTGGCCGGCTGGGCATCGGAGGCGGTTGCTGCCCCGGCTTCCTGTACCGGCCGGTTTCCGGATGCACGGCCTGAGGCCGGCTCCTTCATGGCCGCCTTTACACCAAGTACGATGATTCCAACCACGATGACTGCCGCCAGCAGGATCAGCAGGTATCTGGGGTCTATGTTCTGATTGCGTTTCTTCCTGGCCTTGTTCAGGCTCGAGATATAATCCTTGTGTTCAAGCATGATTCCATTCGTCTCCAACTTTGTTTTTCGGCATGTAAACTCATACAGCGTAAAGTATATCATAGATCCATGGGCTAAAATATGAAAATTTTCTTAAATTTGGAGACAGGCCTTATTTGGCTAGCATCATGCGGTCATTGGCAAACTCGCCGCCGCTGGCTTCGGCGAACTTTTTAAGCAGGTCATCCACGGTCAGGTTTTTCTTTTCCTCACCGGATACATCGTAAATGATGCGTCCGTCATGCATCATGATCAGGCGGTTGCCGATCTGGATGGCGTCCTTCATATTGTGGGTTACCATGAGGGCGGTCAGCTTCTGTTCGGTTACCATCTCATTGGTAAGGTCCAGGACCTTTTTGGCTGTCTGGGGATCCAGGGCAGCGGTGTGTTCATCCAACAGCAGCAGCTTCGGCTTCTGGAGGGTGGCCATGAGAAGGGTCAGGGCCTGCCTCTGTCCCCCGGACAGCAGCCCTACCTTGCTGGTCATCCTGGTCTGCAGTCCCAGACCTAAGCGGGTAAGCATGTCGCGGTAATAGTCCTTTTCCTTGGCCCGGATGCCCCAGCCAAGTCCGCGCCGTTTGCCGCGGCGGAATGCCAGGGCCATGTTTTCCTGGATTTCCATGCCTGCCGCGGTCCCCTTCATGGGGTCCTGGAACACCCGTCCAATGTATCTGGCCCGCTTATGCTCCGGCTGTCTGGAGATATTGATGCCTCCGATTTCTATTTTCCCGGAATCGATTGGATATACGCCTGCAATCATGTTGAGCATGGTGGATTTACCTGCCCCGTTTCCCCCGATGACCGTTACGAAGTCCCCGTCATTTAAGGACAGGCTGATTCCGTTTAAGGCTTTCTTTTCATTGATGGTGCCTTTGTTAAATGTCTTGCGCACGTTGGTAAGTTCAAGCATTAGTTTTCCCCTCCTTCTGAATAGGCCTGATGTGCTTTCCATTTGGCGGCAGCCACAGGTACACACAGGGCCAGGGCCACGATGACAGCGGAAAGCAGTTTCATGTAGTTGGGGTTCAATCCCATCTGAAGCACAATGGCACGGATGACAAAATAGATGACGGAGCCGATTACCGCCGCCGCCAGCTTACAAGCAAAATTCCTGAACCAGCCAAAGAGCACCTCACCGATGACAATGGCTGCCAGGCCGATGACGATGGCTCCGGTCCCCATCTGGATATCCGCGTATTTCTGGCTCTGGCATACCAGGGCGCCTGACATGCCCACCAGGCCGTTGCTGAGCATCAGGGCCAGCAGCTTGGTGAACTTGGTATTGACGCCCAGGGCGCGTATCATGTCTTCGTTGTTGCCGGTTGCCCTGAGGGCGCTTCCGATTTCCGTCCCAAAAAACCAGTAAAGGATGGCCACCACAATGACAGCCACAACTATGCCGATGACCTGGGAGGACTGGGCCTGGCTGAGCCCGGCTGTGCCGGACAGCCTGCTGACCATGGTATCCACCTTTAACAGCGGCAGGTTGCTCTTATTGCCCATGATCCACAGATTGATGGACCACAGGGATATCTGGGTCAGGATTCCCGCCAGGATGGATGGAATCTCAAATACGGTGTGCAGGATGCCGGTCACAAATCCCGCAGCCATGCCTGCCAGGGTTGCCACCACCAGGGCCGCCACCGGATTCCTCAGGAACACCGCCACCGGGTGCATGGACTTGTTTAAGATCAGCATGGCGCATACACAGCCTCCCAGGGCAAAGCTTCCGTCCACGGTCAGGTCCGCTATGTCCAGCAGCTTGTATGTGATATATACGCCTAATACCATGATTCCCCAGAGCACGCCCTGGCCCACCGCGTCCAACATCGCAGGGCCCATGCCCTGCAGTGCATTTAAAATGTTCATCTATATAACCTCCATATGTACTGTTAACTCCTGTCACTGCCCCGCTGTCTTAATAAATAGCTTGCCCAAACAGACCACATCCTCACCAGACGGCTTGAGCAAACCATCTATATGAAACCATCAGGCCCCACCGGTACGACCTAAAACGGGTGCCGCGTAAGGCGGGAATAAACCCGGCCTCACTGCGGCACCGCCCTTTCATCCACCTGCATTTCCATTCAATCTGTAAAATACTGCCTTATTTCAGATTGGATACATCAATACCAAGTGTTGCTGCTGTCTCCTCGTTCACGGTCAGTTCACACTTTTCTGCTGGAAGATATTCAATCGGCATATCAGCAGGTGATGCCCCTTCTGTAAGGATCCTTACTGCCTGCTGTCCGGTCATGTAGCCCAACTGATAGTAGTCGATGCCGTAGGTTGCAAGTCCGCCGTTATCCACCATACCGGACTCGCCGCAGATAACAGGAAGGTTATTGTCGCCTGCCACCATGCCTACGGTTGTCATGCCGGCTGCGATGGTATTGTCAGTAGGCGCATAGATGGCGTCCACCTTACCAACCATGGACTGCACCACGGTCTGGATTTCGTTGGAGCTGGATACGGTGAAGTCCTGGCTTGTCATACCGGCTGCCTCGATTGCTTCCCTGGCCATCTGTGCCTGGATTTCAGAGTTGGACTCTGCGGAGCAGTAAAGGATGCCTACCTTCTTTGCATCGGGAAGGATCTGCTTTAACAGGTCAATCTGCTCCTTTACAGGAGTCAGGTCAGAGGTTCCCGTCACATTGCCCCCTGGCTTCTGGTTATCGTCCACAAGACCGGATTCAGCCGGATCTGTCACTGCGGTAATCAGGACCGGTGTGTCTGTCACCGCGCCTGCCACTGCCTGTGCGGCTGGTGTTGCGATTGCAAGGATTAAATCCTTCTTGTCATTGGCGAACTTGGATGCAACGGTCTGGCATGCGGACTGGTCACCGGATGCGTTCTGGGAATCCAGGTCATATTGGATGCCTGCCTCATCCAGGGCTGCGAGAAAGCCCTCGTTGGCAGCGTCCAGGGCCGTGTGCTGTACCAGCTGAAGGATGCCGATCTTATAGGTTGTGCCCTCTGCGGTCTGTCCCTCACCCTCTCCTGCCTCGGATGAAGCCTCTGTGCCTTCCCCGGAAGATGGGGCTGTCACTGCCTCAGTGCTTTCTGCTGCTTTTGTGGTTTCTGCGGTGCTGCCGCCTGAGCATGCGCCCAGGGACAGGACCATGGCTCCGGCCAGGACCAGAGACATGATTTTTGATGTCTTTTTCATAATGCTCTCTCCTCTTTTAACCCAAATATTGCTCCCATTCAGGGATGTTTCCTATCATACTACAAAAAAATTCCGCCGTCAATTTTATTGCTTTAAATTCCTATGGTTTTAAAGCAATAAAGTGTATTTTTTTCAGTACAATACAAAAAGAAAGCTTATGCCCTGGCCTGATCCATGGGAATGGTCACCACAAACTCCGTGCCCTGTTCCAGTTTGGAAGTCACATGGATGGTTCCCTGGTAGAAATTCACGATGTGCTTTACGATGGACAGGCCAAGGCCCGTACCGCCCTGTTTGCGGCTGCGCCCCTTATCCACCCGGTAAAACCGTTCAAAGATACGGTCCAGGCTTTCCTCAGGGATTCCCATTCCGTTATCCCTTACCCGGATTACCATGTTGCCGCCCTGCTCCCGGATATTGATCCACACCTGTCCGCCCGGATGATTGTACTTGACCGCATTGCTGAGCAGGTTGGTGAGAAGTTCCTTCATCTGCTGCACATTGGCCCGGATGCACAGGGGCTGGCAGTCCGCGTGGAGGAACACCTGACTGGACGCTGCCTGGGGCTTCAGGCTGTCCATGATTTCCTCCAGCAGCACGCTGATGCGCACATCCGTCACCACCACCTCGGCGTCTTTTGCCTCAAGCTTTGAAATCATCAGGATGTCGTTGATCAGGCCGGTCATATTGACCGCCTCCTTCTTAATCCTTCTGGCAAAATCCATTTTCATGGATTCATCCTGGATCAGGCCGCTTTCCAGCAGCTCCGCATACCCCTGGATGGAGGTGATGGGTGTCTTAAGCTCATGGGAGGCATTGCTGAAAAACTCCTGGCGTATCTGTTTTTCCTTTTCAATCTGGCTTAAGTACTCCTTGACATTCTGGGACATGTTGGTGATGGTCTCTGCTATGACGTTGATTTCCGGATACTGGTACCTGTCAAAATGAAGTTCGGTGTAATCCCCCTTAACCTGGAGCATTTTCCCGGAAATGTCCCTCATGGGACGGGTCACGGAGGAGACAAACCTCTGGGTGGTCACCAATGAGCATATGAGGGCTGCCAGGAAGCTTACAAGGGCTGCCGGGAACAGCATGGGCAGGTATTCGCTGATGCCGGAATAAGGCACGGCCAGGCGCAGCACCATGTCCGCATGGTCTGAACGGCAGGCCACATAGAGCATGGTCTTTTTAAGGGTGGAGGAATACCTCCTGGCATATCCCACCCCTTCCTCCACTGCTTTCCTGATTTCCTCCCTCCCCAGATGGTTGTCCAGGTATTCCGCGTCCGCGTCGGAATCCGTTATCACGGTCCCATCCGTCCGTATCAGGGTAATCCGGCTGGAGTCCATGTCGGTAAATGCTTCCAGATGCTGCATCTGGCCCATTAAATCCCCATCATAATCCAGTATGCTGTCAATTGCCTTGATGGTATATCTCATATCCCTGCTGGATGTATTCAGTATCATGTTGCTGCTTGCAATATAAAATATGACGCTGTGAATACACAGCGCCGCTAATAACACAAGGACAAAACGTTCCAATATGGCCTTACGCATGATTTCCTCCTTTGTTCCATTCCCACTAAGCATCCGCCTTGATGACGCGGTAGCCCACGCCCCGGACCGTCTTGATACAGGAACCGCCCTCATCGCCCAGCTTCTGGCGCAGGGTGCGGATGTGCATATCCAGGGTCCGTGTCTCCCCGTCGTATTCGTAGCCCCATATCCGGTTTAACAGTTCATCCCTGGTAACCACCCGGGACTGGTTTTCCAGCAGATAGACCAGGAGTTCGAATTCCTTTAAGGTGAGTTCGCACGGATGCCCGCTGCTGATTACCTCCCTGGTCTTACGGTTTACCGATATCCCCTGATAGGACAGGACGTCCCTGGACTCCTCGCGCCTGGTCCTGCGCAGCAGGCTGCGGATGCGGGCGGAAAGTTCCAGCACCCCGAAGGGCTTCACCATGTAATCATCCGCGCCGCAGTCCAGCCCTATGACCTTATCCAATTCCTTTTCCTTGGCCGTCAGAAGCATGATGGGGATGTCCTTAAGGCCGTCGGTCTGCCGCACCTGCTTAATGGCCGTGATTCCATCCATCCCGGGAAGCATCCAGTCAAAGATAGCCATGTCCGGCTGTTCCTCCTTCATCCGTTTAAGGCCCTCTTCCGCTGTCTCAAACCCCTCTGAGCCGTAACCGAATCCCTCCAGGGCAATCTTTAACAGGTTCCTTATATTCTCATCATCCTCTATGATGTAAATCTTCTCCATTCTCCGCTTATCCGCCTTTCCCGGCATGCCTGCCTGTTCTATGTAAACAGCATACCAAATGCAAGTAAAATCCGCTCCATAGGAATGTAAAATCCGCGTAAATTTTTCAAATCAGAGGATTTCCCTGTAAACGCGAAGCACATTTTTGTAAAATACAGCCTCTATATCGGACTGGCTGAACCCTTCCCGCTTCATGGCATCCGCCAGCATGGGCACCATGGACGCGTCCTTCATCTCCAGTTCGCATTCAATGCCGTCAAAATCCGACCCCAGCCCAAGACAGCCGATTCCTCCCACCTTACGGATGTGCTTCATGTGTTCCACCATATAGGATATCCGGCTGACCATTGCCTCATCCTTACCAAAATCCCTTAAGAAACAGGTATAGTAATTGATTCCCATGACGCCGCCCCGGTTGGCCAGTTCCCGTATCATGTCATCGGTCATGTTCCTTGGATGGGAGGCCACTGCCCTTGCATTGGAATGGCTGGCCACAAACGGCTTCTTCGTATGCCTGAACACATCCCATATGCCTGCATCATTCAGATGGGATACATCTATGATCATGCCCAGGCGCTCCATCTCCTCCACAAACCCAATCCCGGTCCCGGTCAGGCCATTGGACCTGTCCGGCACCACACAGGTGGTCCCATCCTCACGCCGTTCCCTCTTGTTGGGGAATCCCAGTTCATTGGGGAAATTCCAGGTCAGGGTCATCATCCTGACACCCAGACGGTAGAAATCGCGCAGGAACTTAAGGCTGCCCTGGCATACGCCGCCCTCCTCGATGGTCAGTAAGGCCGACATCTTCCCCTTCTTCCAGTTGTCCTCAATATCCCGGTAGGACCGCACGATGCCAATCATGTCACTGTGCGCCTCCATCTCCGTATAAAATGTATCCAGAAGGCCCATGCAGTATTCAAATGGTTTTCCCTCCGCCCGTTCCAGGCTGGTGAACAGGGCAAAATTCTGGAGTCCGTAATCCCCTGCCTGCATTTTCTTAAGGTCTATCATCAGGCTGTTCTCCAGTATGGAGGCGCTGCCTCCCTTCAGATGGTCCTTATGTAATTCAGATATGGTATCACAGTGCATGTCGATGACTTTCATCCTATATCCTCTTTTCACGTTTTCGTATTGACAATCTATTCCCGGCAGCATGGGTTCATGCCCGTGGGCATGGCTTCTTTCCATCTGCCCGGTCATTTCCAGTCTATACTGATCCACTGCTCCTGTCAATGGCAGAGGCGCGCAGAAGGGCCGCATCTATGGAGGCGCAGATATTATCATGTCCGATTTCCCGGTCAAAGCCCGACTTGGCCATGACGGACATGGGCTGTTCATTGACATGGGACAGGATCATGGTCACATGCGCTTTCCTGCAGCGCCCATTAAGCTTCTTCAGGCTGTTGAGGGCCGTGGCATCCATGGCCGGAACGCTGCGCATCCTGAGTATCAGCACATTCTTCCTGGAATCAAGGGGTATCTGGGCAATCTTGTCCGCCGCGCCAAAGAACATGGGGCCGCTGACCTCGAATACCATCACATGCGCGGGGACCGGCTTTAAGTCAATCCGCTCCCCGTCCTCCCCTTCCCTGTAATCCTCCGCATACTTCCATCCATAGATATCGGACACGTCCGCCATCCGTTTCATGAACAGCAGGGAGGCCAGCACAAGCCCCACGCCGATGGCCAGCACAAGGTCAAAGACCACGGTCAGGAAAAATGTGATTAACAGCACTGCCGCGTCACTTTTAGGCGAGGTTTTCACCACATCAATGAATTCCCTCCACTCGCTCATATTATATGCAACCATGAAGAGGATGGCGGCAATGGCGGGCATGGGAATCAGGGCCGCATAGGGCATCAGGAAGATAAGCACCAGAAGCAGTACCACGGAATGGACCATGCCGGCCACCGGTGTGCGGCCCCCGTTCTTGATATTGGCAGCCGTCCTGGCAATGGCCCCTGTTGCCGGGATCCCGCCAAATAAAGCGGATGCAGCATTGCCTGCGCCCTGGGCAATAAGCTCCATATTGGAGTTGTGCTTTCCTCCCACCATGCCGTCAGCCACCACGCAGGATAAAAGGGATTCAATGGCAGCCAGCACGGCAATGGTCAGGGCATCCGGCATCACCTTCTGAATCAGGCCAAATGTAATATGGGGCATATGGAACACCGGCAGGCTGGAGGATATGGTATACAGGTCCCCAATGGTATTCACCTTCAGGTCCAGCCCCTTCACAAGGGCCGCCGCCGCAATGACGGCCACAAGGGACGGGGGAATCTTTTTGACAAATCTGGGCCATATGATGAGAATTGCCAGGGACAGTGCGCCTATGAGCACTGCCATGGGGTTTAAGGTATCCATGCATGCAAGGACTTCCCTGAGTTTTTCCATTGTCTCCACCGGGGAATGTAAAAAGGTAATCCCCATGAAGTCCTTAATCTGGCCGATGAAAATGGTAACGGCTATGCCTGTTGTGAATCCGGTCGTGATGGTATACGGTATGAACCGTATCAGGCTCCCCAGGCGCAGTACGCCCATGACAATCAGCAGGATGCCGGCCAGTATGGTGGCGACAGCCAGGCCTTCCATGCCGTTTTTCAGGACAATCCCGGCCACGATGGTCGCAAATGCAGCGGTGGGGCCTGCAATCTGGACCTTGCTGCCTCCTAAAAAGGAGATGATGAAGCCAGCCACAATGGCAGTATAAAGGCCCTGCTCCGGCGTCACGCCCGAAGCAAGGGCCAGGGCGATGGACAATGGCAGCGCAATGATTGCCACGATGATGCCTGATATCACATCTGCTGTGAATTGCTTGCTGGAATACTGTTTCATGGACAGAAACAGCTGTGGTGTTAAATCTTTCATACTCATTTCCCTATCCTTTGTTAAATATAAAATTTTCATAAACAATTTAACTATATATGGAAATGGGTGGTTCCTTCAAGACCTTTGCGCAATGTTTCTCATCTAATACAAAATCCTACTCGCTCCTGAGGGCATCAATGGGATTTAAGTTAGCTGCCCGGTTAGCAGGCATATAACCGAACAGCAGCCCGATCCCCACCGACACGCTGAAGGATATGATGACGGCTGCCGGCGTGGGCGTTGCCGATATCCCCACGGCCGTCCCCACCAGGGTGGTTGCAACGCAGCCAATCAGGATTCCCACCACGCCCCCCAGGGAACTGGTCACGGCAGCTTCTATGACAAACTGGCGCATGATGGTGCCTTTGTCAGCGCCCAGGGACTTCCTTATGCCGATTTCCCTGGTGCGCTCCGTGACAGACACCAGCATGATATTCATGACGCCCACGCCGGCCACCAGCAGGGAAATGCCTGCAATCCCGCCCAGCATGCCGCTCATCATGGCAATCTGGTCATTGAGGGAATCCAGCATCTCGCTCATGGCGGTCACACGGTACAGGTCATCGTCCTTGAATATCCCATAGAGATAGTTTTCAATGGCAGTCTTGCACTCATTTGCCTTGGTGGTGTCCAGGGCCGTAAAGGTATAGTTGCTGATATTGGCGTTCCTGGACATCTTGACGGCAACACTGTAAGGCAGCCATATGAAGTCATCGGTTCCCCCGTCTTCCATGCCATCCTCTTCCTGGGCTTCCACCACGCCTACAATCTTAAACGCATACCCATCTATCTTTATGGTTTCATCAAGGGCCTTCTCACTGCTGCCGTAAAGTTCCTGGGCAACATATGCCCCAATGACACAGACCTTCTGCCTGGATGCAATATCCGCATAGGAAATATTGCGCCCTAACTTAAGGTCGTAGTCCTTGATATCCAGATACTGTTCACTGCGGCCCGCCACGCTGGTGCTGGACATGGTGTCGGTCCCGTGCTTGACCGTGGAATTAAGGGTCACGTTGGGGCTCAGCCCGCCGAACAGATCCGTGTTGTCCTCGTAAAACCCATACATCTGGTCCACGCTTAAGGACCTGGAGCTTAAGTTGGTCACATTCACGTTAATCTGGTTCACGCCCATGCTGGCAAAGCTCTCCACCACGCTGCCCATGTAGCCGTTGACCAGGCTTACCAGGATGATGACAGCCGCAACACCGATGATGATGCCCAGCATGGTAAGGAAAGAACGCATCTTGTTGCCCCATATACTTTTAATTGCCAGCTTGAATGATTGCAGCATAGTCTTTCACATCCCCATCAAAATTAATCTGTCCATCTGTAATGCGCACCACGCGCCTTGCTTCCATTGCAATGGAATTGTCATGGGTAATCATGACAATGGTATTGCCCTCTTCATTTAACTGTTTCAGGAAATTAAGCACATCCCGGCTGGTTTTGGAGTCCAGCGCGCCTGTAGGCTCATCCGCCAGGATCAAGGACGGGCTTCCCGCCAGGGCGCGTGCAATGGAAACCCTTTGCTGCTGGCCGCCGGAAAGCTGGTTTGGCATGTTCCTCCATTTTTCCTCCAATCCCACCTTTTTAAGGGATGCCATGGCCCGTTCACGGCGCTCGCCGCTCCCCACCCCGGCATACAACAGGGGAAGCTCCACATTCTCCAGAAGGTTCAGTTTGGGAAGAAGGTTATACTGCTGGAAAATGAATCCAATCATCTTGTTGCGTATATGGGCCAGCTGCCTGTCGCTCATGACGCCCACGTCCTCGCCTCCCAGCAGGTATTCGCCATCCGTAGGCACATCCAGCGCGCCTATTATATTCATCAGGGTGGATTTCCCGCTTCCCGACTTTCCCACGATGGCCACGAACTCGCCCCTGTGTATGGTCAGGTTGATATCATCGTTGGCCCGCACTTCCTCGCCGCCCAGATAATATATCTTATGGATATTCCTAAGTTCAATTAACGGTCCGTCCTGCTGCCTGTCATCCATGTAAATCCGGCTCCTTATCATTTTTCTCAGATAGATTCATTATTGTTTCTCCAGCCGCCACAAGGTAACCGGATAGCATTTTATCTGGCTCCGCCCATACCGCCGCTGCGGCTGCTTCCTCCGCCATTACTCCGGTTTCCGCCGCCTGACGGGCCGCCCATGCCTCCGCCCATGCCGCCTTCCCGCATCATCATGAAGCTGCTGCCGCTGTTCTTGCTGGACTCGGCCACATAGACCACATCCCCTTCTGAAAGCCCGCTCCTGATTTCCACATAGGAATCATTGGTAAGCCCGGTTTCCACCTTCACCGCCCGGAACCCGGCCGGAACCGGACCCTGCTGCTCCGTCACGGTCTCATCCTTTACATAGACCTGGTTTCCGCGCATCAGGGCATCCACCGGAACCGTAAGCACATCCGAAGCTTCTTCAAGGGTAATGATCCCATCCACATTCATACCTGGAATCAAATCGCCCATCTCATCCATTGTCACGGTCACCGGGTAGGTGCTGACGCCGTTGGAATACGTACTTTCCAGGCTTACATTGGTAACGGTGCCTGAAAATGTCTGCCCCTCCATGGCATCCGCCGTAATGACCACCTTCTGCCCCACCTTCACCTTCTGGATATCCAGCTCATCAATGGACATCTCAAAGGTCAGGCTGGACAAATCATAAATGGTGGCCAGGACCGTTGTGCTCGAACTGTTCTTTGTGATATTGTCCCCCACCTTGAAGTTCTTGGCAATGACCTGTCCGGATATGGGTGCTGTTATGGTATAGTTATCATAATTATCCTGGCTGCTGTCCAGTTTGTTCTGTGCCGATTCCACGCTTTCCTCTGCCTTGTCCAGTGCATCCTTGTAACTGCGCATCAGCTTATCCGCTGACTTTTCCGTCATCCTGAACAGGGGGGTCCCCTTTGTCACATAGTCCCCTTCGTTCACCAGAAGGGCCTCAACCTCCACACTGGTGGACAGGTCCGCGTTCATGGTGGTGTCCACGGACGCCTCAAATGCGCCGTCCTCACTGCCCACAAATTCCCCAATCTGCGCCGTGGCCTTCATCGTAGTGGTAAGACCGCCCGGATTGGTTACAGTGATGGTCACATTCCTTACGATACGTCCCCCGGTCAGGGTAATATCCTGGTTTGCAACCGCCTTGACCACGCCTGCCAGCTGCTCCCCCGTATCAGTCAGGGTGAGAACGGCTGGCGAACCAGGTCCAATGAGGGCTGCCTCGCCGGACAGGAAGGGAATCCTGATTTCCATCACATCGTCGCTATAGACATCCGCAAGCTTGGTGCTGCCGCCCACCTTATCGCCCACGTGTATGTATAACTCCTTAATATAGCCCGTGTCCGTGGCCTTGTATGTATTGCCGCTGTAATCACTGAGCGCATCCTCATAATCTTCCCTGGCATCCTCATAGGAGGTCTGTGCCCTGGTCAGGGAATTGGTGGCGCTGGTCAGTTCCGATTCCATGCTGGACTTATCAATCTCATAAAGGACCTGGTCCTTTTCCACCTGGTCCCCTTCCTCAAAATCAGCGGAAAGCACCTCGCCTTCCACCATGGAAGTAATGTTATAGGTATCCTTTGCCGCCAGTGTGCCGGAGGATGACAGTTCCGAGGAAATGCTCCTCTTTTCCACAACCGCCGTATTCTGCGTCTGGGCGCCGGCCGCTGCCGCCGATGCCTTCATGCTGCGCCGCACCAGGATGACCGTTATGGCGGCCCCAATCAGAAGGAGCACCAGGACCGGCTTCAGCCATTTCCGCTTCTTCCCTTTGGATTTCCCTGCTTTCTTACCGGTTTTGTCCCGGCCTCCTTCATTGTCACTTCCTGTATGATCCCGGCCCTTTTTTCCGGGAAACGGTATCTGTCCCGCTAAATGCGCCAGGCCCTTTTTCTTCTCTTCCATCCTGCACCTCAACCATTAATATTCGATTGCGTCTACTGCCGTATAAGTGGAACCGCTCTTATTGCACACCATCACAACCTCATCCCCCACCTCGATGGAGCCATAGATGGAGAACAGGTACTGAAGCTCAGAGGAATCCAGGTTAATGGTCAGGTATCCGTTCTCATCCACGGAAGCATCATCAAAATCACCGTCCGAATTGTCCTCGTCGATTTCCAGACGGATGGAAGTGGGTGTCATCACATCCGTTGACTTATAATATATGTTCTTGACCTCTCCCTTTAAAAGTGCATACGCATTATTCCCCTCCAGGTCATCCTCGTCCCAGCCCCTGGTGGTATAAGCCCATATGGTCTTTGACTTCACATTATAGTAAATAACCGCAAATCCCGCCTCCTGCTGGGATGACTTCACATTCGCCAGTGTGCTGGCCACACCGTTAAGGAACACATTGGCATTATCAGTGTCAAAGGGTACGGACTGTGCCACACTGAAGCCCTTGCGCACCAGGATCGGTCCTTTGCGCTCGTCATCCAGGATGGTGATGGGATTGATTTCCCCATCTGAATTCAGTTCACAGTCAAGGACCGCGCCATATATCTCATTGCTATCCTTTTTTTTGGTCTTCAGCAGGTTATAGAATATGTTCATGCAGTCCGTCTGGTTCAACACCTCCTCCGGCTGCCGGCTCACCTCTTCATTAAGCTCCAGGTAATTGAACTTGGAAATGCGCGAAGACGCCAGATCCCCGGTAAAATCCTCATCCGTATACCCCAGCATGGTCAGGGCCGCCTTCACAGCATCCCTGTAGGTTATGTACTCACCGGGCTTAAACAGCCCGCCCAGGAATCCGCTCATCCATCCCTGGGATGCGGCAATCCTGATATAAACCGCATTGGGATCCGTTGACGGGACATCCGCAAACACAGAGACATTGGAAACCGGAAGGTTCTCACGGTAACTGGAAGCATGGACCAGCATCCTCGCAAACTCCCCCCTGGTGACCTGTTCCGTATAATCCGTCACGTTCAGGATTCCGGTCAGGCTGACCACCTGCTTACGCATGTCAAAATTAGCAGATGATGTATTGGCCATCACTGTGATAGGTGCTGCCTGGGTAAATGCAGTGATAAATGCAAGTGAACCGCCAAGATACCGGCAGGCTGTGCATCGTCTGTTCATAGTTTTATTGCTCCTCTCAGATTAGTGGAATGGATTATTTTCTCATACTTTATCATTAGAATGTGTTTATTTTGTGATGGGGTGGACTTTTTTTAAGGGCAGAAGGGCGGGGGTGGTTCCGTCCGTGAGTGGAATGGGGATGGGGGCTGCGGATACGGCTGCGGGACTAGTGGCTCTAAGGCTGAGGAAAACGGCGCTGGACAAGAGGCTGGCTGCCGAACTCGCGCTTTGGTATCACCAGCCATCTGGATGTTGGGCTCAGACAAGGGCGCCAGCCTCTTAGCACCGTTTCCCTCAGCCTAAGACCCACACGTCCCTGTAGATGCATCCACAGCCCCCATCCCCATTCCACTCACCCGCTACGTTTTTCCTTCGCTTCTGCATCGCTTAAATCTGCGCCGGGGAATTGTGCCGCAAACCCAGGGAGGATCCTTTAGTGAAATGACATGTGCATTAAAGGTGTGGTATGATTTGACGTAATGACAGTTTCTTTATATGTTGTACATAGAAAAAAGGGGGGATATGGGTACTTAGAACTGACAGACTTTGCCAATACCCAAAAAACAATCCTACTTCCGGAGCGGGTGTTTTTTCGTACGTCATGGCTGGAATTACCAGTCCGGGGAGCGGGCCAGGGTGGGCCTTGTGTCTGGGGGCGGGCGGCGGCGGGGAGGCCTTCGGGCATTGGCGGTCCGGGCGCATAGTGGAGGAGGGTGCAGCTTCTTAGGTCCTGGCAGTATAAAAGATGGGGGTGGACGAATGCATCAAAGCATAAGTCCAAGGTGCTCTGAGCTGAGAAAGTCCTTCAGGATTTCTCAGCGAATAGCACCGGTCCCCCATCTTTTATACTGTCAGGGCCTTAGAAGCTGCCCCTCCGGAACTTGGCGCCCGGACCGCCAATGCCCGAAGGCCTCCCCGGCACCGTCCGCCCCCGGGCACAAGGCCCACCCTGGCCAGTTCCCCGGACGTCCCCCATGAAAAAAAACACCCGCTCCTCTCACATCAACGGAGCAACCAGCCGCATCAGGCGCCCCAGTTTCTTACCGCCCCAGCTATAATCCCTGCAATTCTCCATAGTAATCCGGCTGCATTTGCGCAGGGTATCCTGATAATCCTTTTCCACATCCAGTACCACAGGGTTCCGGTATATATATGTGGCGCATTCAAAATGCAGGTACAGGCTTCTGAAATCCAGGTTAATGGTCCCTACCACCGCCTTCTCATCATCGCTGACAAATACCTTGGCGTGTACGAACCCCGGCGTATATTCGTATATCTTCACCCCGGCCTCAATCAGTTCAGGATAATAGGTCCTTGCCAGAAGATACGCATACTTCTTATCCGGGATATGGGGCATGATGATGGTCACGTCAATGCCGCTCTTCGCAGCATAGCAGAGCGCATTTTCCATCTCGTCATCCAGTATCAGGTAAGGCGTCATGATATGGACGTAATTCTTGGCCTGGTTCAGGATATCCAGATAGACCCTCTCCCCAACCTGTTCACGGTCCATGGGGCTGTCCCCATAGGGAAGGACGAATCCGCCTGTCTCCCCTTCGCCCGTTTCTGCAGCGCCTCTGGGCAGTACATAGCGGCCAAAGTCATCCTGTTCCCTCTCCGTCACGTTCCACATCTGCAGGAACATCATGGTGAAACTGTTGACCGCGTCCCCTTTAAGCATCACGGCCGTATCCTTCCAATGGCCGAACCTCACCTTCCTGTTAATGTACTCATCCGCCAGGTTCACACCGCCTGTGAATGCGGTCTGACCGTCAATCACGACAATCTTGCGGTGGTCACGGTTATTCTGGTAGGTGGACAGGGTCGGCCTGATGGGGGAGAACATCTTGCACCTGATTCCTTTGCCCTCCAGTACCCTGGGGTACCGATACGGCAGCAGCATCAGGCAGCACATCCCGTCATACATGACGCGGACCTCCACGCCTTCCTTTACCTTTTCTTCCAGGATTTCCAGGATACTGTCCCACATATATCCCCGCTCCACAATAAAATACTCCATGAAGATGAAATGCCTGGCAGCCCTCAGCTCACGCTTCAGGGCCTCGAATTTATCCTCTCCCAGAGGAAAATACTCCACGGAGGTATTTTCATATACAGGATATCCCGCATAATCCTTCATATAATCAATCAGATGGCTGCTCCTCTGGCTGGACCTCCTGATTTTCTCCTGTACCGCCATGTCCTGATTCAGATAGGGCGCCGTGGACTTTATGGTACTCCTGAGACGCCTGGCCAGAAGCTTGGTCTGAAACTGCATCTGGACAAAGATATAAAGCAGCACCCCGAATACCGGGATTACCAGTACCGGTACAATCCACGCCATCTTAAAGCTGGAATTGATAGGTTCATTGAAAATATATATGATGACACCTGCGCTGAGCAGGATGGATACCGCATATATGATATGGACATAATCCTCCAGCCATCTGAACACCCCAAACAGGATACCCAGCTGTATGGCCATGAACAGGATTACAAATGCCGTCCGCCCAAATATGATCCTGAATAATCCCCGCAGTTTTTTCATCATCCACTCACTCCTCTTATGTCTTTTCCGATTTTCCTATTATCTCATGACTTGGCCTGTTTTGCAAGCCGTCCGCCCTATGCGGGGAAATGCGGTCCCTTATACTACCGAACATTATTTCCAAGTCTGTCTCATTCAGCAGCCGCAGCTTCACGGACCCGGCTTCTGCGGATCATAAGCCTTTTCATACCGGTAGCGGATTCCATTCCCAACCTGTTCCTGAAAAATATAAAGGCGCTGCGGCCTGGCCGGAATTACCCGGTCATCACCGCTGCGCCTTTCCCAAATATCCTTTGGTCTAAATCAGCTATTGTTACGTGACTCAGCCGCTCCCTACAGCAACGGTCCAAATCACCATATAATTCATCCATCACTCCGGCCATGCCTGAGGCAATCATGCAGCTCATATGAGGATCCCCGCTTTTCCATGACACTGTCACAAACGGGGTGTCAAGGGCCTCCGCCACCATGGACAGGGTTATCTCCCGGCTGTCCCGGTGGAACAGGTAGCCGCCGTCCACGCCCTCCTTTGTCTTCACTAAGTCAGCCTTTTTAAGCTTTGCCATGACTTTGCGGATTCTCGCTGCATTGGTACAGACGTTTTCTGCCAATCCCTCACTGGAATATACCTGGGCCTTATGGTTGAGAAAAACCAATGCATGGACTGCAATTGTAAATTCGCTTGTCACTTTATCACTACTCCCCTTTCACATCAAAACATCTGGTACATCTTTGTAAATAATACCATTAATTCCAGAAAAATGCACTGGTTTTTTCCATATTCCAGAGAATATTTCATCATTCCCCACTGCCCGGTCCGGCCAGGTTAAGGTCCGGCACTCCCTGGGCCGGCATGCTCTGGATTACAATCTCCTGGCTTTCCGCTGGAAGCCCGGTCCCGTCCTGAGTCTCATTTCCCTGGGCCACGGCGCCCTGGTCTGCGTTCTCCTGTCCTGATGTCTCCTCAGGGGGCACTGCGGCGGAATTCCGCTGTATCTTTGCAGCCTTTGCCTTATACGTGCTGGTGTGCAGCGCTGTCTCTTCCAGCAGCTCACCATTCTTCTTTATCTGGCGGTATGTCTTCCACACAGAACCTGGCTGTGCCTGTTCGATTATCCGCTCCTCCCCGTAAGCCAGTTCAGGATTCTCCTCATATAACGGCTCCGGCGGCTCCAGGTCTTTAACCTTCTCTGAACGCATGGATATGGTTTTTCCGTCCTCCAGTACCGGCAGTCCCACAATTGACAGCTTCAGTTTGTTATCTGCAAACGCTGCCCTCAGTCCGATGGATGTGCTGCCTGTATTGACAAACCGAAGGTCCGGGCCTGCGTAGCCGTCAAAGCTGACCATGGCATCCTGCCCCTTTTCAATATAGCTGGGGGCAAAGCTGTGGAAATTGCGTTCCGTGGTCTTAAAACCCGACTGGATGATTGCGTGGTACAGGGTGGTGGAAACCTGGCATACGCCTCCGCCCGGCTCCTCAATCAGCACCCCGTTCCGGTACGCGCCCGCTGGCTGGTATCCCTTATCACTGGTACGGTTCCCGGTTGCCATGTTAAATGAAAACTCCTCACCCGGTTTTAGCACAAGCCCGTCAATGGCGTCCGCTGCCAGGCGGATGTTCTGGTTCCTGTTCTTATTGCTGGTGGTAGTGGTGGAAAATGTACCTATGACCTTATACTGCTCCTTTGCCTGGGCCTTTGTCCTTACCGGGGCAACCGACAGGAACGACGCCTGTACCGTCGCATCGGGCCGGGCCTTCTCCTGCCCGTTTCCTTCTTCCTGTCCTCTGCCCTGTGCATTTTCCTGCTTCCAGGCCCTGACTGCCTGGAACAATTCCTCTGCCAGCCTGCCTTCATCCAGCGCCCGCCCATACACCTCATCTGAATAAAGGTACGTGCCTGTATCCTTATCAAATGCTTCCATCTGGGAATCTACCGGATCCCGGTTCCATTTTGCGGCAATCCGGGAAGCTTCTTTTTCCAGGGATTCCCTTATAAGCGCATCATCCTTTTCCTGATACCATCTGGCCGGAATCTCAATCATTTCCGTATCATTAACATCCACCACCTGGATACTCCACTCCTGTGGGCCCTGTTCCTGTTCCATGCCGTCCCCGGCACTGCTGTTCCTGTCATCGGCCAGGCTCCTTGCTGCAACGGAACCGGAGGACGGCATCTTCACGCTTACCTGTGCATTCTCTGCCGTCTTCTCCTTTCCCGTCCTCAATTCCACGATTCCGTATATTACAGCGGCAGCTGCCAGCGCTGACAATAACCAAGTCTTGCGCCACATATGTCTTATTCTTTTGTTACGGTTCCTTCTGCCCCTGCCTCTTTTCATGTCTTTAACTCCGCTTTCCTTCCATTGTCTGTTTGATTATGCTTTTCATCATATCTTCACTCAGCTGTCCGCTGGCATATCCGAATACATTTCCATCCTTGTCAATCATGAACGTGGTCGGATAGGAAAATACACCGTAGTTCATGAAGATATCGCCTGTGGTATCCATCAGCACAGGGTAGGTATATCCGTGTTCATTCAGGAAATCCTTAATCCCTTCCTCAGAGCGCTCGCTTCCCATTCCCGGAGCGGCGATTCCCAGTACAACCAGGGCGTCATCCCCTTCTGTGTCATAGGTTTCATATAATTTCTGGATATCCGGCATCTCAGCGCGGCACGGCGGACACCAGGTTGCCCAGAAGTTAAGGAACACTGTCTTTCCTTTGTAATCCGACAGGGTGTGGGTATTCCCATACTGGTCCGTCAGGGTGAAATCAATGGCCGGAAGCGTCTGCTCATCTGCGGCGCCGTCAGATGCCGTTTCATTATCCTGTCCGGCTCCCTGGTTTTCCGCCGCTGTCCCGTCCTGTCCTGTCCCTGTATCGTCAGAGGACCTCCCTGCTGAACCTGCATCTGCAGCGCTGGTAGCAGCTTCTGCTTCCTGCATGCTTTCATCTGCAGCGCCGGTACCAGCTTCTGCTTCCTGCATGCCTTCGTCCGCAGCACCCTTTTCCCGGGAATCATCACCGCCATTGCCTCCGGCTGTTTTATCAGCTGATGTGCTAAAAGGCGCCTGGAATGTGGAAAGGTATCCGGTCACGGCATTCATCCTGCCTGTGAACATCAGAAGTCCCATGATCAGCATCAGGACGCCTCCCGCCTTAACCGTGTACTTCACCACATTCACATGTGTCTTAAAGAACTCCAGAAGCGTGGTCGTGAACAGCCCCACTGCCAGGAACGGAAGGACGAAACCGATGGTATACACACCAATCAGTCCAAAAGCCATTGCCTTGGTGCTTGCGGAGGCTGCCATCAGCAGCACGCTGGCCAGGGCCGGACCCACGCATGGCGTCCATGCAAAGCTGAAGGTAAATCCCATGAGCAGGGCCGTGAACGGCGACATTGCCAGGGCATCCAGCTTAAACGGCAGCCTCCGCTCCCTGCCCAACACCTGGGAGGTTCCGAAAAATCCCAGCTGGTACAGTCCGAAGAGCACCACCAGGATACCGCCGATCCTGGCAAACATCAGCTGGTTGCTCTTAAAGAAGCTTCCCATGGCTGAAAAGCCGAATCCCAGCAGGAAAAACGCAAAGCTTACGCCAATCACAAAACACAGGGTGTGGAGCATGACCTTTTTCCGCTCATAGTGGATGCGTCCGTCCTCCCCGCGTTTTCCGGTGCCGCCTGACAGATACCCGATATACAGGGGTAAAAGCGGAAGCACGCATGGTGAGAAGAAACTGACCAGGCCCTGAAGGAATACGGTCAGGACAGGTACGCTTATATCTAATGAAAATCCCATAAAGTAATCTCCTTATATATGAATGTTTAAACTGCAAATAAATCGTTGAATGCCTCGCTCATGGTCGGATGTGTATAGATGGTATCCCGTAGGACGGTGTAGGGTACCTTTGCATCCATGGCCAGTTTAATCATATTGATAAGCTCATAGGACTCTTCACAGAACAGATGGGCCCCCAGGATCAATCCGGTCTCCTCATCAATCACTGCCTTCAAAAGTCCGGCCGGCTGTTCCAGGACCTGGGCCTTGGGGATGGCCGCCGCTGCCAGCTTTGCCACCTTTACCTTGTACCCTGCTTCCAATGCCTCCTTCTCACTCATGCCCACCCTTGAAAATGGAGGATCCAGGAACACACTGTAGGGCACCGCGCCCCTCTTCTTCAAATCGTAGCTTCCATCTCCCAGGACACTGGATTTCACAATCCTGAAATCATCCAGGGAAATGTATGTAAACTGGAGTCCGCCCCTCACATCGCCCATTGCGTATATATGAGGCGCCGTGGTCCTAAGTGAATCATCGGTAATGATGCCGCCCCTGGCATTGACCTCAACGCCCGCGGCTTTGAGATTCAGGTCCTTTGTGTTTGGCCTGCGCCCTGTGGCCACCAGCACTGCGTCCGCTTCCAGTTCCACCAGGCCGTCCCTGCCCTCCAGGTCCACGATTGCCTTTCCTCCGCCCTGGCGCACGGCCTTTGTCCTGACTCCGGTCAGTACACGGATACCTCTTGCCTCCAGTGACTTTTTCACTTCCCCTGCAATCTCAGCATCTTCCCTTGGCAGGAAAATATCCCCATCCTGAAGTATGGTCACTTCGGAGCCAAAACTTGCATAAATGGAGGAAAATTCTACTCCAATATATCCGCCGCCTATGATAACCAGTTTTTCAGGCAGTTCCCTGCGGCTTAGAAGCCCTTCACTCGTATATACATAAGGGTTATCCTTCAGGCCTTCAATGGGCGGTACAAAGGCGCTGGAACCGGTATTGATGAAAATCATCTTCCCTTCTACCTCATACCGTTCCCCGCCGTTCACCACCTCCACCACATGGGGTGATACAAAACTGGCTGTGCCATCCAGGACCGTGATATTCGGATTGCTGTCCAGCTTGTCATAATTCTTTTTCCTAAGCTTTGCTGTCAGGCTGTCCTTCTGCGCCATGGCTTCCCTGTATGCATCTGCCTTATCTTTAAAATCCCCTCCTCTTGCCATGGTTAGACCGGCGCGATATACCAGTGACTTGGTAGGAATGCATCCCACGTTAATACATGTGCCGCCGTACATCATGGAGGAACGTTCAATCAGCGCAACCTTCCTGCCTGCCGCTCCAAGGGCTCCTGCCATTGTCTTGCCGCCTTTGCCAAATCCTATTATAACTGCATCATACTGATTCATTCTCTCCATCATTCTTTTTCTCCTTTGTAGTGTAATCGTATTTGTTACAGTTCTTACTGTAACTATACATGATACAGTTATCTTTGTCAAGCATATTATCAAAAAAATCCAAATGCTTCTGCCGGACGGAAAAAGCCTGGGGAATATCCCCAGACTTTCCATCTATACAGGTCATACCGCTTCCATCCATCATGGTTCTTCTATCTGGACCGGAACCAGGTATTCCTGTTTCCAGTCATACATCACCCCGCTTATCTCCAGTTCCACCACGGACTCCCCCTCACTGCAGCTCACTTCATAACCCTTAAGCCCTGAGCTTCCCATATTTCCCCCGTCCGTTCCAGCCCCTTCATAAACCGGCCTTGCCATTACGGAGCCTGGGTATGACGCCGGGTTTTCTACCGCCCTGTGCATGTTAAGCCTTATAAACTTCCTGGAACTGTCCTTCATCCTGACCTCCGCCCCCACGAACACAAAAGGCCCTTCCTCATCTGCTCCCCAGACATTCCCAAGGACCGGCTCCTCCGACTTCCTGGCGCTGGTAAATTTCACCGTACATCCTCCCAGCTCAATCACGGCATCCATATCCGAACCCCCGTCCCTTATGGGAACTGACAGGCGCTCCGGCTCCCCGGTATAAATCATATTGACAGAGTCAAACCCAAGCCATATCCTTCCACCCCTGGCCGATGGCGCCAGGTCGTAGGAAACAGTCTGCCCCTGCTTTCCCTTAGGTATCCCGCTTATGTAATCCCAGGAGTCATTGGCGCTGTGTCCACTGTCCCTCAGCCGTCCTTTTCCTTCCATGTCCCCATTCTCATAACTGAGTCCCGAAATAACGGGATACATGATATAACCTTGTTCCGGGTACGTATAATAGGTTATGTCCAGGCCATCGTCCGCCCATTGCCCTTTTGCCAGGATTCCCATCCCTTCCTGGAATACAATCCCCGGTATATCTTCTACCGCCGGATACTCCCTGGCTTTCACGAACGCGAAAGATAATGTCTGCTCAAATCCTGGTACATGAAGTTCATACGTCCCCTCAGGAGTCAACGTATCAAGGACTTGATTTTCCGTGAAATAATCCCAGTACATGGTTATGTATCCTTCTGTCCCATAAGTCCCGTATACAATGGAACCGGTGCGTTTGGTGGCCGTAATCCTGCCTCCCGGGATTCCGGCGCCTTCAATATAGTCTGTCATGGATTCCGTTGTCCGGTCATAGAAGCCATGCCCCAGCCCGGTCCGGTCCAGGAATCCGCTCCTGCCGTACACCCCGCCCTCATAATCCAGGACAAAATAAGGCTTCTTCCATTTTACCGGTCTGCCCTCTTCCTGAAGCTTACGGTTCTCATCTTCCTCTTTAAGAAGTACCTTTACCTCATCATCCGGTATGACCGTGACTGAATAATCCTCCACCTTCACACGGTAATACCATTTACCATCCTGGTAGGTCACGGACTCAAGCCATGCCTTGGCTCCCTGCGTGCTTATGGGCTGCTGTCCCGGCTCCGCATAATAAACAGGAGGCTTTCCAGGCGCGCAGATACCATGTCCCTCTACAAACTGGACTCCGCTTACATGCATTGGTTCCAAAGAATCCGCCCCATCTGCTTCCGGCTGGCCTTCACCGGCTTTAGCATGGCCCTCATCAGCTTGGGCCTGGCCTTCCTTGTTCTCCGTACGTGAAACCATACCCTCTTCAGATGCAGTCCCGGCCATCTGTCCGGAAGGACTGCCTCCCCGGGCATTCCCCATATCCGCCCCTTGTCCGCAGCCGCCTAAAAACACTGCCAGCAGTATGATTCCAGCCACAGGGAACCTCCTCCATCCATGCTGATTGCTGTCCGTATGCCGGGGACATGCCCATCCATATCTCAATCTGCACCTGTTTTCAAACATATATCCAATATCCTGCCTCATGGCCTTCCTCCTTTCCTGCAGCCTTCCCCATCTCTATTATCAACGGCCCTTACTGCCCTGTTTGACCGACATACTGTTTTATCAATGGTCCTTCCTGCCCTGCTTGACTGACATACTGTTTTATCAATGGTCCTTACTGCCCTGCTTGACTGACATACTGTTTTATCAATGGTCCTTACTGCCCTGCTTGACCGACATACTGTTTTATCAATGATCCTTACTGCCCTGCTTGACCGACATACTGTAAATCACTGCGCCTGTCACCACGATGACAAGCACAATCATCCCTCCCACAACCGCAGGCAGCGGTATCTTATCCTGTCCTGTCCTGGGAAGCCCGGCCAGGTCAGACCGGTTCATGGCTGGAACCAGCTTTGGGGGTTGTATCCCCATTGCTTTGGGATGTTCCTCCCCGGGATTGCTGATATTCACCCAGAAGTCCTTATATCCGTAATAATAGGCGGAGTGTCCCCACAGATTTCCGTCCTCATCCTCATATGTCTTATCAAATTCCATCTTCCCTTCCAGGGAATCCACCTTACCGTACCATTCCCCGGAGCCGGGATACTCCCAAAGATAAATCACACCATTATCCGGAATGGACACCTGAGGCATATCCTCTTCACCTGTTTTTTTAATCCCAGCCTGATGTTCCTCTGCAAAGCTCAGGCCATCGTAAACCGCCACAAGGCTGTCCATATCAATCCAGCCGACCGTGGCGGCGTCATCGTCCCAGCTGTAGTCCTCCACAGGCCGGCCGTCTCCGTCCATCTTATATTGGACCAGTCCCCAGGTATCCGTGATACCCCTGCCATAAGACATGGACACATAGAATATTTCCCCATTGGAAATGTAGTCCAGCACGTTCCGGCTTCCAGGCTCCTTCACCACAGACACGTATCCCTTAGGACCATTGGCATAATACCGGCGTCCCACATAATCACAGGCATTGTAATTCTTTTCATAAAATGAATCCTCCGGCGTCCAGATCACATCCGCCCATGCAGTTGCGGCGTACATCCCGCACAGGCAGAATGCCAGGATAGCCGCGCGTATGGCAGTTCTCCCAAAAATTACAGCCCGCATCATTCCTTTCCTTCTTTCTCCATCCATCACAATATACCTCCCTAATTTAGTCAAGTCACCTTATATCAGCATGGCCAATATGGTTCCCATCATAAAAGAAAACAGGTTGGCCCCGGCCGAGAACAGCCATGGATGCCTTATGCCACGTCCGGCTGCCCGATAACACAGGCCTTCCGCCGCAACCGCCGCCATCTCCAGGAGTACCGTGACCAGAATCCGGTTCCAGCCCACATATATTATATTTACATAATATAAAAACACCACCGCCGGGTTCGTCAGGACATTCACAAGTCCAACCAGCGCCATATCCCATCTGTTCCTGACTCCCAGCATCCAGCCAAACGTCCCTTCCAGCACAACGGTAAGCCCCAGGGACACTGCCAGTGCCGGAATCATCCAGGTTCCCATCATTCCCTCACCTGCCTTATCCCCCATGTCAAAAGCACCATGGACAGGATGGCCATCACAGCCATACCAACCGGGGAGGCAGCCGCCTCAGCAGCTCCTCCGGTCCGTATTCCGGCTCCCGCCAGATATACGGGGCAGAATCCCAGAAACAGCCCAAAGGTCAGGAGACCGAACCCAAACCCCTTTGCGCTTGGGAACATCCTGGAAACCGCCCACAGGGTAAGAGGCATGGACATATTCCAGCAGAATACCCCAAGGATTCCCGTCAAGGGATACATCAGGCAGATGAATCCGGCCGCTGCCGCGCACATGGAACGCTGCGCGGCCTGCGCCACCCCAATGCGGTCTGCAAGGAACCCGCCTGCCATTTTACCCAGGACCACCGCACAGACCAGGAACCAGGCGCTTCCGGCCAGCTCCTCCTTCCATGGGAAGTCCTGTACCATTCCGGAATAAGAACGCAGTATGACCACTCCCAGGAAGCATATCACTGCCGCCAGCCGGGGAAAGGTCAGATTCCCATAGGAAACCGGCCCATTGCCCGACCGCCTCCATATCCCCTGCCTTCCTGCCATGGCATGGATGGCCGCGGCAGACACAGCCAGCGCCAATGCCAGGACAATGCCCACCCACATGGTTCTGCCCGTAAGCCCGTTTCCTCCCCTGCCAATGCTGCTTCCCAGTGCAATCCCCAGTGCCCCCGGGGCCACGAATACTCCCAGCAATGCCGCCCTGTCCCCGCTGCGGTTCAGCACATCGATGCCGCCTCCCACATGGAAACATGCATTTCCGGCTCCTGCAATGACACATGCCATGGCCGGCATCCCTGCCATGGCCATGACCAGGCCGCAGAGCACGCCCCCGCAGCCGCCTGCGGCAACCAGGCTGTTCCGGTCCAGCCGGTCAGCCCAGGCCCCGATGGGCATCTGCAAGGCAAATGCACAGAAATTGTAGGCCAACAGCCAGATATACCAGTGTTCCCCTCCCGCTACAAAGGCGTACATCAGGAAGGCGCAGGATAAATCCACTGCCATATGTGCCAGCGCATAGATTCCGGTCATGATTCCCCTCCGTTTTCATATTCTTACCTTCATTCTACCACGGCAGGAAAAAGGATACTTTACGTTTTTCCTAATATTTCCCTACAGGTTATGGCCCAGGGTGTGTTTGAAAATTGCTTTCCGTCAGCTGTACGGCCCAGGCCCCCTTACAGCCGCAAAGCAGCCTCAAGGGCCAAAGCCATATACTTATCCGCGCTTCCCAATCCATAATCCGTCAGGTCCCGGGGCTGCCATACATCGTTATCCAGGCAGTCGGCGCCATAGAAAAACTGTGCAAACCTGACCCCCCTGAAACGGGCGGCAGCCAGAAGCGCGGAATACTCCATATCAGTACCGATGCAGCCTGCCTCCCTGCGTTCCCTCACAAGGTCCTGTGTCTCCCTGTATATGGCATCATTGGTCCACATCTTTCCCAACACAACAGGGCAGCCGCACCTCATCAGGCAGTCCTTTAACAGCGCGGTCGTCCCTTCATCCGCCTCAATCTCCGCGCTGGGAGGAAGATAGTGGTAGCTGGTGCCCTCGTCCCTCACGGCTCCGGTGGGAACAATCAGGCTTTTTCCAACCTTCTCCTCATTAAGGATGCCGCAGGAGCCAAAAAACACGAATTTCCTGGCTCCCATTGCGATTACCTCCTCCAGGCCGCAGACACAGGCAGGCGCACCTACCAGCGAAAGATAAAGCCCAAACTCCCTGCCCCCATATGTAATCCTATACACCGGGTTGGCCCCATTGGCGGTATATAATACTGCTATGGCCTCCGTCTGCTCCATTGCCGCATAACGCTGGATGATTGTCCTGGAAAATGTAGACACACACGTCTCCGGGAAACCGGGAACCGGCTTTATTAAATCGGATGGATGGATCATTGCCTGTGAATCCCCAAGCCCATCCGGTTGTGCACTGTTTCTGTAAAATACGGTTTTCATCTTATATTTCCTCCTTCTTCCCATGTGCCCCAATCAGCATTTCCTTAATCTGCCCTGTAATCCTCCGGGGGATTGCCCTGTCAACCGGCATCAGTCTGCTGTACATCCTTACCCCCTGGTATGAAAAGACAATCACATCAAATACAGCCTCCGGTTCCACTGCCCTGAATTCCCCAGTCCCAATCCCATATTCAATCAGCCCCACCCACATCTTTTTAGAAGCAAGGTATTGCTGCATGATGGAATGGCTGCATCCTGCCGCCGGGGGATTGCTGAAAAACTCATAGATGGCAAGGCTCAGGGAACTGCCGCTGTCCATCATCTCTTCTTCATACCGGCAAAGGACTTCCTCCAATATCATTGCAGCAGGTACCTTTGCCTGCACCTTTCCTGCAAATTCATCCTCCTGGCTTGCCATAAGATACGTGATGATTTCCTGGAAAATCTGTCCCGTACTTTCATAATGACGGTACAGGCCGCCCCTGCTAAGCCCGGTTTCCATACAGATATCCTGCATCGTCACATCCTTATATCCCTTTTTTGCAAACAGCCCGTAGGCGGCCCGGCATATAAGCTGCTTTGTTTTCTCTCCCTTGATTCCCATCTTTTTCCTCACATATCCATGATTCATTCTTTTTTTGCGACATCAGTGTCTCTTTATATTATGCGACATCAATGTCGCAATGTCAAGCACTTATATTACCATCTAAAAAACGTAAACCAGCATACAGGCTATCCATTACCATTCTTTTCAAGTCCAAAATGTAAGGTTGACATTACTAAAATAAATGTCTATACTAGAGTAAGGTTAACATTACAGAAAGGAGCATATCATTGAAAAACAGAATTAAGGAACTGCGGGAAGAAAGAGGATTGACGCAGGAACAGTTAGGCCAGATGGTTGGTACATCAAGGCAGGCAATCAACGCCATAGAAACAGAAAAATTCGAACCGTCCATATGGCTTGCTTATGATATATCGCAGGTGTTCAACTGTTCCATCGAGGAAGTGTTTTTATTTGAGGATAGTACGCGCAAAACAAGGGCTGACAGCAGCAGGAGGGATAACAATGGCGATAAGAAACATCCGGTATGACAATGATCCGATTCTGAGGAAAAGATGTAAGGAAGTTAAAACGGTGGACGATAAAATCAGACTGCTTCTTGATGATATGGCAGAAACCCTGCATCATACTGAAAACGGGGCTGCATTGGCAGCCAATCAAGTCGGAATCTTAAAACGCCTGGTTGTGATAGATTACTGTGATTACCATCTCAAATTAGTAAATCCACAAATCATAGGGTATAGCGGCGTTCAGGAATGCATTGAAGGATGTCTTAGTTTCCCAAACCGCTTTGTGAAAACAATCCGTCCGCAAAAAGTCACAATCCAATCGCTGGATGAAAATGGTAAAGAGATTATCGTTACGGGAGAAAATGAAATGGCAAAATGCTTTTGTCATGAGTTAGAACATTTAGATGGAATCATTTTTTTAGATAAAGCCATAGAAGAGGTAAGACTGGAACCATGATCCAGGTAAGACATTAACATACACGGAACGACAGGATGGGATGCGGGAACCGATTAAGGGGATACTGCGTCTTTTACGCGGAACCAAAACAGGTGGGAAAGCTAATTCCAGCCGCCGGCATCCGTCACTGCCGGTACGGCTGGAATCAGTACACTTCTGTTTACATGCATCCCCTGGCTAGAGCGTGTTTGAAAATTGCTTTCCGTCGGCTGTGCGTCCCACTTTGTGGGAGATTTGGTCCCGATGATGGAGGCGTAGCGGGCTACGCTGACTGAATCGGGGCCAAATATACCGCGAAGTGGGGCGTGCTTTGTCCTAAGGGGGTACCTATGGTGGATTCCTTAGGGCAGACGGCGGGAATGAATTTTCAAACACGCTCTAAGGCACCCGCCGTGCCCAGCCATGTCACAGGCCCGTCTTAATCCTCCAGTGCCTGTCTGATATCCTCGATGATATCTGCCGCATCCTCAATCCCGCAGCTGAAGCGGATCATGGACGGATCCACCCCTGCTTCCACCAGCTGCTCATCATTCAGCTGCCTGTGGGTATGGCTGGCCGGATGGAGGACAGCTGTCCTGGAATCAGCCACATGTGTCTCAATGGAACACATTTTCAGCTTATCCATAAACTCAGCCGCAGCCTTGCGGCCGCCCTTTAAGCCAAAGGAAATAACACCGCAGGTTCCCTCCGGCATATACTTCCTGGCCAGTTCATAATACCTGTCTCCGGGAAGGCCGGGATAATTCACCCAGGCCACATCCTCCCTGGCCTGAAGGTACTGCGCCACCCTCATGGCATTTTCACAGTGCTTGGGCATCCGCAGGTGAAGGGTCTCCAGCCCCACATTGATAAGGAATGCGTTCTGCGGGGACTGGATGGAACCCAGGTCGCGCATCAGCTGGGCTGTTGCCTTCATGATATAGGCCATCCTGCCAAACTGCTTTGTATATACAACGCCGTGGTAGGAATCATCCGGTTCCGTCAGACCTTTATACTTGTCATGCTGGGCCTCCCAGTCAAAATTACCGCTGTCCACGATGCAGCCGCCAACGGTCATGGCATGGCCGTCCATGTACTTGGTGGTGCTGTGGATTACAATATCAGCCCCCCACTCAATGGGACGGCAGTTAATGGGAGTTGCAAAGGTATTGTCCACCACCAGCGGAACGCCGTGGCTGTGGGCCAGACGGGCAAACTTCTCAATATCCAGCACGGTCAGGGCAGGATTGGCGATTGTCTCAGCAAATACCACCTTTGTATTGGGGCGGAATGCCTTTTTCAGTTCCTCCTCGTCCGCATCCGGGTTCACCAGGGTGCACTCCACTCCCATCTTGGGGAATGTTACCGTGAACAGGTTGCTGGTGCCGCCATATATGGTGGAGGAGCTTACAATATGGTCCCCTGCCTGGCATATGTTCAGGATGGCATAGAAAGATGCCGCCTGCCCTGAGGAGGTCAGCATGGCGCCTGCCCCTCCCTCCAGTTCACAGATTTTGGCTGCAACCGCATCATTGGTGGGGTTGGCAAGACGGGTATAGAAATATCCGTTCTCCTCCAGGTCAAACAGACGCCCCATCTGCTCGCTGGTTGTGTACTTGAATGTGGTACTTTGATAAATAGGCAGCTGTCTTGGCCCGCCGTTTTCCGGCTGCCAGCCTCCCTGGATACAGATTGTGTCTAATGAACGTTTCCTGCTCATGCCCTTTATGTCCTCCTTAAGTTAAATCGTGATTAGATTATATTCCTTATTGCCCAGCCCCAGCTTCACGGCATGGTCGATGCAGCTCTTCCAGTTCGTATCCGGATGGGTGTCCGTAAAATGGTCGTGATGGCAATGCTCCTTCTCGGAAAGCAGGCTTCCCGGCAGCACCGGCTGACGGTTCACGGCATCCGCACAGGCCACATCCAGGGCAACCGGGTCAAAGGAAGCAAACATTCCCACATTCGGCACGATAGGGGCGTCATTTTCCGCATGACAGTCACAGTATGGTGACACATCCACAACCAGGCTTACATGGAAGTTCGGTCTGTCCTTGAGGACAGCCAGGCTGTACTCTGCTATCTTACAGTTCAGGATGTCGTTGGCCTCATCACCAAGGGTATCCACGGCATCCACTGGACATGCGCCGATACAGCGTCCGCAGCCCACGCACTTCTTCACATCAATGGAAGCCTTGCGGTCCGTGATGGTAATGGCGCTGTGGGCACAGTTCTTCTGACAGGAACCGCAGCCCACGCACATATCCGTATGTACATATGGCTTTCCGGCATTGTGCATCTCCATCTTTCCTGCGCGGGAACCGCAGCCCATTCCCAGGTTCTTTAAGGCACCGCCAAAACCGGTTGCCTCATGCCCCTTAAAATGGCTCAGGGAAATGACAATATCCGCATCCATGATGGCACGCCCGATTTTGGCTTCCTTAACATATTCCCCGTCAATGGGTACCAGCACGTCATCGGTTCCCTTAAGCCCGTCCGCAATGATCATGTGGCAGCCCGTGGTAAAAGGATTATACCCATTCTCATATGCAGCATCCAGATGGTCCAGGGCATTCTTCCTGCGGCCCACATACAGGGTGTTGCAGTCCGTAAGGAATACCCTGCCGTTTTGTGCCTTAATCAGGTCCACCAGCACCTTGGAATAATTAGGCCGAAGATAAGCCAGGTTGCCCGGCTCGCCAAAATGAATCTTTATGGCCGTATACTTGTTGTTGAAATCAATATCCATCATACCGGCCTTCTTAACCAGTCTCTCCAGCTTCTGCAGGAGATTTTCCTGTAACGTGGTTCTCATATTGGTGTAATATACATTTGAAACTGCCATGATGTCCTCCTTTGGAATCGTTATTTTGTTATTATACTTCAAAGATTCCATATATTCAATCCTGAAACAGCAAAAAAAGCCCCGCGATACCGCAAGGGCTTAAACATCATGAACCGCTGTTTTTCTTTCTGTATAGCAGATAGGAATACACCGAAGGAATCAGGACCATTGTCAGAAATATGGTAAAATACAATTTGGACAGGTTGAAGAAGCCAAGTATCATCATCAGGAAGCCCCCTGCCATCCACACATATCCGGCCAGCCTGTGCGTCCTGTTCCAATTGTCCTCATCTGCCAGTGTCCAGGGAAGCTTAATGCCCAGGGAATAATTCTGTCTGCATTTGGGCAGGTAATTGCCCAGGGCCACAAAAAGGAATGCAATGGGTACGCTGATTACCGTCCCCACATTAAAAGATAGGCCAATGCCTGAGAGGATGGTAATGACCTGCACCAGTACGGCAATGATTACCACAAACCAGCGTGTTATCTGCTTTAACTCCTTAGAACGGCTGATATTCTCCCGTTTGGGGTCAATCCTGTAGAGGACATTGACCAGAACCGCCATGAAAAACATGAAGGCGGGAATACCGAAGGCGGCCATGTTCCTGCTGGAATATCCGTTCACCACATTGTCTGCTCCCCAATGGGTGGGGACCTGGTCCGGCAGCCTGCTGTAAAAGATAAGTGATATGAGGAATGGCACAACAGCCAGTATCCAGTATAAAATGTCCCAGAATGTCAGTTTTTTATTTGTCTTCTTCATGATTGTCAGCCTCCATTAATGTCTGTATCCAGGAGAGCACTTCCTGAAACACAGTGGTATTCAGTTCATAATAGATATATTTGCCTGATTTGCGGTCCTCTATCAGTCCGGCCTGCCTGAGTATGGTCAGATGATGGGAAACCGTTGCACCGCTTGTGTCAAAATGTCCGCCAATCTCCCCGGCTGTCATGCTCCCCTGCTTTAACAGGGCTAGGATTTCACGGCGTGTAGGGTCTGAAAGGGCTTTAAACGTGTCGCCAAAAGACATAAGACAGGCCTCCTTCCATTATATGTGGTACGCTATAGGCGGTATGTGGTACGCATGGTAACCATGTCAAGGTTATCCGCGGTTATCATTTAGATATTTATCTAAACGTCTAAATGTATTTTAGCAAAGAATATCCCCTATGTCAATAAGAAACATGCTCTTTCCCAGATATTTGCAAAAAGAGGGTGTCGCAAAATCATCAAAATAGATGATTGAGCGGCACCTTCGCTCTATATATAGAAAAAATCAGGAG
>NZ_JAJFEB020000023.1:0-84270 GCF_020709765.2 Clostridium pacaense
GGCGCCAAGGACAGATGATCATGCCATGGGACAACGGCGCCAAGGACAGATGATCATGCCATGGGACAACGGCGCCAAGGACAGATGATCATGCCATGGGACAACGGCGCCAGGGACAGATGATTATGCCATGGGACAGGATGCCTGGACGGGACAGGCAGGAGGAGGAACAGATGAAAAAAACATATACAGTGATTCTGGCAGCGGCATTGCTTGGAATTGCCCTGACCGGGTGCGCGGGAGCATCCGGCAGGAGCAGTCAGGCGGCGGGTGACCGGAAGGAACAGTCCCTTAAGGAGATTACCTTTGTACTGGACTGGACGCCCAATACCAACCACACAGGCTTATATGTGGCCCAGGAAAAAGGATATTTTAAGGATGCCGGGCTTAATGTGACCATGGTGCAGCCACCGGAAAACGGCGCGGAGGTGCTGGCCGCGTCCGGCAAGGCGCAGTTTGCCATGTCCTTTCAGGACAGCCTGGCGCCTGCGTTTTCAGGCGGAAATAAGCTTCCGGTGACAGCGGTTGCGGCGGTCATCCAGCACAACACATCCGGCATCATTTCCCGGAAGGGGGAGGGGATGGACAGGCCCAGGGGACTGGAAGGCAGACAGTATGCCACCTGGGACCTTCCCATTGAAAAGGCCACTATCCGGGAGGTTGTGGAAGCGGACGGCGGGGATTTTGATAAGGTTAAGCTGATTCCCAGCATGGTTACGGATGAGGTGACTGCCCTTAAGACGAAATCAGTGGACGCCATCTGGATCTTTTATGGCTGGGCCGGGGTGAAGACGGAGCTGGAAGGACTGGAAACCGATTATTTTGCATTTGCAGACGTGGATCCCGTATTTGATTTTTACACCCCGGTCATCATTGCCAATAATGATTTCCTGGAAAATGAACCCGACACGGCAAAGGCGTTTATGGAAGCAGTGAGCCGGGGATATATGGATGCGGCCAGGGACCCGCAGGCGGCGGCGGACATCCTTTGCAAGGCGGCGCCTGAGCTGGACCCGGAACTTATAAAGGCAAGCCAGATTTACCTGGCTGATAAGTATCAGGCAGATGCAGCGCAGTGGGGATACATTTCCCCGGAACGCTGGAACGCATATTATGACTGGCTGTCCAAGAATGGGCTGACGGAGACGCCGATTGAGGAAAATACAGGCTTTTCCAATGAATATCTGCCAAAGGACGGATGACGGGAACGGATTTTTAGACACGGCCTGATCCGGATAGAGGGAAGGCGTGGCAAAGGGACGGGAGGAATACATGGCACAGCTGAAGGTTGAGGGGGTATCCAAATCCTTTGACGGGGAACCGGTCATCCGGGATATCTCCATTGAACTGCACAAGGGGGAACTGGTATCGCTGTTAGGCATCAGCGGTGGCGGTAAGACCACCCTGTTCAACATCATTGCAGGCTTAAGCACCCCGGATGAGGGGCGGGTGGTGATGGAAGGGGAGGATATAACAGGATGCCCGGGGCGGGTAAGCTATATGCTCCAGAAGGACCTGCTGTTCCCCTTCAGGACCATTGAGGATAACGTGGCCCTTCCCCTGATTATCAAGGGCGTGAAGAAAAAGGAGGCCAGACAGCAGGCAGGGGAGTATTTTGCAGGATTCGGCCTGGAGGGAACCCAGAAGAAGTATCCGGCCCAGCTCTCAGGCGGGATGCGCCAGAGGGCGGCGCTTCTTAGGACCTATCTTTTTTCCGGCAGCGTGGCGCTGTTGGATGAGCCCTTCTCCGCCCTGGACATGCTTACCAAACAGTCGGTCCACAAATGGTATCTGGACGTGATGGAGCAGATCCGCCTTTCCACCCTGTTCATTACCCATGACATTGACGAGGCAGTGCTCCTGTCTGACCGGATATACCTGCTGACAGGAAAGCCGGGCACCATAACCGGGGAAATCGTGGTGAAGGAGCCGAAACCAAGGGCAAGGGATTTTCAGGTGACGGACGTGTTCCTGGATTATAAAAAGACCATATTGAACCATCTGAAGAAGTACTCGGATGAAGTATGACATAAAAGGATTCCCATCAGTAATGGCCGGGAATCCTTTTTCCGTACTGGAGCGTGTTTGAAAATTCATTCCCGCCGTCTGCCCTAAGGAATCCACCAGAGGTACCCCCTTAGGACAAAGCACGCCCCACTTCGCGGTATATTTGGCCCCGATTCAGTCAGCGTAGCCCGCTACGCCTCCATCATCGGGACCAAATCTCCCACAAAGTGGGACGCACAGCCGACGGAAAGCAATTATCAAACACGCTCCAGGGGCCTGAAAGAAGATTCTCTGGTTGACGGGGATGCTGAAAAAAGAATATAATGGTACCATAAGTGTTAGGGAATGAATTTTCAAACACGCCCTGGCAGATTAGGGAAAAGAGGTTGTGCATGAACACGGTGAAAAGCAGCAACGAAACCAGTATTTATATTATTGATGACAATTACCGGATTGTACATTTTAATTCAACCCTTCGGGATAAGTTCCCGGAACTGCAGTGCGGTGACATATGTTATGAGAAGCTGTGCCAGGAAGTGAGGCCATGCGCACGCTGTCCCTTTAACCAGGAGGGTGACGAGGCGGTGGTATTCTATAATAAGGTGGTCCAGAAGTGGCTGGAGGTAGGGACTGGCCGGATTGAGTGGCCTGGAAAGGGCACATGCAACATGGTCCTAGTGCGCGAGATCCGTGAGGGGAATAAGAACCTGTTTTACAGCCTGACCAATATATCTGCATATGACGAGCTGTATGAGCTGAATCTAACCAGGGACAGCTACCGTCTTCTGTATCATGTGGAGGACAAGTATGTAATCCACGGCATGGAAGGAAAGCTTAGCCGGATGCTTGAGGAAGTGGCGGGGCGCATGGTCCATCCGGATGATGCTGGTTCCTTCCGGGAATTCTGGAACAGGGATACAATCAGTGAATGCCTGAAGCATGAGGGGGATAACGCGGCGCTCAAGGGACAGTTCAGGAGGCTGCGCCTGAATGGCGCCTATACCTGGGTGTCCCAGATTGTGGTACCCCTTAAGCGCGGTTCCAATGATGATGAGACCGTGATGTGCTTTATCCAGGATATCAGCGAACAGAAATCCAGGGAAGATGAGATAAAGAGGATGCTGGCCTCAAGGGACGGGGAGTTTGACCATCTGACCGGACTGCTTAGAAGGACCGTGTTCCTTAAGCGCGCCCAGGAATTCCTTTCCAAAAAGAACGGGTCATACTGTCTGGCAGCGGTTGATATAGAGCATTTCAAGCTGTTTAATGAATGGTACGGACAGGAGGAAGGGGACAGGCTTCTGGCCAGGATTGGCGGCCACCTTAAGGATATTGAGACTTCATACAACGGGATTGCAGGATATATGGGAGGGGATGATTTTGTCATCATCATCCCGGATGACAGGGAAGCCATCGGGGAACTGCAGAACCGGATCATGACGTATGTAAGGCAGAGCGGGGGAACGGCCGGTTTCCTGCCTGCCTTTGGAATCTATGGTATTGAGGACGGATCCCTGTCCATCAGCACCATGTACGACAGGGCGTGCATAGCCCTGGCATCGGTGAAGGGAAGCTACGCCAGGAGGCTGTGCCGGTATGACAGCCGTATGATGCGGGAGATGGAGGAAAACCATAAGCTGTTGTCCGAGGTGCAGAAGGGGCTGGACCATGGGGAATTCTTATTTTACGCACAGCCCAAGTGTAACCTGAGTACGGGCAAGATCGTGGGGCTGGAAGCCCTTGTGCGCTGGAACCATCCGGTCAGGGGGCTGATTCCTCCCGGCGTATTCCTCCCGCTTTTAGAGAATAACGGCCTGATTACCAAGCTGGACCTGTTCATCTGGGAAGAGGTCTGCCGGAAACTGCGCAGATGGATTGACAGGGGACACCGTCCGGTCCCCATATCGGTCAATGTTTCCAGGATGGATATCTATGCAGTGGATGTGGCCGCTGTGTTTAAGGAGCTGGCAGACAGATATGCCATTGAACCGCGTCTGTTGGAAGTGGAGATTACAGAAAGCGCTTATGTGGAAGAGTATAATGTCATTACCGGCGTGGTGGAATCACTGCGGGAGGCTGGTTTTACTGTCCTGATGGATGACTTTGGAAGCGGTTATTCCTCACTTAACATGCTGAAGGATGTCAATGTGGACGTGCTCAAGATTGACATGAAATTCCTTGAGATGGATGGCAGGTCCATGGGCAAGGGCGTGGAAATCCTGGAGGCAGTCACAAGGCTGGCCAATATCATGGGGCTGCGCATAATCGCGGAAGGGATTGAGACAAAAGAGCAGATTGATTTCCTGATGAACATGGGATGCACCTATGGACAGGGGTATTATTTCTTCCATCCCATGCCCATAGAGGTATTCGAACCCCTTCTGGCGGATGAGGATAACATAGACTTCCGGGGAATCAGGGCAAAACAGATTGAACGTGTAAGGCTTAAGGACATGCTGGAAGAGGATATTGCCAGCGATGCCATGATGAATAACATACTGGGCGCTGTTGCATTCTACGAGGTATATGACGGGCAGCTGGAGCTGCTGCGGGTAAATGAACAGTACTGCGCGCTTACAGGCACCAACGCAGTGGAACTGGAGGAACAGAGGAAATCCATCCTTAAGGATACCAGGGAAGAGGACAGGGAGTCTGCCTTTGGCATATTTACCCAGGCATATGATAATCCGCTGAAAGGGGCGGAAGGGGACCTGCGCCGCAGAAGAGGGGACGGCACCTATATGTGGATGCATCTGCGCGTGTTCTTCCTCAGGGAGCAGGATGGACGGAAGCTGTTTTACGGCGCGGTGTCCGATATTACGGAGCAGCGGCGCCGGGAACAGATGCTGGAGGCCTCCCAGAGGGCCTTATCTGCCGTGGTCCACATCTCTGAGAAGGATGAGTCCTTCATGCAGCTGGCAGAGGATAACCGCCGTGTGGCAGCGTCCATATTTGCACAGATGACGCCAGGCGGCATGATTGGCGGATACTGTGAGGATGGATTCCCGCTGTATTTTGCCAACCATGAGATGGTACGGCTTCTGGGCTATGAGACATTTGATGAACTGGCGGAAGCAATTGATTATCAGGTGGTCAATACCATCCATCCCGATGACCGGATGCGGGTGGGGAAGGATATTGGACCGGAATATTACGCAGGGCTGGAGTATACCACCACCTACAGGATGCCAAAAAAGGACGGGACCTGGTTCTGGACCCTGGATAAGGGCCGTGTAATCGAGGCAGAGGACGGGAGGCTTGCGATTGTCAGCGCGTGTACGGATATCTCTGAGACCATGGAGGCCCAGCGTCTCCTGCTGGAGAGCAACAGCAGCCTGAAACAGAGGAATGGGGAACTGAATTTCCTTAACAACGACATGCCGGGGGGATACCACCGCTGTGCCAAGAACAGTGATTTTGATTTCACATACATAAGCAACCGTTTCCTGGAAATATTCGGATATACCAGGGAGCAGATTAAGGAACTGTTTGATGACAAATTCATAAATATGGTGCATCCGGATGACAGGGACAAGGTGCAAAGAGGGGTGAACTTCCTTACCAGCAGCGAAAAACCCTATAATATGGAGTACCGGATGAAGGCAGCCAGGGGATATATCTGGGTCATTGACCAAAGCAGGCACATGATGTATGAGGGAAATGAATTCTTCCAGGGAGTGGTCCTGGATGTGACGGAGCTGGTAACCCTGCGGGAGCGTCTTCAGCTGCTTCTGGCCCATGTGCCGGAGGATTTTGTCCTTGTCAGCTGCCATGACGGAAGGTTTGAACATGAAATCATTGCTGACGGGCTGGCACGGACCATGGGCTATTCCAGGGAAGGGTATCTGGAACTTTTAAAGGACGGAGGATATCTGAAGGGACAGACGGGCCATGGATTTGAAACCCTGCTCCGCGAAATCAGGGAAATGTCGGAAAAAGGCGGAAGCTTTGTACATATATCACCGTTCCTGTGCAGGGGCGGCAGGCGTATGTGGATCAGGACAGAGGCCATGTCCGTGGAGCGTACGGTCAATGAAACCATTTACCTGTTTAATTACAAGGATGTGACCGGTATACAGGAGAAAAGGATGGAGCTGGACCTTCTGGGACGGAAACAGGAATCCATCCTCAGGCTGGCTGATATTAACAGCTGGGAGTGGGATCTCAGACAGGATACCCTGGTACTGACCAATGTGACGGATTCAAACTTCATGAAGTATTTCTGCAGCAGGAGAAGGGAGGCGGGGAACGTCATACGCGGCCTGTCCCAATGCCTGGAAACCCTGACATGCATTCCCGGTGAATACAGGCAGGCGTTACATGCCTTTAATGAAAAGCTTCGCACGGACCGGAGCGGGGAGACCCTTGTTTTTGAATTCCCTGTGGCTGCAAAGGACGATTCCATGGTGTGGTTCAGGACAGCGGCCCAGACGCTGGTGGATGAAGACAATACCCCGGTGGTCGTGGTGGGATATACCACGGATATTACCGAGACCAGGCTGCAAAGCCAGATGCTGACAAGGATGGCCTCCACAGACCCCCTGACCGGGCTTTTAAACCGCCAGTCCGCCATACCGGCCATACAGGCTTACCTGGCCCAGGGAACACGGAATCCATCATCCCTGATCATGTTTGACCTGGATAATTTTAAGCTGGCCAATGATGTGTTTGGACATGATTTTGGGGATACCATGATTGTCCAGAATGCAAGAAAGCTGAAAAGTTATTTCCGCAGCGATGACATCGTATGCCGTATTGGAGGGGATGAGTTCATCGTCCTGTGCAAGAATATCAGCGAAAAGGATGTGGAGGCAAAGCTGGTCAGGATTGTGGATGAAATGTCCATGACACGCCGCGGGGGAGGACGCGATATCGTATTCTCCCTTTCGGCGGGCTATGTCATGGTCCCGGAGCAGGGGACGGATTTCGATGACCTTTACCATAAGGCGGATGTAGCGCTGTTTGCAGCCAAGATGTGCGGCAAGTGCGCGTTCAGGAAGTATGAGGCTTCCATGAAGAACATCAGGATTGAGCTGGCGGAGTGACGGGGATGGCAAAGGACTGACTGGATGATTGATATGATCTGAAAATGGAAATTCAAATGAGGGAGGCTGAAAAACGATGCTGGCCAGTTTTTCAGCCTCTCTTTTTTGATGCTTTGATTTTTAATATTAGACCTAATATAAAAGCGAGAAAACTTACTAACATGTCATGCAATATCAGGTCTAATTTAATGCGTAAACCAATGAGAATAGTTAATGATATCAATTATTATTGTAATATCTGCATAATATTAGACCTAAAATTTAATGAATATTGCATATAGACACAGTGGCAATAAATTTATATAATAATCCCATGAAACAAAATTAGACCTAATATTTACAAACAACATGGGTCGGGGAATCAACACCGAAAAAGCAAAGGAGAATCATTATGAAATCAAGAAAAATCATGGCGTTACTTTGTTGTACCGTACTGGCAGCCGGTCTGACCGGATGCGGCGGTTCAGGGACATCCTCCCAGGTTACATCCGCAGCCGGACAGGAAGCGGCAGGGACCTCAGAGGCGGCAGGACAGAAAAGTGAAGGGGCCGCGGCTTCATCAGATGCAGCCTCGCAGGATGACAAGACCTTTAACATCGACCTGGCCACGGCCTATGCGTCCGATGGTCCGGCCGGAATGGCCCTTCTACAGTTTGTGGCAGATGTGGCGGAGCAGTCCGGCGGCACCATCAACATCAGCCTTTTTGCAGACGGGACCCTGGGAAGCGCTTCCGACAACTATTCCTCCGTGGCCAGCGGGGACCTGGACATGGCCATGACCGGATTGGAGGGACTGGATCTTTACGCACCTGAATACACCTTCCTGGACTGCCCGTTCCTGATTAAGGACGAAGCCCACCTGAAAGCCCTGCTGGACAGCGGGATTGGTGATAAACTGAAAGAACGCTATGAAGAAAATGGTTTCGTGACCCTGGGCTGGCACCAGAGGGATGTCCGTGAACTGGCTTCCAACAAGGAAGTGAAGTCCCCGGCCGATGTAGCCGGATTAAAACTCCGTCTTCCAGGCATGACCGTGTACGTGGATACATGGAGCGCGCTGAATGTAAGTTCCACCACGGTTGCCATGAGTGAACTTTATACGGCCCTGCAGACCAAGGTGGCAGAGGCCTGCGAGGGCGGCTATGAGCAGATGGATACCCTGAAGCTTTATGAGGTGCAGAAGAATATTGCTGAGACAGACCATGTATATGAGTTTGTGGGATTGTTCATCAACAAGGACCTGTACGATTCCATGAGCGACAGCCAGAGGCAGGTATTGAATGACTGTGCGGCTAAGGACCTGGCCTATGCGGACCAGCTGGCCAAGGAAAACAGGGAGCAGTACAAGAAGGACTGCCTGGACGGAGGCATGACGTTAGTGGATGTGGACCGTGATGCATTCCGCGATGCCCTGACGGATTATTACAAGCAGCAGTTTGAGACAAAATGGACTGTATCTACATATGACGAGGTCATGAGCTACGCAAAATAACAGGACAATCCGGCCGGGGCAGCGGGCAGTATTTTGGCCCTGTTACCCGGCTGGTTTCATCAAGGAGGTCTTCCCGCATGTTCAAAAAAATCGCACACTGTTATCTTAAAATAGTGGAAACCGTCTGTGTATTCCTTCTGCTTTTAATCCTGGCCTGCATGTGTATCCAGATTTCCTGCCGTCTGCTTACCATTGGACAGAATTTTACAGAGGAGCTTTCAAGGCTGAGCTTCAGTCTCCTTATCTTCCTTGGGGCGCCGCTGGCGCTGACAGAGGGAGCGGACATTGCTGTTGATATGGTTGTGAATATGCTTCCCCAGGCAGCACAGAGGATCATCAGCATCCTGGTCAGTGCCCTCACAGCGGTCTTCAGCGTGTTCTGTATCCGCAGCCTGATTACATTTACAGGAAGCAACCAGGGCGTCACCGCTGTTTCCATGACATGGATAAAAATGAACTGGCTTTACTATGCGTTCATGTTTTCCTTTGGCTGCATGCTGGTTGTCTCAATCATAAAAGCAGGAGCCGCCATCCTTGGAAAACCCCAGACCATGGATATTAACGCAGAAGCAAAAGAAAAGGCTTTGCAGGAAGAAAAGGAGGTTGACCTGGGCATATGAAACTTATTATAATTGTAATCCTGATCTGCATGCTGGCCCTGTTCCTGTTAAAGGTCCCGGTATATATCAGCATGGCCCTTACCGGCTGTGCTTTGATGATGGCTACCACCGGAATGAAGTGGAGTATACTAAGCCAATATCTGTATACAGGTACCAACTCATTCACCCTGCTGGCAATCCCCCTGTTCCTTCTGGCCGCCAAGCTGATGAATACGGGCGGGATAACGAGGAAGCTGTTTGCGTTCTGTATGAAGGTGGTGGGCTGGCTTCCGGGAGGCCTGGGCCATGTGAATATCCTGTCCAGCGTGATTTTTGCCGGGATGTCCGGCACCGCCGTGTCGGATGCCGGCGGGCTGGGGGCCATCGAAATCAGGGCCATGAATGAAAATGGATTCGACAATGACTTTTCATGCTGTGTAACAGCCGCTTCCTCCACGCTGGGCCCGATCATACCCCCAAGCATCCCACTGGTGGTATATGCCACCGTGTCCGGCGCATCCGTTGGGGCTTTGTTCATGGCTGGAATCGTACCTGGCATTGTAATGGCATTCATCATGATGGTGGTCGTCACCATCTATGCGGTCAGGCGTCATTATCCCAGGACCAAATTCCCCACTGCCAGGGAGTTTTTCCACGCGCTGAGGGAAGGTATCCTTCCGCTCATGGCCCCCTTCATCCTGCTGGTGGGCATCTACGGCGGCGTGTTCACCCCCACCGAAAGCGCTGCCATCGTGGTGCTTTACAGCCTTGTGCTGGATGTATTCGTTTACCGTGAACTGACCATGAAGAAATTCATCGCCATCCTGCGGGAGACCGTAAGGGATTCCCTCACCATTGCCCTGATCATAGCAGGCGCCACCTTCTTTGGCTATGTGGCGACCAGGGCCAAGATCCCGCAGATGATACTGGCTTCCATGACCAGCATCGTGTCCAATAAGTTCACGCTGTTAATCATCATCAACGTGTTCCTGCTGATCATCGGCTGCTTTCTGGAGACTGCGTCGGCCATTACCATTGTGGTTCCGCTGATCCTTCCGCTTCTGGCTGCCTATGACATCAACCTGACCCAGTTTGGCATTGTCATGGTGCTGAACCTGATGATCGGGCTTCTGACTCCTCCGTTTGGGTTGGTCCTTTTTGTCATCAGCAAGATTGGCCATATTTCCATCGGAAGGTTTTCCAAAGCCCTGGTGCCGTGGCTGGGCGCCCTTCTGGCAGCCCTGTTGCTGGTTACCTTTGTCCCCCAGTTAAGCCTGTGGTTCCCCACCCTGTTGGGGATGAGCGTGTGATGATGGCTCTCCGGGATGTGTTTTGATATTGTATCTATTAAGAAAGAAGAGGAAATTACCATGAAAATCACAGCAGTAAAAGGAATCCCCCTGGGCTGTACCTGTTCCCCCATCAGTGACGCCCTGTCAACCTCTGCTGCCAGACAGGCGCTTCTTGTGAGGATAGAGACTGACTCCGGATATTACGGAATCGGTGAGGCATTTACATACGGGGCCCCGCTGGCTGTCATGAAGTACATTGTGGAAATGCAGCTGGCCCCCATCCTGGTTGACCAGGACCCGGCGCGGATTGAATTGCATTGGAACACCATGTACTGGCGCACCATTGCCCATGGCCGCAGAAGCATGGTAATGGGAGCAATCAGCGGTATTGACATTGCACTCTGGGATCTGTTGGGAAAAATCTGCCATATGCCTGTGTATAAGCTTCTGGGCGCGTGTTCGGATACGGTACCGTCCTATGCCAGCGGAGGTTTTTATGCACCGGGCAAAGGGATTGACGGGCTGAGGGCAGAACTTGAGGGATATATGGAAAAAGGCTATCAGGATGCTAAAATCAAGATTGGGCGCAACCTGGACCGTCCCGGTTCCCCGCTGCGTTACATGGCGAACCAGGAATACAGCGTGACCGTGGAAGAGGATATCAGGCGCATGGAGACAGCCAGGGAGATCCTTGGGCCGGGCCGCCTGATTGTGGATACCAATGCGTCCTGGGATTCCTATACGGCCATCCAGGCCGGGCCGGAGCTGCACCGCCTGGGTGTGTGCTGGCTGGAGGAGCCGGTTCCCTTTGAGGACCTGGAGGGGATGCAGCGGATTTCCAGGGAGCTGCCTGACATACTGGTGGCGGGCTGTGAGACACAGCAGGGGCTGAAGAATTTTGAAACCATGGTGCGCATGGATGCGGTTGATATCCTGCAGCCCGACATCGGCTGGGCGGGAGGATTCACGGAGTGCCGCAAGATTGGCGCCATGGGAGAGGCGGCCGGACGGAAGGTTTCCCTCCACTGCTTTGGTTCCGCCGTGCTGTTTGGGGCCAGCCTGCACCTGGCGGCATCCATGGCCAATACGGAAATGATGGAATCCGAGGAGAATCCCAATCCTCTGAAGACAGACATTGTCAAAGAGCCGTTCCAGGCAGACCGCCATATGAACTTTTACGTCCCCCAGGGGGATGGTTTGGGGGTTGAGCTGGACTGGACGAAATTGGAAAAATATATTATAATGATGTAAAATAACTGGAATTAAGATTCAATAAGGTCCAGTGCTGCAGGGGAGAGTTGCCACATGGGAAAGAGGCATGAAGGACCTGAGCTGCTTGCGGATGAGGTGGCACAGAAAATCAGGGCAAAGATTCAGAATCAACAATATCAGCCAGGGGACCGCCTTACCGTACGTCTGCTCTGCGAGGAATTCGGGACCAGCGAGACCCCGGTTAAACAGGCGCTTAACCAGCTGGTCGCAACGGGCCTTGTGGTATCCATACCAAAGTGCGGCATGAAGGTGCGGACCTTTAACTTCCAAGACATGAAGGACAACTGGGAGGCGCGCCTGATGATAGAGCAGTTCTGCGCCGTGCCTGCAGTGGAGCGCGTACGCCATGACGAGGATTTTGTAAAGCATATCCAGGACATACTGGATATCTCCAACCGCGAATACGGCAAGTGCATTGCGGATTTTACAAAAGAGAACTTCAACCTCCTCACCGAGCATGACCGCATGCTGCACACGGAACTGGTCAGATGCAGCCGCAACCAGCAGATCATGAATATGTACAACAGCCTGAATGCCCACTCCTGCATGTTCGCAGGATATGGCTGCCACACCCCGGAGACCCTGCGCCAGGTACAGAACCAGCACACGGAGATAGTGGACCAGCTGCTGCTGTGTGATGTGGATGGACTGAGGAAGGCGCTGGAATCCCACATTTACAGTACGGTCCAGATTTACAGGTCGGCTTGGAAGGAATAGGCTTCCGGGCAAAGGCGGTGAAAGGTGATGCCTGAAAGAAATGATGAAAGGAATTACCATGGAAAGATGTCATAAAACAGACAGGAAGACAGGAACCCACCGTCCGGCGGATTCCTGTCTTCCTGTCTGTTCATATCCCTGCCGGACGGCAGTGGTTCCTATTTCTAAAGGTCCAGCTTCAGATCCCCTTCTTTGATCCATCCCATCTTCCTTAAAATCTCACCAAAGATAAAAGTAAGGACTGCAGGAAGCACAAAGCACACCATAAGGATTCCAATCCACATACTGGAACCGCCTCCCATGGCGGTATAGATCCCGATGGGGCCTACCAGGCCGCAGGTGCCCATGCCTGAACCGGCAGGGATGTTCTGGAGACGGAAGACCATGGTGGCAATGGGTCCGGTTATCATGGATGCCAGTGTGGGAGGTATCCAGATGCGCGGGTTCAGGACGATGTTGCCCATCTGAAGCATGCTGGTGCCAAGCCCCTGGGCCATCAGGCCGCCAATCTTATTCTCCCGGTAGCTCATGACTGCGAAGCCGATCATCTGGGCACAGCAGCCCGCCGTGGCAGCGCCCCCCGCAAGTCCGTCCAGGGAAAGGGCGATGCAGATGGCCGCGCTGCTGATGGGGAGGGTGAGGGCAATGCCGATAAGGGCTGAAACCAGGATACCCATGATGAAGGGCTGCATTTCCGTGGCGGTCTTGACCAGGTTGCCGAACCAGTCCATGAATCCGGCAACCCCGGGACCTACAAACTGGGCAATGAGCACGCCGGAGATGATGGTGACGCCGGGAGTCACGATGATGTCCAGGCGGGTTTCCTTGGATACGATCTTGCCAAGCTCCGCCGCCACGATGGTGGCCACCAGGGCGCCTACGGGGCCGCCCAGGGTGTTGCCGGCGATTCCCACGGTGGCTGCGGAGAACAGTACCAGCTGCGGTGCCTTTAAGGCATGGGCAATGGCGATTCCCAGCGCAGCGCCTGTGGCGCTTTTGGCATAGTCTGCAATCACGTTGAAGATTTCAATACCGAACTGCTGGCCCAGGGTACCGAAGATGGTCCCGATGAGCAGGGATGCAAAAAGGCCGAAGGCCATGGCTCCCAGCGCATCAATCAGATAGGTCTGTACGGTGATGTTCACATTTTTTCGTTTCAGAAACTCCTTGACACTCGTCGATTTCATACTCATACGCTCCCTCTTTTTGCGGTTTCGGAAAAATACATCCTAATGCGTTTTCCAACCATGCTTTAGTTAGGGATTTTATCATAGTTTTATAAAAATGCAAGTTATTTCGATTAGAATGCACTAAATTGTGAAAATATTAACATATTGCAAATTTATAGGCAGTGGGATATAATGGTACGAACAGGGGACATTATTTTTAGAACTGCATTGCATGAGCTTCAGCGGTCAGAGAGAGGTGGACAAAATCGAATTCCGTTTTTTATATTTACTGCAGGAGCTGCACACTCCGCTGGTTGATGGGCTTATGACCTTCATCACATCCCTGGGGGACCATGGCATATTCTGGCTGTTGCTGGCCGCCGTGCTTTTTGCGGTCCCAAGGACCAGGATGATGGGCGGGTGCATGCTGGTATCCATCGGTATCGGTTTCCTTCTGGGGAATGTGGCCCTTAAGAACATGGCTGCCAGACAGCGTCCCTGCTGGCTGGATCCGTCGGTACAGCTGCTGGTCCAGGTTCCCAGGGATTTTTCATTTCCATCCGGGCATTCCATGGTTAGCTTTGAAGGGGCGGTTACTGTTTTCATGTTTAACAGGAAGTGGGGGATACCGGCCTTGATGCTGGCTGTGCTGATTGCATTTTCCAGGCTGTATCTGTTTGTGCATTTCCCCACGGATGTGCTGGCAGGAGCGGCGTTGGGGACCGTGATTGCCTGGTGTGTGGCAAGGACGGCAAAAAGGCGGCGCTTAAATGATCCTCCCCGGACAATGACAGAAAAATCGTGACAGAAAGACAGGTGGCAGATATGTTGGAACGCGCACCGGGTATCTATGAAGTGGTGCTTCACAGCAATCAGAAAAGCATTGATGAGATAAAGATTTTCCTCATTCCCGGCAGGGAAGGGGAGCGCAGCCTGATGGTGGATGCCGGTTTCAGGAAAAGGCAGTGCCTGGAAACCATGGAGGAAGCCATGGGAAGCCTTGGGATTACGTATGATAAGCTGGATATTTTCCTGACCCACAAGCACCATGACCACTGCGGGCTGGCCAGCGTCTATGCGGAGCGGGGGGCCAGGCTGTTCATGAACCCCCAGGAAGACAGGCATTGCTATGACTGCCTGTACTATAACCACAGCCATGGTTCGAAAGAGGACCAGCCAGAGGTGCTGAGGGCCGTGGGCGTGACAGAGGAAGGGACGCCCGAGGTCTGGAACATGTTCATGGAAGTGAACCGGCGGGTCAGCGAGCACAAGGGCTGGGAATTTGAGATTCCGGGATTTTCCTATACGCCTGTGAAGGCGGGGCAGATCCTTTCCTATGGAGGATATGATTTTGAGGCAGTGCCCCTTAAGGGACATACCTTCGGGCAGCTGGGGCTTTATGAAAAGAACCGCAGGATACTGTTCTGCGCGGACCAGGTCATTGACGGGATTGTCCCCATTGTGGGTACCACCTACCCGGATGAGCACCTGCTGATGGGGTATTTTGAATCTCTGGAGCATTTTAAGCATGAGTATGCGGACTGCCTGGTGCTGCCGGCCCATAAGCTTCCGGTGGCGGATGTGAAGCGGGTGGTGAACCGGATTGTGTTTGCCTATCTTGACAAGACGGACCTGATTAAGCATATCCTGGACCATGGCCATCACAGGATGACCACCAAGGAGGTGGCATGCCTGGCTTATGGCATGGAGTCCGTGCCAAGGGATGAGGCGGAGTTCATCAAGCTTAAGATGGTGATCAGCAAGACATTTTCCTGTCTCGAATACCTGTATGACACGGACTTCGCCATCCGTTCCAAGGAGGATGGGATTTATTACTGGGAATCCCCGTAGGCGCCTTTGTTCAACAAATATTAGCAAGGATTCTCCCATCCTCTAAGGTGATGAGATGAATTGCCAAAAACAAACTTAACGGCAGTGGTGGGCGGAGAGTAATCGGTATCCCCCACTGCCATGAGGTCAACCACGCATCTACGTAGGATGCAGTCGCACTTCGACAATATACCGAGCGTGGATTGAAACAAAAAGTGCTTGCATATTTCACCATATGGTGTATAGTATAGTAAGTGCCGTGTTGAACGGCATAATAAAATATTGAAGAGCAGAGTAGGCATATGTGCGTTAAGTGCCGGCTGAACAGGGAGTTGTCAGCTGGACGAAAGGAACCTTCGGTTTCCTGCGGTACATAAGCCGCATCCCGCTGCATACAGAGATGATGGAGCGGCCTGACTGCGCGGATTTTCCGTGCAGGGCCGCTTTTTGTGCCTTCCATGGATGCACCGCCGTGCGCGGGGCAGCCCAATGGCAATACCTGGCATGCTCTCCGTCTGTAGTACGAGAAATCTGCAAAGGAGGTAATTGCCATGAAACGATTCAATGAAACATTCACAAGTTCTTTCCGGGAACTGAAGCAGGTGAGGACCATCACGGTCTGCGCCATGCTGGCAGCCATCGGTGTGATCCTGGGCTCCCTGACCATCTACATAACAGATACGGTCAGGGTAGGCTTTTCCGGGATTCCCAACATGCTGGCCGCCTATCTGTTCGGCCCTGTGGCCGGGGGCGTGTTTGCCGGCGCCCTGGATATCCTCAAGTACCTGGTAAAACCAATGGGGCCATTCATGCCGGCCCTGACCCTGATCGTGGCGTTAAAGGGCCTGCTGTACGGATGCGCGTTCTACAAAAAGCCCATCAGCTTCTGGCGGGTACTGGCAATCCAGCTGGTGGTTGCCATTGTCTGTAACCTGCTCTTAAACACATGGGCGCTTTCCCTGTTATACGGAAAGGCATTCATGGCAATGCTGATACCGCGTATCATGAGGAACCTGATTATGTGGCCCATCGATTCCCTGATCTTCTTCAATGTGGCAAAGATACTGGAGGTGACAGGGGTGTTCCGTGCCCTGGGCAGGAGCAGGGCTGCCGCATAAAAGTTATTTTATTAACGGATGAAAAATTTAACAATATCCAGGAATGGGAAAATGCCTCCGGCGGACCTGTAAAATGGTCTGCCGGAGGCATTTTCCCGTATAAAGGCCCAGGGCAGGGCCGTGGGCAGCAACTGGAATATCATGGGAAATTCCCCGTGATACCGTTAATTTTGCGTCAAGCTGTTCTGCAAAAAGTACACCATCGCTCTTGCAGCCGTCCTAAGGCCGTGCTATGATGGGTCTGCAAAAAACGGAATGAAGAGAAAACAGATGACCATGTTTCAAAATGAGGAGGAAACATACCATGGCAGTTCATGTAATTGACGAAGCAGATAGATGCCTTCAATGTAAAAAACCGATGTGCCAGCAGGGATGCCCCATCCATACGCCGATCCCGGCCATGATCAAGGCCCTTAAGGAAGGCGGCCTTGAGGATGCGGGAGCCATGCTGTTTGCCAATAATCCCATGTCCCTTGTGTGTTCCCTTGTGTGCAACCATGAGCGCCAGTGCGAAGGACACTGCGTCCTGGGGAGGAAAGGGCAGCCGGTTCATGTGAGCAGCATTGAGAACTATATATCGGATACATGCCTGGAGAGGATTAAGATAGACTGCGCTCCTAAGAACGGGAAAAAGGTGGCTGTTATCGGGGCAGGCCCCGCAGGCATCACCATTGCAATCATGCTGACCCAGAGGGGCTACAGCGTGACCATATTTGATTCCAGGGACAAGATCGGGGGCGTGCTCCAGTACGGCATACCGGAATTCAGGCTCCCCAAGTCCATCCTGGACCGTTATAAGAAGAAGCTTCTGTCCATTGGCATTAAGATCAGGCCCAACACCACCATCGGCGGCGCCCTGGAGATTAAGGACCTGTTCCGCGACGGATACAAGAGTATTTTCATCGGCACAGGGGTGTGGCGTCCAAAGACCCTTGGGGTTAAGGGGGAGTCCCTGGGCAATGTCCATTTTGCCATTGATTACCTGGCGAACCCGGATGCATATGATCTGGGGGATAAGGTGGCAATCATCGGCGTGGGCAATTCCGCCATGGACGTGGCCCGCACCGTAATCCGGAAAGGTTCCCGCCATGTGACCCTGTACGCCAGGGGCAGGCACTCTGACGCCAGCCTCCACGAGACACAGTATGCAATGCTTGACGGGGCAAAGTTTGAATTCTGCAAGGGGATTGTGGAAATCAATGATGACGGTCCGGTGTTTAAGGACGTATTCTATGATGAGGAGGGCAATATCACCGGGTATTCAGAGGATACGGAACAGGTTCACGTGGATTCGGTTGTCATCTCCATCAGCCAGGGGCCAAAGAGCAAGTTGGTCAACACAACGGACGGCCTGAAGGCCACCAGGAACGGCCTGCTTCAGACCTCGGAGAATGGCGCCACCACGGTGGAAGGGATATTTGCCTCCGGCGACGTGGTCCTGGGCGCCAAGACCGTGGTGGAGGCAGTGGCATACTCAAAGACAGTGGTGGATGCCATGGATGAATATATGAAGGATAAATAACCGTCCGGCGGTATGGGACTTTCCCGTCATATACGGTTTGGCTGGCTGCGTGCCTGCCGGATATGAAAGAGCAGATACCGTTCCCTTTTGGGAATCAGGTACCTGCTTTTTTTCCGTGTCTCATTCTGCATATTGGATCCCGCGACATCACTTCCTTGTGAATTCCAGATGATAATATTCCGGCAGGATATAAAACTTATACCTTGCAAAGGGCCTGCCAGCCTTGTTGGAATATATGGATTCAATCAGGATGAGAGGCGTGCCCACAGGGGTTTTAAGAAACTCCACCTCCATCTCATTGGCATAGATAAGCTTGATGGTCAGTGTTTCCTTGGCCGCATGGCAGAACACGGTTTCCAGCACCGTGGTCCTGATGGAATCCTGATTTGCTGTATTCAGATCCAGGTCAGGGAAAAAAGCGGCTGGAATCTGGGTAAAGGTATAGCCCAATATTGTTTCCTCTGATTTGTATACGCAGTTGCAGGCCAGCACGATATCGTTTTTGGAAAGCTCCAGCTTATTGCGGGCGATGTCGGTGGGGGAACCGTAGTTGTAGCTGAGGATGGTTTCCGTCACATGGCATTTCTTAGGGGACATCATCAGATTGGTAATCGGTTCCTCTGCCGTGGCCTTGGAACGCGGGGGCACAAAGGTGCCTTTGCCCTGGGACTTGATGATCAGGCCGTCCTCGTTCAGGATGGCAAGGGCCTGGCGCAGGGTATTCCTGCTGACGCCGTAGGTTTCAGACAGCGCTGTCTCGCCCGGAAGATAGGTTTCCGGGGGATAGACCCCGTTCATGATATCCGTATATAAAGAATTATAAACGCCCAGGTAGGTGGGCATTGTCTCACTGCGTAAATTAGTCTTCATCTTAGTCTCCTTTTAGCCTCCATCCAGTACTCCGTCCGGCCAGAAACCATCACATGTTGTTCAACATGTTTATATTAACATATTTTTCTTTAAACTTCAATGTAAATATCCAATCTGTCTCCTTTGTGATTCAAGATACAATTATATCTCTCCGGGATGAAACAGAAGTATATATGGGGAAATAGACACATTTTGTGAGATGTGCATAAAAATGAGACATAATACTTGTGTAAATTAATGAAAAGAATATTTTTGCCGTTCTTTTATTGACTTTAAGAAAAACTGGTGATAAGCTTTAAACAAGTTAAACATGTTGAACAAGTGAATGGAAAGCGATTGAGGGAAGCAGGAATGATAAGAAAATGCAGTGACAAGGATTACCATGTGCTGATGCGCTATCTGCAACAGGAACCGGTGTACCACACATTCATCATAGCCGATATCACAAGATACGGGTTTGATAAGGATTACCAGACCGTGTACATGCAGGAGGCAAAGGAAGGGTGCTGCGGCATTTTCCTCAGGTACTATAATAATTTCATAGTGGCGGGGGATGCCGGAGCCATTGATTACCGGGAAGCAGGTTCGCTGGTCACCGGTGGGATTACCACGGTTATGGGACGGGCGGAGCTGGTAAGCCGCATATGTTCCGGTCTGGACCGGGATTATGAATATGGACAGAAGGTGCTGTACACTTATGAAGGGAAGGCGGGGACGGCAAATCCCATAGAAGAGCCCACAGAAGAATCCATAGAAGAATCACCCACAGAGGAGCTTCCCACAGAGGAACCGCCCGCCGTCCGGCCCGCCGGTCTTGACGATGTGGACCGGATTTATGATTTCCTTATGGGAATCCCCCAGCTAAGGCCGCTGTACACCCAGAAGGCCATGATTGAGAACCGTATCCGCAGCGGTGAGGGGATTCATGTCATCATGGAAAAGGATGGGAAGATCATAGCCCATGGCAACAGCGCGGCCAGTGCGGACCTGACGGTGATGCTGGGAGGAATCGGGGTCAGCCCGGAATACCGCAGGAAAGGATATGCGTCCAGGATCATGGAAGGGCTGTGCAGGGAGATTCAGAAGGGGAAACGCACCCCATGCATTTTTGCAGGGGACGAGGCGTCGAAAGCCCTGTGTGAAAAAGCAGGGTTTGTGGAATATGGAAGCTGGGGAACGGCCCAGTTCTAAGAACTATACAAAATGGAGGGGAACCATACATATGAACAACAGACACTTATCCATCAAGGAAATTCTAGGCTATACGGTAGGATCCATCGGGGATTCCACCTGTTACAACTTCGTACTGTCATTTTTCTCATTTTTCATGATTACGGTGGCGGGGGTAAGCCCGGTCATAGCCGGGGCCATCATATCCATTGCCATTGCCTGGGACGCTGTCACGGACCCGGTTATCGGATACATGGTGGACCATTCAAAAAGCAGGAAGGGGAAGCGCAGGCCCTACATATTCAGATCCCTGATTCCCATGGGGGCGTCAATCATCTTCATGTTCATGAACGTGAACCTGCCCCAGACACAGAAAAACATATATTTCCTGGTCCTTGTCCTGGTATTCTGGACCGCCTATACCGCGTTTAACATACCGTACTATTCATTTGGTTCGGTGCTCACGGACATTGACAGCGAGCGGGTGAAGGTATCCGCCTTCCGGGAGGTCCTGGGCTATGTGGGGATATTCTGTGCAAGCTCGGTCCCCACCTTCCTGGTGGGCTGCCTGCTGAAAAAGGGCTTCGGCGACTCCCAGGCATGGCTTGCCGCCGCCGTGGTCTCCGCCGCCATCACGGTTGTCTCCATCCTTATCATGTGGAGATGCACCAAGGGAAAGGAACCCATTGAGGAAAATGTGGACGTGCCCTCCATGCACGCAAGGGACTTCTTCCGGGAAATGTGGAGCCTTATGAAAATGCGGCCTTACCTTCTGGTCATTGCCTGCGCCCTGTTCACCAATGTCTACCTTACTCTGTTTAACTCAAACCTGCTGTACTACGTCACCTTTAACATGGGGATGGGCGAGACCCAGGCTTCCGCCATGTTTACGGCCATGAATATCGTATCCATTGCATTTATCCCATTCATCACCAAGGCTGTGGCCGTATTCACCAAGACCGGGGTGTTCGTGGCATGCACCATGTTCAGCGGAATCGTGATGATCCTGGCGAAATTCGTGGATATAAACAGCGTGGTGTCAGGCTGCATATACGTGGCCCTGGTGGGAGTGGGCACATGCGCCTACTGGATGTGCGTATTTAACTTTTTATATGATGTCATTGACTATGACGAGTTTAAAAATGGTAAGAAGCGGGACGGCATCATCATGTCCTATTACTCCTTCCTGTTAAAGCTTGGGGGCGCGGTTGCAGCCGGGATACAGGGAATCCTGCTTCAGAAAAGCGGGTTCGACGCGACGCTGGCAGTCCAGCCTGAGGGCGTAAGGAGCATGATAAGCTCCCTGTTCACGGTCCTGCCCGGCATCTGCATGGTCCTTGCAAGCCTGGCAATCATCATCACACCGTTAAAGGACAGGAAGATGGAAGCCCTGAGGGCATCCCTGGAAAAAAAGAGAAATGGTGAAGAATATCCCATCGGGGAGTTCGAATCAATTCTATAGATACTGCAGTAAGACAAATAAAATGGAGGAATCAAGTTATGAAAACAAAACCAGCAATTGTAATGCAGACCGATTTTACCAAAGACATATCCGTGTGTACCATGCAGGGCGTATGCATGATGGTGGACCCGGAGCTGAGGGTATTTGACAGCACCCACGATATCAGGAGCTTTGACACCTACCAGGCTTCCACATCCCTTAGCTTTGTGGTGGATTTCTGGCCTGCGGGAACCGTATTCGTATCCGTGGTTGACCCGGGGGTTGGCACCGGCAGGAGGGCCTGTGTGGCCAGGCTGAAAAACGGCAGCTATGTGGTGACGCCGGATAATGGAAGCCTGACGCATTTAAAGAAGTTTTTCGGCATAGAGGAAGTGCGTATCATAGACGAGACAAGGAACCGTCTCCAGAAAACAAAGAAGTGCCATATATTCCATGGCAGGGACCTGTTCGCATACTGCGGCGCCAGGCTGGCCGCAGGAGTCATCACCTACGGGGAGGTGGGGGAGAGCTACCCGGTTGAGGAAATTGTGGAACATGAGATCATTCCGTACCAGGCAGACGGAGGCAGGATATCCGGCATGATAGACGCCATTGACTATCACTTCGGACTTATCTGCACCAACATACCGGCAGAGGTATTTGAGGAAAATGGAATCAGCTTTGGCGATATGCTCCATGTGGCAATCCGCAACAGGAACAGGCAGGAACCTGTGTTTGAGGGCAATGTAGCGTATGTGCCATCCTTCGGGTCGGTGGAAAAGGGGGAACCGCTGCTGATGACCAGCGAGACACTGCAGATACAGATAGCCACGAATTGTGTCAACATGGCTGAAGCATATGATATACATGAAGGTCCGGACTGGACCATGGAGATTGAGAAGGAGGTAAAGGCATGAAACCGATTATTGTAATGCAGTCTGATTTTGGAACGGACTCAGGTTTAGTTGCATCCATGCACGGAATGTGCAGGATTGTGGACAGGGAACTGGAGGTGGAGGATATCACCCACGCACTGCCTGCATTTGACGTAAAGGCTGCGTCCTATTGTTTACAGTATACCGTGCCATATTGGCCGGAAGGGACCGTGTTCGTGTCCGTGGTTGACCCGGGTGTGGGCACCAGCCGCAAGGCGTCCGTGGCCAGGCTTAAAAATGGAAGCTATGTTGTGACCCCGGACAACGGGACCCTTACATATCTCCAGGATATGATAGGAATCACGCAGATACGGGAGATTGACGAACAGAAAAACCGCTACAATAATACCAGGGATGTGCACACCTTCCATGGCAGGGATCTGTTTGCATATTGCGCGGCAAAGCTGGCCTCCGGCCTGATTACCTATGAGGAGGTAGGGGAATCCTATCCCGTGGAGGAAATCGTGCGCCATGAGGTATATGGGGCTGAGGTTTCAGACAAATATGTGAAGGCGTGCATCCAGAGCTATGACCCGTTTGGAAGCGCGGAATTATCCGTGCTGAACGTGGATTTTGCGAAGACCGGTTTTAAGCATGGGGACATGACGGATATAACCATTACCTGTGAGGGAGAGGAAGTGTTCCATGAGCGGGTTCCCTATGAGCGTTCCTTTGGATATGTGCCAGTAGGGTCCAACCTTATCTTCAATGACCTGGCTTCCTTTGTGACCATTGGCTGCAATCAGGGATACTTTGCCAGGAGATATGGCCTGGATGGGGAAAAAGAATATGTGGTGGAAATCAGGGAAGCCTGAGCGCGTTTGAAAATTGCTTTCCGTCAGCTGTGCGTCCCGCTTTGTGGGAGATTTGGCCCAAATGAGCGCGGCGTAGCGGGCTACGTTAAGTGAATTTGGGCCAAATATACCGCGAAGTGGGGCGTGCAGATGGCGGGAATGAATTTTCAAACACGCTCTAACATGCAGCCATAAGGGAAGAGAGGGGAAGATATGTGGATTGACAGCATACCGAAGGTGGAGCTGCACTGTCACCTGGACGGTTCCATTCCGGCCGATGTATTATTGCAGCTGTGCAGGAAGGGAATGGTCAGGGTTCCGCAAGCACGGGAGGATTTCCTGAAGCTGGTCCGGGCGGATGAGGAGTGCGGGAGCCTGGCCGGTTATTTAAAATCATTTGAGATTCCCCTCAGGTGCCTGAAATCAGAGGAGGCGTTCTACCAGGCGGCCTATCATACCGCCTGCGCCGCCTCCGGGGAAAATGTCAGGTATATGGAGATACGCTTTGCCCCCCTTCTGTCAGCTTCGGACGCATTGCCTGCCCAGGCAGTGATTGAGGCGGTGGCAGCGGGATTATCCAGGGCAAGGACTGAAACCGGGATCATCTGCGCCATCCTGCTGTGCGGGATGCGGCAGTTTACGGATGAGATGAACCTTAAGAACCTGGAACTGGCGAAGGCGTATCTGGGAAAGGGGGTGGCCGGGGTGGATCTGGCGGGGGATGAGGCGGCTTATCCCAACGAGCTGTTCCGGGAGTATTTTGCCAGGGCAGGAGAGGCGGGCATACCATTCACCATCCATGCAGGGGAATGCGGCAGGGCCCGCAATATTGAACTGGCTGTGGAATACGGCGCTGCCAGGGTGGGCCACGGCATTGCCATGAGAGGCAATCCCAGGCTTCAGGAACTGTGCCGTGAGAAGCATGTGGGGGTCGAGATGTGTCCAAAGAGCAACTTACAGACCGGGGCGGTTGCCGGGATAGGGGAATATCCCCTGCGGGAGTTCCTGGACAATGGCCTCCTGGTGTCCCTTAACACGGATAACCGTACCGTGACGGGAACCACGGTTTCACAGGAACTGGGGCTGATGGAGGAACATTTCAGGTTGACAAAGGAGGAAGGGAAGGCTGTCATGAAGAATGCCATACGGACTTCCTTTGCGGACCAGTGGACAAAAGAGAAGATAGCCAGGGAGATAGATTCATGGGAGTGACAGGGGAAAGCCTTTGGGACATCAGGGACGGCAGTCCCATCAGGGAAATGCTGGAGTTCAATGCAGGATTTGCCGGAAGCGGCGCAGCCCTGTCTTACCAGTCAGATAAAAGGCCCAGAAAAAAAGTGGCTGTCCTGACCTGCATGGACACCCGACTGACCGCCCCTCCTGCCCGCCGCCCTGGGACTTAAGGGCGGGGATGTGAAAATGATAAAAAATGCAGGCGGTTTAATCCTCAACCCCCTGGACAGCACGGTGCGCAGCCTGCTGATTGCAGTGCTGGAGCTGGGCGTTGAGGAAATCATGGTAATCGGCCATACGGACTGCGGCGTGCAGGGCATGGATGAGCGGACCGTGGTATCACATATGGTGGAACGGGGCATTTCCCGCAGGGCTGTCCTGGATATGAAGGCACAGGGCCTGGACTTCCATCAGTGGTTTACCGGATTTGAAAATCCGCAGGACTCTGTGCGGGATAGCGTTAAACTGCTCAGGAACCATCCGCTGATGCCGGAGGACGTGGCCATATATGGTTTTGTGATGGATATTGGAAGCGGGGAGTTAAAGAGGGCGGTTTGATTCAGGTAAACCTACCCCATGGTCCTCCTAAGCTTCCGGAAGGATATTATGAACAGCGTAACCGTGGTACATACCGCAATGGTATCCGCGATGGGCTCTGACAGGAAAACAGCAAACACCTTGTTCTCAAAAAGCCCGGGCAGCACATAGATAAGCGGGATCAGCAGGATGACCTTTCTCAGCAGGGCCAGGAACAGGGAGGTCTTGCTGTCGCCCAGGGCGATGAAGGTCTGCTGGCAGGCCAGCTGGGCGCCGAAGAGCAGGGCGGCCGCCATATAGACATGGATGGACCAGGTACTGAAGGCGGTCAGGGCAGCGTCCTTTGTAAAGATGGAGATGAACACCCCCGGTGCGAACATGCTGACAGCCCACAGCACGGTGGAATAACACATACATGTAGCCAGCAGGATCCAGAAGGTGCGGCTGACCCGGTCTATCTTCCTTGCGCCGTAGTTGAAGCTGATGATGGGCTGCGCGCCCTGGGTCAGGCCCTGGAGGGGAAGGAGGGAGAACTGCATCACGCTTCCCATGATGGTCATGGCGCCCACGGCCACGTCCCCGCCGTATTTTAACAGCGAGGTATTAAAGCAGATGTTCAGGATGCTTTCCGTGAACTGCATGACAAATGGGGCCGCGCCCAGTGCAATGGCGGGCATCAGGATATCTGCCCTGGGCCTCATATAACAGGGGCGTATCTTTAAGTAGCTTTTACCGGACAGGAGGAACAGCACCACCCAGGTGGCGGAGATGCCCTGGGAGATAATGGTTGCCAGGGCCGCGCCCCGCACCCCCATGTGCAGCCCGAACATCAGGATTGGGTCCAGGATGATGTTGCAGACAGCGCCGATGAGCACGGTAAGCATGCCTGTCTTTGCATATCCCTGGGCATTGATGAATGCGTTAAGCCCAAGGGCCAGCTGCACGAAGATGGTTCCCAGGGAATAAATCTGCATGTAGGCCCAGCCATATTCGATGGTATTGCCGCTGGCGCCGAACATCAGCAGGATGCTCCTGCCAAAGGTCAGGAAGAATACAGTGAGCACAAGGGCCACCGCAATCAGGGCAGTGGTACAGTTACCCAGGATGTTCTCAGCCTCCTCCTTCCTGCCCTTCCCAAGCATGATGGACGCCCTTGGCGCTCCGCCCATGCTCACCAGGGCGGCAAAGGCCGAGATGGCCATGATGACCGGGAATGTGACACCCACACCGGTCAGGGCGCTGGCGCCCACGCCGGGCAGGTGGCCGATGTACATGCGGTCCACCATGTTATATAAAACATTGATGATCTGGGCAGTGATGGCAGGAACAGCCAGCTTAAACAGCAGCCGTCCCACGCTTCCTGAACCCAGGTCTATTTCTTTTGCTTCTTTTGCAGAACCCATAAAAATTCAATCCTTTCCATATATAAATATCCGAATGTCTAAAAAACAGCCGTTTAATAAATATATATCCAAACCAGAAGAAAGTCAATAACGGTACTTCCGCAAATGTTTCCATACTGCTATAATGGTAACAGCCTCTTGACAGGAGCGCGTGTTTTCGGGAAAACGGGGCGGAAAGGAAGGAAAGGACATGGTTAAGGCGATATTTTTTGACATAGACGGTACGCTGAGAGGATTTAATCAAAAGGGGATTTCAGAGGATACCAGACATGCCCTTGACAGGGCAAGGAATGCGGGGATACGGCTGTTCATTGCGACGGGCCGCCATTTCCTGGAGGTGGAATCGGAGAACCTGCTGGAGGGACTGGCATTTGACGCGTATATTACCCTGAACGGCCAGTACTGCTATGAAGGAACCCCTGGCCGTCCGGTCATCTATAAGAACCCTATCCCACGCAGCCAGATTGCCATCCTTCTTAAGATACTGGAAGGGACACCATTTCCCTGTCTGTTCATGGAAGCGGAAAACTGGTATCTGAACTACGTGGATGAGCGTGTGATCCGGGTGCAGGATGGGATCGGAACCAGGATTCCTCCGGTGGGGGATGTAAGGCAGGCCCTGGAACATGATATATACCAGGTAATCCCCTATCTTAATGAAAGGGAAGCCGTCAGGCTGGCAGCCTTCCTGCCGGAATGCGGGTATACGGTATGGCATGACGGGGAAGGCGTGGATTTAACCCCCAAGGGCGGAGGCAAATGCTCAGGCATCCGGGAAGTGATTGCCCGGTACGGGATTGAACCTGAGGAAATGGCGGCCATTGGGGACGGGAATAACGATGCGTCCATGCTTGCATACGCAGGCATTGGTATCGCCATGGGCAATGGGACCAGAAAGGCCCTTGAGGCCGCGGATCATATCACTGGCAATGTGTGGGAAGGCGGTCTGGCCCAGGCAATCGATTATCTGCTGTCACAATAAAACAGTCCATTGGAGGAGGGAGTGCCCCCCTCCTTTTCTTATGGTAGTGATTACCCTTACGGAAGCGGCTGCCCTTACAGAAATGATTGCCCTTACGGAAGCGGCTGCCCTTTACGGAAGCGGTTTCCTTTTATGGAACAGCAGAAGCAGCCCCATATAGCAGAGGCACAGGAACAGGATATTCACTGCTGTCTCGACAAAGAGCGGCAGGCTGCCAAGAGAGGCTGCCACACAGGAGAATGCCAGGTACATCCCAATGGATATGAGAAGGAGGATGACCGGTTTCACAATCATGTTGGCCGTGTCCCAGTGGAAAGGGACCTGCCGTTTCACTGCCAGGAAACTCATAAGCGCCAGGGCCAGCTCGCTGGCCAGCATCCCCCAGAGATAACCCTGGATCCCAAACCTTGGAATGGCAAAAAGCACAAAAGCCAGCCGTATGACCATGGCCCAGACATTCTGGAAAAACGTGACCGAGGTTTTCCCAAGTCCGTTTAAGATGCTTCCCATGGTGGTGGCCAGATACATGAACGGGCACAGCCATGACAGAATGGTGATGAAGGTGCCTGCATTCTGGTCATGGAACACGCCCACGCCCAGCTGGTTACCGAATAGGGTGAAGATGCCGATGCACAGGACCCCCATGTAGCAGCTGTAGCGCAGGGACATGGAAATCATGGAGGAGATACGCCCCTCGTTGCCGTCCGCCTGGGCCTGGGCAACCGTTGGAAGCAGCAGGACGGCCATGGAATTGGTGATGGCGGAGGGGAACAGGATGAACGGCAGGGCCATGCTGGTGAGCACGCCGTATATGGACAGGGCCTCTGAGTTGGTGAGGCCGGAACTCATCAGCTTGTTGGGAATCCAGATTGCCTCGGCGCTGCCAAGGACATTGAGTATCAGCCGGTTGCCCATCAGTGGAAGGGCCAGGGCCATCAGTGGGGCGGCTGTTTCACGGAAGGAGAGGGGGATTGCCTTCCTTATCTTATTACCCTCCGTTCCGGCAGGCGGGAAGAATCCAAGGCAGAATACGGTAAATGCAGCCGAAGCCATTTCCCCGATTAAATGACCGTATACCGCAAGGCTGACCGTGATCTCACGTCCTGAATCCAGCCAAACGCCGGCCATAAGGAACACGGCACCCATGCGGATGACCTGTTCCGCCACCTGGGAGAACGCGGGCACCCTGGCCTTCTGCATGCCATAATAATAACCGTTGATACAGGCGTGGAGGGCTGCAAAGGGCACGGACACGGCCATCACGGGCAGGTAAGGGGCGCACCTTGGTTCTAACAGGAACTTTTCCGCCAGGAAACCTGCGTTGCCGTAAATACCCCAGGCCAGGAGGAATGACATGCCCATGGCAATGACCAGGCCTGTCTTGAACACGGCCTTGCCCCGGGCCTGGTTGGCGGCCACGTACTGGGACAGCGCGGTCTGGATGGAGCCTGCGCACACCGCAAAGCAGATGCTGAATATGGGATGTACCATATTGTAAATACCCAGCCCCTCTGCGCCAATGGTCCGGGACATGAATATACGGTAAAAAAATCCCAGGATACGGCATATGAACCCCGTTGAGGTGAGGAGCAGTGTTCCTGTAATGAATGCCAGCTTCCGTGGGGAGAGGCGTTTGGATATGTTTGAAGATGGTGTTAAGGACTCCTTCATGAGAACTCCGGGAAATGGGAATTATTAAAAGTATATTGGGAGCGGGCGGGTTTTATGACATTCCAGGTCCCCTTCCCGGTACATTAAGAAATCATAAGGACAGCATAAGAAAAGCATAAGGATAGCTAAAAAGGGCACGCTGCAGCATTAAGATACCATAAAAATAGTGTTAAAATATTGTTAATAATAACCTGTTAAAATTTCTTAACAGGCATATTTTTTGTGCACAATATATAAAAAAGATAAAATTTTACTAAAATTCACAAAAACTTACGGTAGGACAGTCCCGCCATCTCCTTTATAATATTTTTATAATGACTTAGTCAGTAAGAGCTCGCTGCGGTCAGGTTTCTTAATGCCATCATCAAAAGAAGGGAGAGTGCCATGTCATCTCTGTTTCAAACCATTGACAAGATCAAACCTGTATATGACAGGACCTATGCATTCGTCATGTTCCTGTGCAAACTGCTCCTCACCGTGGATATCCTCATCACCTGTATGGCGGTTGCCGGACGTTACATACCGTTTATCCCGGACCCGGCCTGGAGTGAGGAGGTTGTGCTGACTTGTATGGCCTATATGGCAGTGCTGTCTGCCGCCCTGGCCATCCGCAGGAATGCCCATATCCGCATGACTGCCTTTGACACCTATCTGCCAAAGCAGGTGGTGCGGGCCCTGGATATCCTCTCGGACGCAGCTGTCCTTGTGCTTGCAGTCATCATGATTACCGTGGGCTGGAAGTATGCAAAGGGCATTGGCTCCAAGGGCTTCTATGTGAGCATGCCCTGGCTGTCCAGGTTCTGGATGTATTTCCCGGTTCCCCTGGCAGGCGTGGCGATGCTGATATTTGAGCTGGAAGCCCTGTATAACCACATAAAAGCAATCTGCACCAGAGAGGAGGAATGATCATATGGGCGGTGGGAATACTGCAATCCTGATTTTACTTGCAAGCTTTTTTGCCATGATATTACTGAGGTTCCCCATTGCGTACGCAGTGGCCCTTTCCTCTGTGCTCTGCCTGCTCTACCAGGGCCTCCCCCTGGCAGCCATCTGCCAGCAGATGGTGAAGGGAATCAGCTCCTTCAGCCTGATGGCGGTACCGTTTTTCATTGTAATGGGCTGTCTCATGGGCTCGGGAGGCATCTCTGAGAAACTCATAGCCCTGGCCGATGCCTGTGTCGGATGGATGCGGGGCGGCATGGCCATGGTGAATATTGTGGCATCCTATTTCTTTGGAGGGATTTCCGGTTCCGCTGCGGCGGACACGGCCTCCATCGGTTCCATCCTGATTCCCATGATGGTGGAACAGGGTTATGACGATGACTTTTCAACTGCGGTCACCATCACCTCCTCCTGTGAGGGGCTTCTGGTGCCTCCCAGCCACAATATGGTCATCTATGCAACCACGGCCGGAGGCGTTTCCGTAGGAAGCCTGTTCCTGGCAGGGTACATACCGGGCGCGCTGCTGGCGGTTTCCCTGATGATAGGTTCCTATATCATTTCCGTGAAGCGCAATTATCCAAAGGGCGACCCGTTCAGCATTTCCAACCTTTTAAAACAGCTGAGTGTGTCCTTCTGGGCCCTGGCGGCCGTGCTGATCGTGGTGGTAGGCGTGGTGGGCGGCGTGTTCACTGCAACTGAGTCGGCTGCCATTGCAGTCATCTACAGCCTGGTTGTCAGCGTGTTCATCTACCGGGGACTTGACTGGAAAGGCGTGTGGCGGGTCATGGGAGAGTGTGTGGACACACTGTCCATTGTGCTGATCCTCATCGCGACCTCCAGCATATTCGGTTACTGCCTGACCCGTCTCCATGTTCCGGTGATGGCTGCAGGCGCCATAACAGGTTTTACCAACAACCCCATCATCCTGGCCCTGCTGCTGAACCTGATCCTGCTGATTCTTGGCTGCATCATGGACATGGCCCCCATCATACTGATAGCTACGCCAATCCTGCTGCCCATTGCCACCTCCATCGGACTTGACCCGGTCCAGTTCGGCATCATGGTAGTGTTAAACTGCGGCATCGGCCTTCTGACCCCTCCGGTGGGCGCCGTGCTCTTCATCGGCTCCGCCGTCTCCAAGGTGCCCATGGAGCGGGTGGTGAAGGCCACCCTGCCGTTTTACCTGTGCATGGTCATCACCTTGCTGCTTATTACGTTCATCCCGGCCATCAGCCTTTGGCTGCCCCAGGTGCTGGGCTAGAGCGTGTTTGAAAATTCATTCCCGCCGTCTGCACGCCCCACTTCGCGGTATATTTGGCCCCGATTCAGTCAGCGTAGCCCGCTACGCCTCCATCATCGGGACCAAATCTCCCACAAAGTGGGACGCACAGCCGACGGAAAGCAATTTTCAAACACGCTCTAGGATTACAATCATAATCATACTTGAGGGCTGTCCCGGCGGGGCAGCTCTTTTTTCAGTTGTTTGCAAGAAACAGGGCGCATGGTATAATAGAGGGAAGCCCATCGCAATGGGACAGGCGTACGGGAGGTAGTCATGAAGGAACTCATATGGGGAAAAACGCTGCGCTCGCGGCTGATACGGTACAATTTTTTCATTATCTGCGTCATTGCCATATTTGTCAGTGTGTGCACTTACATAACGGCCAGCCGCAAGACGCTGGAGGTGGCTAAGAACTCGCTGCAGCACCAGGTGGAGGGGGTATCCTACCGCTACCAGCTGGCCTATGAGGAAATGATCAACATCGTGCTCAACTGCACGGAGCGTGGGACCTTCAACCTGGGGGAAGTGGGCAGGCAGACAACGCCTGCGGCCAGGAAGAAGGGGCTGGATTATGCGGAGCGCATCAAGGATTACTGTGCAATCACGGAGTACGGGGACTATATTGTGAAGCTGTCCGTCTTTGACGACAGGGGGAGCCTTGTGCAGACAGGCACCTCCTTTGGAAGCACGGAGGATGCCAGGGAAATATTAAAAGGCGGCTGGCTGGAGGACGAGCTGTTAAAAACAATGGACAGCTATGAGCTGGACCTGGTGCCCAACCCGTTTTTCCAGCATGAGGGAAATGTGCTCCCCATTGCCAGGACCCTGGGCAGCAGCGCCGCGCCTGGGGGCTGGGTGGTGTTAAGCCTTTCCACCCAGCTGTTCCAGGATATGCTGGAGGATGCGGGCGGCGGCCAGGAAGCCGTGGTGGTGACCGGGGACGGCAAGCGGGTGGCTTCCCTCTACGAGCCGGAGGAACACAGGGAGGAGAATGACAGGATCATCCGAGGCCTTCTGGACTCCGGGAAGGATAAGGGGCTTCTTGAGATGAAGGTCCACGGGAAGCAGAGCCTGGTGGCTTTTGAAAAATACCAGCGCAGCGGTATCCTGGTATATGAGAACCTGGCCCTGGACAGCCTGACCAGCGACCGCCTTATGATCATCCAGACCGTCATCATCATGTTCGCGGCCTGCCTGATATTCGGGTTCATCCTGTCCGTGCTCATCACCAACCAGATTAAGAAGCCCATTGACCGCCTGGTCAGGCACATCGGGGATGTGGCGGCCGGGGACTTTACAAGGGATCCTGATATTGAGGGCGAGGACGAAATCGGGACCGTGGGCAAGGTGGTCAATGACATGTCCCAGCAGATTGACGGACTGATGGCGGAACGGCTGGAGAATGAAAGGGAAAAGGGCGTGCTGGAACTGAAAATGCTTCAGGCCCAGATCAATCCCCATTTCCTCTACAACACCCTGGATTCCATCCGCTGGATTGCCGTCATCCAGAAAAACAGCGGCATTGTGAAGATGGTGACCGCCCTTTCCGGCCTGTTAAAGAACATGGCTAAAGGCTTTGACGAGAAGGTCACCCTTCAGCGGGAACTGGATTTCCTGAACGATTATGTGACCATTGAAAAGGTGAAATATGTGGAGCTGTTCGACCTGGAGGTAAAGGTGGACGATCCGAAGCTTCTGAACGCCATGGTAATCAAGCTGACCCTTCAGCCCCTTGTGGAAAATGCCATCTTCAACGGCATTGAACCAAACGGCAAACACGGCACCATCCTGATCCGCGCATATGAGGAAGAAGGATGCCTGCTGATCCAGGTAAGGGATGACGGCCGGGGGATACCGAAGGAGAAGCTTGCCGCCATCCTGGACAACACGGAAAAGGTCAAGGGCAATACCATGAGCGGGATCGGCCTTCCCAATGTGGAGCGCCGCATCAAGCTGAATTACGGGGAGCAGTACGGCCTCACCATTGAGAGCGAAGAGGGGAAATATACGGAAATCACTGTTAAGATACCCCTGGAATATGATACAATCGTGGGGCGGGGGGATGGAACCGATGAAAAAGATAAGGGGTAATGAGATATGTACCGTGTGATGATAGTTGATGATGAACCGTTGATCCTGGCCGGGATTGCATCCCTGCTGAACTGGGAGGAGCACGGCTGTACCGTGGGGGCCAGGTGCGCCAACGGCCAGCAGGCCCTCAGGCAGATGGAGGAACAGAAGCCGGATATCGTTATAACGGATATCAAGATGCCGGGCATGGACGGGATTGAGCTGATGAAGCAGGTCAAGGACAAGGGATGGGACGATGTCATCTTCATCCTGCTGACCAACCTGGAAGAGTTCAGCCTGGCCCGCCAGGCCATGAGCCTTGGGGCAGTGGAATATCTGGTGAAGATGGAACTGACAGAGGATAAGCTGGCTGACAGCCTGAAGGCGGCCGTGGCCCGGCGTGAAATGAAACGCAAGGCAGAGGCGGCCGATACCGTCATGGCCCGGTCGGAGGAGGACATACTGAAAGAGTATATAGAGGGACTTCTCATCGGGCGAGGGGAGATGGTCAATGGGGATGGTACGGGGATAGGACGCGATGTGGATATCCGGGCCGATGCAGATACCTGGGGTAATGCAGATACCCGGGCGGATGCAGATACCCGGGTCAATGCAGATATCCGGACCGATGCAGACCGGACGGCTTCTGGTACCATCCCTGTATTCCGGGAACCAATCATGGCCATCATCAGTTTCAACTATGGTTATGAGGGATTTTCCTCTGATTTCACAAGGGAGGACCAGAAGAAGGTAATCTCCTTTGCGGAAAATATCATCGGGCAGATGGTAAAAGGTTATTTTGACCACAGCTGCCTGGTGCGCAGGGAACTGACCAGCCTGGTGCTGGTGGTTTCGGCAGAGGGCATGCCGGATTACAGGGAGCAGATGAGAAGCCTTGGGGAGAAAATCATTTCCGTGGTAAAGGACTACTTCGAAGTGTCCGTGTCCGTACATGTCAGCACCAGGAAGGAGAGCCTTGAGGACTTTGGCGAGCTTCTGTATGAGGCCATGAGCGCGGCCAACCATTATTTTTACTGCTTTGCTGACCCGGTTGTGTTTTATTCGGCTGAGTGTGAGACAAGCGCCAGACATACGGCAAGCTTCCATATCGGATTCCTGAAAAAGGATCTGTCCCAGGCCGTTGCCATGAATGACAGTGCCGCCCTGGAGGGGATACTGGACCAGGTGGTATGCCTGTTAAAGGAAAACAACCCCTCCAGGCAGCAGGCCGTGAACGCCTGTGCAAACCTGTATTTTTTCCTGGCCTCCTTTTTTGAGGAAGGGGAGGAAGAGGATTTCCCCTATGAGGTCAATATCATGGAAAAACTGGGGAGGCTTGGGACCCTGGGCCAGATCATACAGTGGATTAACTGGTTTAAGGCAGCCGTTTCCTCCATTTTAGAACGCCGCAGGGACACGCGGGTGGATAAGATTGCGGAGATGGTGCGGGAATATGTGATGGAGCACTATAAAGAGCGCATAACCCTGGGCCAGGTGGCGGAAGCGCTGAACATCAGCCAGGGATATTTAAGCACTGCCTTTAAGAAACAGTCCGGGGAATCATTTACCAGCTATGTGTCCGCCATTAAGATAGAAAAAGCCAAGGAGCTGATAGAAGGCCATCAGTATATGATGTATGAGATATCGGACCTGCTGGGCTTTGACACGCCCTTTTATTTCAGCAAGGTATTCAAGAAAGTCGCGGGGATTTCGCCGAAGGAGTACGAGGCCCAGTGCCTGAAGCAGAAAAAATTATAAAAACATGAAAATTTTACATGTAAAAATCATGCCCACCTGAAAATTTTGCAAAAAGTATGTTGAGGGTGGATTCGGTTCATAAAACCTTTCTGGTATGATTATATCAAGATTTGAAATAACAAATTTTAAGGAGGGTTTTATTATGAAATTAAAAAAGACAGTGGCACTGGCATTGGTAACAGCCATGACAGCAACCATGGCAGCTGGATGCGGCGGATCATCATCGGATAAGGGCGCTGCACCGAATACCACGGCGGCAGGAAGCGAGGCAGCGGACAGCAAGGAGACAAAGGCGCCTGAAACCGGCACAGGGGAGAAGCAGAAGCTGACCGTGTCTGTCTGGGACAATGACGCTACCCCGCAGTTCACTTCCGTTACAAAGGCATTTAATGAGAAATATCCGGACGTGGAGGTTGAGTTCATTGACGCCCCGTCTGATGAATATAACAACAAGGTAACGGTCATGCTGGCTGGCGGCGATTCTGACCCGGATGTCATATTCGTAAAGGATACAGAGAACCAGGTAACCATGAAGGATAAGGGACAGATCATGAACCTGGATGAATATATTGCAAAGGACGGCATTGACCTTGGGATGTATAACGGGGTTGCGGACCAGTTAAAGATGGACGGCAGCAGCTATACGCTTCCATTCCGTAAGGACTGGTACATGCTGTACTACAACAAGGATTTATTTGACAAGGCAGGTGTGGAATACCCATCCGCTGACATGACATGGGATGAGTATGAGGAACTGGCTAAGAAGATGACAAGCGGCGAGGGAAGCAGCAAGGTATACGGAACACACAACCACACATGGCAGGCCCTGGTTTCCAACTGGGCTGTACAGGATGGGAAGAATACCCTTATGAGCGAGGACTACAGCTTCTTAAAGCCATACTATGAGCAGGCTTTAAGGATGCAGGACGAAGGCGTGCTGCAGAGCTATGCCAACTTAAAGACAGGCGGCATCCACTACATCAGTGTATTTGAGCAGCAGCAGTGTGCAATGCTTCCCATGGGTTCATGGTTCATCGGGACCCTGATCCAGGATAAGGATGCAGGCAAGTTTGACTTTAACTGGGGCGTTACAGCCATTCCCCATCCGGCTGACACCAAGGCCGGTGCAACCGTTGGTTCCACCACACCGGTTGCAATCAATGCAAAATCCGATGTGCCTGACCTGGCATGGGAGTATGTGAAGTTCGTCACCGGCGAAGAGGGCGGGGAAGTCCTGGCCGACAACGGTATCTTCCCGGCAGCAGAGTCCGAGGCCATCAGCAGCAGGCTGGCCGCAATCCCAGGATTCCCTGAGGACAGCCAGGATGCGCTCAAGACCACCAGCTGGGTCCTGGACCGTCCGCTGGATGCCAAGATGGCAGCCGTAAGGAAGGTTCTGGAAGAAGAGCATGACCTGATCATGATTGGCGAGGAAGATGTGGATACCGGTATTGCCAACATGAACCAGAGGGCCCAGGAGGCAAGGGAAGACTAAGGATTCACGGGATAAAACAAAGAGCGTCTGATTATTCAAACACGCCCTGGTTTAAGGGCGTGGCACGCGCTGACGTGCTGACGGAGGTTGGACGCTCTTTTTGTGCCTTAAAATAAGTGTGTAAGCGTGTTTGAATAAGGGATATGGTGATGGAAATGACAGGAAAACAGAAAAAAGCATTGAAGAGGAACGCCATTGGCTACTCTTTCATACTTCCGAATTTTATCGGATATTTTATCTTTATATTTGTTCCGGTAATTCTGACCTTTGTATTATGTGTGATGAAGTGGGACGGCTCCAGCGCGCCCATGGAGTTTGTAGGGCTTAAGAATTTCGTGAAGCTGTTCCATGACAGCGGCTTTCGGATTTCAGTCAGCAACACCCTCTTTTATGCGGTCTTTACCGTTCCCCTTACCATGGTGGCGGCCCTTCTGATTGCAGTGCTGCTGAATTCCAAGATTAAGGGAATCGTGGTTTACCGTACCGCGTTCTTCTTCCCCTATGTTGCCTCGCTGGTGGCGGTGGGCGCTGTCTGGAACATGCTGTTCCAGCCTGAGTTCGGCCCGGTTAATGAATTCCTCAAGTTCGTCGGCGTTGCCAATCCGCCTAAGTGGTGCGCGTCCACGGACTGGGCCATGATTGTCATCATCATTGTCAGCGTGTGGAAGTACATGGGGTATTACATGGTGGTGTACCTGGCCGCCCTTCAGGGCATTTCCCAGGACCTGTACGAGGCAGCCAGCATTGACGGGGCCACCGGCTTTAAGAAATTCCGCTATATCACCATTCCCATGCTTAAACCCACCACCTTCTTTGTCATCATCATGATGACCATCCAGTGCTTCAAGGTATTTGACCTGATTTACGTCATGACGGGGGGCGGCCCGGGACGTTCCACCAATGTGCTGGTGAACCATATCTACAACGCGGCCTTTGTGGACTTCAAGTTCGGATATGCAAGCGCAAGCGCCCTGGTGCTCTTTGCCATTGTGCTGGTGGTGACCCTGGTACAGTTCCAGGGTGAGAAGAAGTTTACGGATTACGTATAGGAGGCAGGAAGATGGAGACAAGAACATTACATAGCAAAGTTATAATCTATACACTGCTGACCGTACTGGCAGTCCTGGTGGTGGTTCCCTTTTTCTGGATGCTTCTGGCTTCGGTCAAAACCAGCAACGAGGTGTTCAGCATTCCCATGCGGCTGTTCCCAAAAGAGTTCCAGTGGGGCAATTACCAGACAATCTGGGATAAGATTCCCCTCCTGACCTTTTTCAAGAACACATTCAAGATTGCGGTCCTGACAACGCTTTTACAGGTATTTACCAGCTGTTTTGCGGCTTACGGCTTTTCCAAGGTGGAATTTAAGGGAAGGGATATCCTGTTCCTGATATCCGTGACCACCTTTGCAGTGCCTTGGCAGGCATATATGGTGCCTCAGTTTGCGCTGATTTCCAGGATGGGCCTTACGGACTCCCATCTGGGACTTATCCTGATGCAGGCATTTTCAGGGTTCGGCGTGTTCCTAATCCGCCAGTTCATGATCGGCGTTCCCAATGAACTGCTGGAGGCTGCCAGGATTGACGGGCTTTCCGAGTACGGCATATTCGCAAAGGTTGCCCTGCCCCTTGTGAAACCTGGTATTGCAACCTTGGTCATCTTTACTTTTGTAACTATATGGAATGACTTTATGGGACCGCTGATTTATTTAAACAGCACCAGATTAAAGACCATCCAGCTGGGCATCAGGATGTTCATCTCCCAGTATGGCGCGGACTATGCGCTTATCATGGCGGCTTCGGTGTGCTCCCTGATTCCGGTCCTTGTTGTGTTCATGGTCTGCCAGAAATGGTTTGTGGAAGGAATCACGGCTGGAGGCGTAAAGGGCTGATGGAGAAGGAAATGGATGAAAGGATAGCCATGGATGAAAGGACAGCCATGGATGGAAGGGCGGTCATGGATGGAAAGACGGCCACGGATGGAAAGACGGCCGTATACGGAGCCATATCCGATGACTGGAAGTGGTGCAGCGAGTACTGCCAAAATTACTGGCCCGAGGAATGCGCCCATATCCTGCGGATTGCGGATGATGCGGTAAGGCAGAGGTTCGTGTTCGACCTGCCCTGGGACATGGAGCAGACCGTCAGGGCAGTGGAGTTCGGCGGAAATACGGGCGGGATTGACTGGCAATACATGCCGGACGGGGATCCGGAGTTCATCTACCAGTTTAACCGCCACCGTTACTGGATCTGTCTGGGCCAGGCCTATGCCATGACGGGGGATGAACGGTATGCGGAATGCTTTGCCAGCCAGATGGTTTCCTGGGTAGAGAAGAATCCCATCACGGAAGAGACAAAAAGGACCACATGGCGCAGCATCGAGGCTGGAATCCGGGGAGAGAACTGGGTAAAGGCCATGGAATATTTTAAGGACAGCCGGACCGTGACAGATGGGATAAAGGCCGTGTTCAGGAAAGGTCTATGGGAACATGGGAATTATCTCATGAACCACCGGACGCCCTTCAGCGACAAGAGCAACTGGGGCGTGCTGGAAAGCCATGGACTGTTCTGCATCGGGGCCGCACTTTTGCGGGAGTACGGGCAGGCGGGACAGTCCGCACAGGAGGGACGGTCCGTACAGCCTGGACAGCCCATGCAGACGGAGCATCCCATTCTGCCGTACAGCCCCGGTGAAGCCGCCCTCTATGTGGAGGAATCCCTGAAGCGCCTGGTGCGCCAGCTGTCCATCCAGGTCATGGATGACGGGGTCCAGTGGGAGCAGTCACCGATGTATCACAACGAGGTCCTGCGCTGCGTGCTGGAGGTCCTGCGCATGGCACGCCGCCACGGCATCCGCGTGCCGGACATCCTGAAGGACAAGGCACGGGCCATGGCCCATGCGGACCTGGCCTGGATGAAACCGGACCATACCCAGCCCTGTAATGGGGACAGTGACAGGACGGACCTGAGGGATGTGTTCACACCCGCCGCATTCTTACTGAAGGACAAACACCTGCGGTATGCCGGATATGGACGTCTGGACTTTGAAAGCGTGTGGGAACTGGGGCCGGAGGCCGCCATGGAATATGAAAGCATGAAGTCTAAGGAACCGGAGCAGCTTTTTTCCGTCATGGAACACAGCGGGAACTGGTGCCTGCGCTCCGGCTGGCATGGGGACAGCGATTACCTGCATTTCAAGTGCGGTTCACTGGGCGGCGGACACGGACATTTTGACAAGCTTCACATCGACCTGTCCGTCCGCGGGGAGGATGTGCTCATTGATTCCGGCAGATACACCTATGTGGACGGGGGCCTGCGGCGGCAGCTCAAATCCTCCTGCGCCCATAATGTCCCGGTGGTGGACTGGCAGGAATACACACAGTGCACCGGCTCCTGGGATGTAAAGGGGGCGGCCTGCGCCACGGGACAGCAGTGGTGCAGGAAGGGGGAATTTACCTTCCTTCAGGGAACCCACCTGGGATACCTGCCCGCCGGAGTCCTGGTGAACCGCCGGATTATTTCCATCGGCACCAGGATCCATGTTATCGTGGACGGGTTCTATGGACAGGGAACCCATGTGTGCAGCCAGATTTTCCATCTGAACCCGGCTGGAACCACGGAAATTAAGGGGAATACCTTCCTTTATCATGGAAGGGCTGCCGAGGCCGTGTTTACCGTGCTCACCCCCGGCGCTGCCCTGGAACTTGAGGATACCCCGGTTTCCTTCCATTACAACCAACTGGAACAGGGACCATGCGTCAGCATTTCCAGGGAAAACAGCCTGTTTACGTCCATGGTGACCGTCATTACAGGTTACGGCGGGAAAGATGGGGAACGGTGCGACATCCGGCGCGTGCCTGTCATTGCCCCGGTTACCGGGCGCCAGCTTGGGGACGGGGAGGCGGAGGCGGTCCGCATCCGGGAAGGAGGACATTCCTGGCTGGTGGTCATCAACCACAGGGAGACAGGGGCTGACAGCGAATACATCGGCGCTGACGGCTGCTACGGCCTGGGGCGCGTGATGGCCTGCGATGAAGCGGGATATGGGGAACCGGCCCAGGGGACGTATATCCCAGGAACCCCAGGAACTTCAGGAATCCCGGGAACTTCAGGAACCCCAGGAACCCCAGGGACCGCCCCGCTGATGACCGTGCTTCAATGGTAGGACGCACAATGGAACCATAAGGATCATGATGAGGAGCGATTATGCAGACAAAATCCAGTTTACTGACATATAAGACCATAAGCAATCAGGAGGCCGGGGAGTACCTTGCAAAGGCAGTGGACCTGGTGAGGGGGAACCTGGACCGATTTACGGACCGCTTTCCATACTCCAACAGCGAAGGAGGATTTTACCAGCCAGGTGATAACCGGGAGTGGACCACAGGGTTCTGGACCGGGGAAATATGGCTGGCCTACGAGATGACCGGGGAGCAGGTATTCAGGGAAGCCGGAGCCGTCCAGGTGGAATCCTTCCTGGACAGGATTGAAAAAAGAATAGACACGGACAATCACGACATGGGCTTTTTATACACCCCGTCCTGCGTGGCAGCCTACCGTCTGACAGGCAGCAGGACAGCAAAAAAGGCAGCCCTGCTGGCGGCGGATAACCTGCTGGAGCGTTTCCAGGAAAAGGGACAGTTCTTCCAGGCGTGGGGGGAACTGGGAGCCAGGGACAATTACAGGCTGATCATTGACTGCCTGCTGAACATGCCCCTGTTATTCTGGGCCAGCGAGGTCACCGGGAACATGGTTTACCGGGAAAAGGCAATCGCCCATATACGGACGGCCGTGGGCTGCGTCATCCGCCCGGACCGTTCCACCTATCACACGTATTTCTTTGACCCTGATACAGGGAAACCCTTAAAGGGCGTGACCCATCAGGGCAACCGGGACGGCTCCGCCTGGAGCCGGGGACAGGCATGGGGGATTTACGGCTGCGCACTCAGTTACCGCGTGGAACACGACCCGAGATATATGGAAATGTTCCGGGATGTGACTGATTATTTCCTGGAACACCTGCCCTCGGATTTGATTCCGTACTGGGACTTTGACTTTGACGACCCCAGTGGGGAACCAAGGGATTCCTCCTCCGCGGCCATTGCCGCCTGTGGAATGCTTGAGATGGCAAAATACATGGAAGGACAGGAGGCGTCCTATTATACGGATATGGCCAGACGCCTGGTAAAGGCCCTCTGCAGCAGGTGCGCGGTAAAGAGCAGGAAGGAGTCCAACGGCCTGCTCCTCCACGGCACCTATGCCAGGGACAGCGCGGGCAATCCCTGTTCCAACCGGGGCGTGGATGAATGCAACACATGGGGGGATTATTTTTACATGGAAGCCCTGGTGAGGCTGGTAAAGGACTGGGAGCCATACTGGTATTAAGGCGGGCATGTTTTTGGTATCCGCGGTATTGACCGTCCGGATACATCGGGTTTATCATAGGAGTGTACACTGCCTGCAGTCAGGGGCTGCGCCGTGTACGCTCCTAATTGTATTTGTAATGGCATGTTTGGGGACAGGGGGACAGGCAGATGAGAAAACTTCTGTTTGTGTTTTTTTTGCTTGCAGGATTGGAACTGGTTGCCGCAGCAGGGATATTAGTGACATCCGGTATCTATAATGACAGCAGCCATCCGGCCGCCGGGCAGGGGAACCGGTATGGGGATTACCAGGGGACGGTGGAAGGGGAGATTTACATTTACAAGGACCATGACCCGCGTTTCCACATAATCACGGACCCGGTACTGACCGACAATCCAGTGTCATATTCAGGAGGACTGGTCATACTGGAGCGGGACGGTCTGTATGGATACGCTGATTTTGAAGGAAACCGTGTCACGGACATACAATATGAAAACGCAGGCCGGTTCAGCGAAGGGCTGTCAGACGTTAAGAAGGATGGGAAATACGGTTTCATAGATGCATCCGGCCGCGAAATCATCCCTGTGATCTATGACCAGGTATCCCCGTTTGAAAACGGATATGCCGCAGTCAGGCTGGATGGCAAAAGAGGCGTGATTGACAGGAACGGCGGCATTGCGGTGCCCATTGAGCACACCCATCTGTTTACCGGTCATGATGACATTGCGCTTACCGGAGCCAATGTAAAGACAGGCGAAGGGAAAGGGGATTACAGGACCATATACGGATTTGTCAATTACAGGGAAGGAACCCAGGTCCCTTACCAGTACCAATCCATAAGTAATCTTTCAGACGGGTATTACAGTGTCAGCAAAGGGGCGGGATATGCCCTGATGGACCCTCTTGGCAGGGAAGTGACGGAGCCGGTCTATGACTGGATTGGAAGCGTCAGCGGCCGGATTGCCGCGGCCTGTCTGGATGGCAGATACGGCTACATCGACCTGGAGGGAAGGGAGATGGTGCCCTTTGGATACGACGCCGCATTTTTATTCTGCTATGGCCGCGGGTCGGTTTCAAAGGATGGGAAATGGGGATATGTGGACAGGAACGGCCGTGAGGTCATTCCACTGTCCTATGATTTTGCATCCAATTTCCAGAATGGGCTGGCAGTGGTCATCAAAGACGGCAGATACGGCCTGATTGACACCAATGGAAAACCGCGGATCCCAATCCAATATGACTGGGTCAGCGCGCTGGGGGAGGATGGTGTCATTACCGTCATGAAGGACGGCCGTTTCGGGTTCGTGGATGCGAAGGGAAATGAAATCGCTCCTGCCATATATGATCATGTCTATGACTTTAACGGCGGCTATGCAAAGGTGGAGCTGGGGGGAAAGACCGGATACATGGACCGGCGGGGAAGACTTGTAACCCCCGCTGCCTACGATGACCCGGATGGGGATAAAAACAGGGGGACGAGTAATTTCTACCTTCAGCGGGACATTGGCGGGGATATGATAGAGGTGCCCCTTCTGCCGGATGTGAATGTCCGTGTAAAGAAGGCGGACAGCTCCTTCACCGGCTGGTATCACAAAGGCTGGCAGGTCACTGGGTTCTACGGCAATGACGGCAGGAAGCTGGCAAGCCCTGGAGACGGATATGAGGTGTATATCCTTCCTCCCAGGGACGTATCCTATACCTATACAGGGTGTTATGGAAAGGCAATGATGTTCTGTTATAAGAATGGGGACAGATACGGCCTGTTCTGCGTGGCGGATACGGACGGTCCTGAATAGGGCATCCGGGGTGGATATTGTCACTGTTTTGCATATAATAACAGTACCAGACAAAATATAAGTATTCCTATTGAAATTGTAGGAATACTATGATATAGTAGGAAGCGTAGATGAAGCTTTTAACTTTAGGACTACAGAAAGGCGGATTTTTAATATGAAACAGTTGATTTATCTTGATAATGCGGCCACCACCAAGACAAGGCCGGAAGTGGTTGAGGCCATGCTCCCGTATTTCACGGAGTTTTATGGCAATCCTTCCTCGGTCTATGATTTTTCCACAGAGAGTAAGAAAGCGGTGAACCATGCAAGGGAGACCATTGCCCGGGCATTGGGGGCAAAGACCAATGAAATATATTTTACGGCAGGCGGCAGCGAGTCCGATAACTGGGCCCTGACAGCAACTGCGGAAGCCTATGCTTCAAAGGGAAAACATATCATCACCACCAAGATTGAACACCATGCAATCCTCCACACCTGCCAGTATCTGGAGAAGAGGGGATACGAGGTCACCTATTTGGATGTGGATGAGAACGGAGTGGTCAAGCTGGACGAACTTAAGAAGGCAATCCGGCCGGACACCATCCTGATTTCCATCATGTTTGCCAACAATGAGATCGGGACCATTGAGCCGATTAAGGAAATCGGCGCAATCGCAAAAGAACACGGCATCCTTTTCCACACAGATGCGGTACAGGCCTTTGCCCATGTGCCCATCCAGGTGGATGAATATAATATTGACATGCTCAGCTCCAGCGGCCATAAGTTAAACGGGCCCAAGGGAATCGGATTCCTCTATATCCGCACAGGCGTGAAAATCCGCTCCTTTATACACGGCGGCGCACAGGAGCGCAAGCGCCGCGCGGGCACGGAAAATGTCCCTGGCATCGTGGGCTACGGCAAAGCGGTTGAGATTGCCATGAATAATATGGAAGAGCGCACAAAGAAGGAAACGGAACTCAGGGATTACCTGATGGACCGGGTCATGGACGAGGTGCCGTTTACCAGGATTAACGGCTCACGCACCAGCCGCCTTCCTAATAATGTGAACTTTGCCTTCCAGTTCATTGAGGGCGAATCACTTTTGATTAAACTGGACATGGCCGGAATCTGCGGTTCCAGCGGTTCTGCCTGTACGTCAGGTTCCCTGGACCCGTCCCATGTGCTGCTGGCCATCGGCCTGCCCCATGAGATTGCCCATGGTTCCCTTCGCCTGACGCTGAGCGAGGAAAACACGAAGGAAGAAATGGATTACGTGGTGGAGCAGATTAAGGAGGTAGTGGCTTACCTGCGCAGCATGTCGCCCTTATACGAAGACTATATGAAGCATAACAAACACAACAAACAAAATTAAGACAGAAATCCATCAGGAGGAAAACAGATGTACACCGATAAAGTAATGGACCATTTTGAGCACCCAAGGAATGTGGGTGAATTAGAGAACCCCAGCGGCATGGGAACCGTAGGCAATCCCAAATGCGGCGATATCATGAGGATTTATCTGGACATTGACGAGAACCAGATCATAAGGGATGTAAAGTTTAAGACCTTTGGCTGCGGCGCTGCCGTTGCCACCAGCAGCATGGCAACCGAGCTTGTGAAAGGCAAATCCGTACAGGAAGCCATGGCAGTGACCAACAAAGCAGTGATGGAAGCACTTGACGGACTGCCGCCTGTTAAGGTACACTGTTCATTACTGGCAGAGGAGGCCATCCACGCCGCCCTCTGGGATTATGCACAGAAAAACGGTATTACCATTGAAGGACTGGAGAAGCCCAAGGATAATATTGAGGAAGAGGAAGAAGAGGAAGACTATTGAGTAAGAAGGTTGTAGTAGGCATGTCCGGAGGAGTTGACTCCTCCGTGGCTGCCTGGCTTTTAAAACAGCAGGGATACGATGTCATTGGCGTGACCATGCAGATATGGCAGGATGAGGATACGGATGTCCAGGAGGCAGAAGGGGGGTGCTGCGGCTTAAGCGCTGTGGATGATGCCCGCAGGGTTGCCATGGACCTCGGTATCCCTTATTATGTAATGAATTTTAAGGAAGAGTTCCGGACGAACGTGATGGACTATTTTGTGGGCGAATACGTGGCTGGAAGGACCCCCAACCCGTGTATTGCCTGTAACCGCTATGTGAAGTGGGAATCGCTGCTGCGCCGCAGCATGGCAATCGGGGCGGATTACATCGCAACCGGGCATTATGCGCAGATCTGCCGGCTTCCAAGCGGAAGATATGCCCTTAAGACCTCGGTGACAGCACAAAAGGACCAGACCTATGCACTGTATAACCTGACCCAGGAGCAGCTGGCCCGAACGCTGATGCCTGTGGGAAGCTACCACAAGGACGAGATCCGCAGGATGGCGGAGGACATAGGCCTGCAGGTGGCCCACAAGCCGGACAGCCAGGAAATCTGTTTCATTCCGGACCACGACCATGCCCGCTTCATAGAAGCCTATACCGGGATGCAGGTCCCTGAAGGGAATTTTGTCGACCTGGAGGGCAATGTGCTTGGAAAACACAAGGGGATTTCCCATTACACCATAGGCCAGAGGAAAGGGCTGAACCTGTCCATGGGACATCCCGTGTTCGTGGTGGAGATACGGCCTGAGACCAATGAGGTGGTTATCGGGGAAGGGAAAGATGTATTTACAAATGTCCTCTGCTGCGATAAACTGAACTGGATGGCAATAGACGGCCTGCATGGGGAATCCATGGAGGTCACTGCCAAAATCAGATACAGCCACAAGGGTTCCCCGTGCACCATCCGTGAGATTGGCCGCGGTTTGGTGGAGTGCAGGTTCCATGAACCGGTCAGGGCAGCCACGCCGGGACAGGCCGTGGTGTTCTATGACGGGGACTATGTGGCGGGCGGAGGTACGATTTTATGAGATTGCAGATAAAAAGATATGGGGCCGCGGCCCTGGCAGGAATCATGGCAGGCAGCCTGGCACTGACAGGCTGCGGCAGCTATGCGTCAAGCAGTGAACTGAGGCAGCAGGCGGAAGCCTCCCTTTTGGACCAGGCGGACAGCGGGAGCGGGTCCGGCCAGGGCATCCAGGTGGAACCGGACAGCGGGACAGCGGACAGTGGGACACCGGACAATCCGGGAACACGGGATGGCCAGGGGACGCCGGACGGCCAGGATGACCGGACCGGAGGGCCGTCAGCTGAAACCATCCGTGTGGAGACCGGGCTTACAACCGCCCCCATGCCTGAATTTGATTCCGTGGAGGACGATGTATATGTCAAGACAGAGGATGGGGGAAGCGTCCGTCTGCGCTCATCCTGCGACACGGGCAGCGATGCCAACATCGTGACATACGCCAGTTCCGGCACCAGGCTTACACGTACCGGAAAGGGAAGTGAATGGACCAGGATTGATTACAACGGTACCCCGGCCTACATATCATCTGCATTTATTACCACGGACGTGCCGGAGACAACGGCTGCACCGGCTGGCGGCGTGTGTGTGGACAGCGGGGAAGTGACGCTGAACCCGTCCTGGAAGTATGCGGAGTTCTCCAAAATCAACACAGGGGCTGCCGTCCTGTACCGTTCAGAGGCAGGGACCAGGAAGAACATCACAATCTGCGTCAACGCGGGCCACGGCACCAAGGGCGGTTCATCCGTGAAGAACCTGTGCCATCCCGACGGCACGCCCAAGGTAACAGGCGGCACCACTGGCGCAGGCGCCACATCCGCGGCAGCCGTGTCCGGCGGCATGACCTTTGCGGACGGCACGGCGGAGAGCAAGGTAACCCTTGCCATGGCCAGGATCTTGAAGGATAAGCTTCTGGCGGCAGGCTATGATGTGCTGATGATACGTGAAAATGATGACGTCCAGCTGGATAACGTGGCAAGGACCGTGATTGCCAACAATGCCAGCGACTGCCACATTGCCCTTCACTGGGATTCCACCACCAGCAACAAGGGGGCATTTTACATGAGCGTGCCCAATGTGGAGTCCTACAGGAACATGGAGCCGGTCAAATCCCACTGGCAGCAGCACAATGCGCTGGGGGAAAGCCTGGTGGCAGGCCTGAAAGGCGCCGGGGTAAAGATTTTCTCAGGCGGTTCCATGGCCATGGACCTGACCCAGACCTCCTATTCCACTGTCCCGTCCGTGGATATCGAGCTGGGGGATAAGGCATCCGACCATTCACAGGCAACCCTGAACACGCTGGCAGACGGCCTGCTGGCCGGAATCAACCAGTATTTTGGGCAATCATAGGATACTGCACATAAAAGCCTTGTTTGTTTATTAACATTTTCTTACATAACCCTTCTTATAATAGACAAAATCTGAAAACTGCATTACAATGTGTATAACAGTTTAATTATTGTCAATATAAGGAGGGACTTTTTATGAAATGTATGAAACGCCTGCTGGCTGTTATCCTTGGCGCAGCGCTTCTCTGCCCTATGACCGCGTATGCCGGCCAGACAGAGGAAGCCAGGACATTGTATGACCAGGTACAGGAGAAGAGCAATGCCATCACGGACATGAATGCTTTTTATGATTTCAAGATTAAGCTTGGCGGTTCCATGATGGAGAATGCAGGTCTTACCGACACAGACATGCGTCTGGAGATGAATGTCAAGATGAACCATCTGACGGAACCGGCCCTGATGCGCTACATGGCTTACTGTAGGATGACCGACCAGGATGGCAGCCAGATGACTTATTCCATGTACTATCTGGACGGATATATGTATATGGATATGCTGGGACAGAAGATTAAGATGCCCATGGCCATGGGTGACATGATGCAGCAGAGCATGGCCAGCGCCAATGCCTTTGATGTCCCCACGGATATAATTAAGGATATGAACCTGTGGGATGAAGGCGAGAACAAGGTAATCGGATTTACCATTGATGACAACCGGATGAATGAATTCCTTCAGACCGTATTGAACTCCACCGGACTTATGGGAATGGTGGACGGAACCAGCATGAGCCTTCATAACATGAAGTACGAGTACGTTGTGGATCCAAACGGCAATCTGATTAAGATGCGTCTTAAGATGGATATATCCATGACCATGGACGGCGAGACCATGACCATGAGCATGGACGGCGATGTGGGCATCGCGGATCCCGGCCAGCCAGTGGATGTTCCGGTCCCCAATGTTGCCGAGTACACCGATATAACGGCAGCAGCCAACCAGTAATACCGGCCAGTTATAAAAAAGAGTAAAAAAGTTATGCCAGCTACTACACAAAACACGAAATTTAGTGTATAATGCAGTAGTTGGCATTTTTTGGAGGAGTACCCAAGCGGCTGAAGGGTCTGGCTTCGAACACCAGTAGGTCGGTAGCACCGGCGCGAGGGTTCAAATCCCTCCTCCTCCGTTTGAAACGCCCGGCGCGGGTATGGGCATCCATTCCTGCTAAGCGCACTTTAGACCGTCAGTTCATGGACTGGCGGTATTTTCATGTCTGAAACCAAGGTGTTCGTGTCCAAAACTCAGGTTTTCATATCTGAAACCAAGGTGTTCGTGTCCGAAACTCAGGTTTTCATGTCCACTGGCCCCGGTTCCGGGGTATTTTCAAAAATATCCAAATTAAATGGGACTTTTTCCGGCATTTTACAGTCTAATAGATAGAAGCATGGAAAACATGTGACTGTACGTACAGAAAAGAGAGGAACAGCAATGGAAAACTTAATAAAGAAAGCAAAATTGCGGGATGCGGATGCTTTTACAAAGCTGATGCAGCAGCAGATGCAGAACATGTACAAAACAGCCCGGGCTGTTTTATACAATGAGGAGGATGTGGCGGACGCCATATCAGATACCATACTGGCATGCTGGGAAAAAATCGGACAGTTGAAGCAGGATGGATATTTCAGGACCTGGATGACCCGCATCCTGGTCAACAAGTGCACCGATATCATACAGAAGAAAAAGCAGTTCTGTCTGATGGAAGATGTGCCGGAGATTCCATCCCGGGATAATGGATATGAGGACACGGAATGGAAGGAAGCGCTGAACATGCTGGGTGAGCGGTACCGGTTAATCATGATACTGTACTATGTGGAAGGTTTTAAAATCAGCGAAATCAGCAGTATCCTGGATATCGCCGAGAGCACGGTCAGGACCCGCCTGTCCAGGGGAAGGGAAAAACTGGCAGAGGATTACCGCCCGGAACTGAGGAGGAAACAGATATGAATAATAAGGATATCATAAAAACATTGCAGGAAGAGGTAGAAATCCCTGACATTGTACAGAAAAAGGCAGACGCTGCATTTGCAGCCATCCACAGGGAAGCAGAAAACAGCAAATCCGTCGGCCCCGTCGTAAGACTTCCTGCAGACAGAAGGATGGAAGATGACCGTGGACAGCGGGGGTCCCGCAGGAAACCGGGGACACACAGGCATCCGGGAAGGAAGATATGGATAGCGGCGGCAGTGGCGGCGCTGGCTGTGGGTACCATCACTGCGGTGGCCGATTATATGAAACGCAGCAAGAGCCTTACCGAGGGGATGCAGGTCACTGAACAGCAGCAGGTGCAGATGCAGGAAAAGCACCTGTCAGCCATAGTGAACCGGTCCTGTACGGATAAAGGAATCACGGTAACGGCAGTGGACAGCATAACGGACAATTATTACACCCATATTGCCTTCCGGGTGGAGGGGTATAAGGTGGATGTGGGAACCCAGCCTGATTTTGGGACAATTAAGGTTACGGTTGATGGAAAGGACGGGCACGACGAAGCTTCCCCGGAAGACAGCTTCAATTACACTGCAGGCTTCTATAATGGCTTTATCATGGGGGAGAACGGGAAAATCATCCATGCGGACGGCTCCCCGGTACAGACCGACGAAGCCGGCAACCTCATCGAAAACTATACAATGGACGACGGGACCATGGAGTACCAGATTACCCTGTCCAACACACAAAAAAGGGGATTCTTCATTAATAAGCCGGTCCATGTGGAACTGTCCGGTCTGGGAACCGTGGCCAAGGCAGCGTATGAGACGGATATTGACGGCACCTGGACCTTTGATTTAACCTTGTCCGGTTCACCGGAACTGAAAGAGTGCAGCCTTAACACGCCGCTGGGCAATACGGGGGCAAGTGTGGTAAAAGCGGAGATTTCCCCCATTTCCCTGGGAGTGGAGTATGAATTTCCCCGGCAGCTGGAACCAGGGACCGCGGTTGATGAAAATGGACAGGAAAAAGAAACCACATTTTATGCGGAGCCGCCCTGGCTCATGGGCGTGCGCATGAAGGATGGGACCATGTATCCGTATATTTATCTGGGACCAGGAAGCATGGGATATGAATCAGAGGAATCCAGCCGTTACAGGACCATGTTTGCCATTGACCGGGTGCTGGATGTGGACCAGGTGGAAAGCCTGCTGTTTGCAAAGCCTGCAGGGGAATGCGGGACAACATCGGAGGAAATGTTCTATATAGTACCGGTGGGATAAGGGCAGATGCTGTATATGTACAGCCCTGATGAATCAGGACTGCATGCCGCGCTGGGGGCATTCTTCCGGTATGGAAGGGGTTGCGTTATCAGCTCCCGGAAGGTCAATCTCCGGTATGTCCCCATCTCCATAGGAGCTGCTGTTCCGGCCCGGAAGTTCCATTGGTTCCATAGGCCTTTGGGTCTGTCCTGCATCCATGTTCCATCACCCTTTCGTAAACATATTCTCCACATAGTTGCGCATTTCCTGGCGGCTTTCAATGGTCCTGGCCCCATCCACAATCCGCTCCTGTTCCGGTTTGCTCAGTCCGGCAAAGCGGTTCAGGGCATCGGAGTGCATGGCCAGTTCCATGGTAAAGCCGATGGGCAGTTCATCATTGTTAATCTTATTTATCATGTTCATCACCTCACGGTTAGTATGGAACCGGGACAGCAAAAATATGCGCGTACATTATGATATGAATTCCTGTTTTCAAATACGACCTAATGCATGACAGAAAGCCGTGACCACATACAGTCACGGCTTTATCAGGGTTTTCCTTATCAGGATTTATTTTCCTTATAAGAATTTACTTTTCTTTTGATGATTTAAAATGTTCCGGTTACCGAAGCGGGAATCGTGAAATCAACCGCCCCCATATAACCGGGAGCCACCTCATATTCTGCAAATGCTATCACAAGCTCGCCCCTGTCATTGAAATAGTAGCTCTCGTCTCCCGTCAGACCCTTGAAGTCATCCTCAGGCATCTCGGAATTGTAGAAATAAATGATATTGTCGTCAGCCGCCATCTGGTCGGTCATCTGCTGTTTGATGTTATTGCTGACAGCCTCCAGCATACCCGGCTTATCCTTAAGAAGTTCCTTGAGGGGGATTACATTGCCTGTGGATTTATCAATGGTAAATATCTTTACAAACTGGGTGCCGCTGGCCATGGTAAGGGTGGTGTCAATCCGGATGCACAGGTAGCGGTCCGTGTCGGTGACCACCTTGTAGCTGGAATCCAGTCCATAATGCCCCTGTCCGTTATCCTTGGCAACCTCCTCCTCATACATGGCAATCAGCTCATTGGCATAATCCTCAATGGACTTGTTGGCAGGGACCTGAGTGTCCTGTCCATTGTCCAGGGTGACCTGGGGGACCTTTATGTCTGCCTGTAAGTTTCCGCGGCTGTCCTCAAAGGTGCGGAAGGTAACCACTTTGGCGATGGAACCGATGAGGGGAATCTGTTCCATTGCATTGGCAGTGGTGGGGTTTAAATTGGCGAGTAGTGTTATGGTCAGCATGGCTGCAACGGCTGCGCCGCCTGTTTTCTTAAAAGATTTCATGATAATCACGCCTTTCTGTTCTTTTTTTGCCTGGGCAATGCCTGCTTTCATGCGCTGCCTGGCTTCTTCCGGTACGGGGATGTGTTCATATTCCTGCTTTAACATATCAATCTGTTTCGATTCGTCCTGTTTTAAATGTTCCTGCTTCATGGACATGGCTCCTTTCTAAGACTTATCCGGTATTTCCCTGTAATGCTCTGCCTCCAGGTTCAGTCTGAGCTTTTTTAAGGATCTGTATAATCTGGCTTTTACTGTGTTTAAATTGTCGCCTACAATATCCGCAATATCCTCCAGCTTTAAATCTTCAAAGTACCGCAGCAGGATTATGGTCCTGCTCTTGTCATCCAGCTGGTTTAATACAGTCCGCAGCTCCAGGTCCCGGTACTGGTCCTCCACCGGTATCTCCGGCAGTTCCTCTGTGGTTGTTTCCTTCTTTTTCCTGCGCAGCATATCCAGGGCGGTGTTGACTACGATCCTGTAAATCCATGTGGACAGGTAGTCTTTATTCCTGACCTTTCTGCAGTCCCTGATTGCCCGGTAGGCGCTTTCCTGGACCACATCCAGGGCATCATCTTCATTGCGCATATAGCTATATGCAAGGCGGTAATAACGCTCATAGTTATCAGTGAGGATCTGTTCCGTCTCCGCCGTATTGTTCTGAAAGCCCATGCAATGCATCCTCCTTTCATTTGGTTCTGTCTGTTAGACGTTTGAGGATTCTGTAAAGTTGCATCCATTTAAACATTTTATCGTAAGAAATCAGAAATGCAACATTCATTGTAATTTAATGTGAAAAATGCTATATTGTTAAAAGGAATCTTATGAAAGGTGTACGGTAGATGAGGGAAGATCATACAAAGGATATGGATTTAAATAAGGAAATGGAAGATATCCGCCAGGTACCCCTGGAGCCGGGGAACAGGACTGCTTCGGGAAAGGAAAGACCCAGGGAAAGGCCGGTCGGCGCTTCCTATACAGGCGGGACGCCGGCGCGGCGCAGCAGCGCGGGCGGTATGGATGAAGGCCCGGGCGGCATGCCAGGACGGCGCAGCAGCGCGGGCGGTATGGATGAAGGAATGGGCCGTGTGCCGGGACGGCGCAGCAGCGCGGGCAGTACGGATGAAGGTCTGGGCGGCGTGTCAGGGCGGCGCAGCAGCGCGGGCAGTATGGATGAAGGTCTGGGCCGTGTGCCGCGCCAGCGCAGCAGTGTGAATGTCACGGATGGCAGCGGGGCACAGGCCGGAACCCAGGGACATGGACGTTCCAGGGCAAAAGGAGGCAGGGGAGCAGAGGAGGTCCGCTCCAGGCAGGGAAGACCGGCCCAGGCAGGGGAAGCGGGCAGGAGACGGGAACCAGGGCTGACGGAAACCAGGACGCCCAAATCCAGGAATCAGCGGGCCGGACAGCTGCCGCTTGAATCCGCGCCGCGTGAAGTCACGCTCCACCCGGTTGACGGGCCAGGGGAATCCTACCCGCATCCGGCGGGAAAGGCAGCCCGGGGCAGCGGTGGCAGAAGGAAAGGTGTTCCTTTCATCGCACTCCTGCTTGTGCTGGTCCTTGGGATTGGCGCGGGCCTGGGCGGCGGTTATTATCTGTGGGGCCGGGAGAGACCTTACACCATTGACCTGAAGTCAGTGGAGGTCCCGGAATGGGTAAAACAGGAATTCATCAGGAAGAACATTTTCTCAAGGCCGGATGTGAGCCGGAAACGGATTAATAATATCGTAATCCACTATGTGGCCAATCCGGGAAGTACGGCAAAGAACAACAGGGATTATTTCGACAGCCTGGCGGACCAGGACCCGCAGAAGAGCGGTACATCCACCAGCAGCCACTTTGTGGTGGGCCTGGAGGGGGAGGTCATCCAGTGTATCCCGGTCACGGAAATCGCCTATGGCAATGCCCCGCGCAATGACGATACTATTTCCATTGAAGTCTGCCACCCGGATGAGACAGGCAGGTTCAATGACGCAACCTATGAATCCGTGGTGAACCTGACGGCCTGGCTGTGCAGGGAACTTAAGCTGGGGTCGAAGGACGTGGTCCGCCACTATGACATCAATGGCAAGCTTTGCCCCAAGTACTATGTGGACAATGAAGATGCATGGGTACAGTTCAAAAAAGATGTGGATGCTGCCATGAAGGAGCTGTAGGAACGGCCCCAAACCGGATACCCGGCCGCCGGCAGGAGAGGACGGCCGCTGGAATACATAGGAATCAATACGGTTCAGGGCTTTCAGGAAATGGAAGGTTCATAATGGGAGGAACTCAGGCTTGCGTCCATGGAACATGGTATAATAGCGGAACCCGCACCTTAAGAGGAAGCGGCGGCATTCCTGGAACCCGTAGCCCAGATAGTCCGGGGTATGGGCATCGGAGCCGATGGTGATGATTTCGCCGCCCAGTTCCCGGTAGCGCTTTAATATCCTGCGGGAGGGATTGGGCTGTGCAAGGCCGTACCGGAGGCCCCCGGTATTGCACTCCAGCCCTTTGCCATGTTCGATAAGCTCCATAAGGATGGGGTCAATCCACTGGCTGAAGCGCTCATAAGAATAGGAAGCGTTCTGGTGAGGCGCGTAGCGGACAATGTAATCCAGGTGTCCAAAGGAATCAAACACATCATATAGGTTCCTGGCGCGCTCTAAGGATACCTTGAAAAATTCCTCCAGACCGCGCTCCTCGCCGTAATGCTCCCAGTAGCTTAGTTCATAGGGATCCATGCCGGAAACGAAGTGGCTGGAGCCAATGATGAAATCAAAGCTGGAGCCGTGTTCACGGATAAACTCATGGAGATATCCATCCAAATGGTTCTGAAGCCCAAGCTCCACCCCTATATTAATACGGATACGCCCCTCATATTCAGCCTGGAATGCCTTCATGGCAGAGAGGTAAGAGGGAATGTCCAGGTTAAAATCCGTGTCACAGAACCCCGAATCATAATCATGGTGGTCCGTGATGCAGATTTCCTTCATGCCAAGTTCCATGGCCTTTTCTATCTGCCTGCGCACAGGCGTATCTGAATCACCGGAAAATGCAGTATGCAGATGACAGTCGTTAATCATAAATGTTTCTCCTTGTGGTCAAATCATTCAACAGGTTCATTATAACAGAAAGTTCCCAAAATAGAAGCCAATAATAATAATAATTTAGATGTATAAAGGTGTGAAGATTTGTGGTATAATGAGGACTAAGCATTCATTTGGACATAATCACCAAGGGGATGAAAGAAATTTCCAGAAAAAGCCTGTCCTGCGAAAAATTGAAAAAAGGACTTGCCATTTCCAGAGAAATTGATTACAATGTAAGAAGGTTGATTATTATTTAACAATAATATAATTTTTAACAAACTAGGAGGAATTGAATCATGGCAGTAAAAGTAGCAATTAATGGTTTTGGACGTATTGGACGTCTGGCTTTCCGTCAGATGTTCGGAGCAGAAGGTTACGATGTAGTAGCAATCAATGACTTAACCGATCCTAAGATGTTAGCTCATCTCTTAAAGTATGATACAGCACAGGGCGGATACGCTGGTGTTTATGGACAGGGCCTTCATACTGTAGAGGCTGGTGAGGATTCCATTACTGTTGATGGCAAGAAGATTACCATCTACAAGGAGCCAAAGGCTGCTGACCTTCCATGGGGCCAGATTGGTGTTGACGTAGTTCTGGAGTGCACAGGCTTCTACTGCTCCAAGGACAAAGCACAGGCACACATCGATGCAGGCGCTAAGAAAGTTGTTATTTCTGCTCCAGCAGGCAATGACCTTCCTACTATCGTATACAGTGTTAACGAGAACGTACTGACAGCTGATGACAAGATCATCTCCGCTGCTTCCTGTACAACCAACTGCCTGGCTCCTATGGCTAAGGCACTGAATGATTACGCTCCTATCCAGAGCGGTATCATGTCCACCATCCACGCTTACACAGGCGATCAGATGATTCTGGACGGACCACACAGAAAAGGTGATTTAAGAAGGGCAAGAGCCGGCGCAGCCAACATCGTTCCTAACTCCACCGGCGCTGCTAAGGCTATCGGCCTGGTTATCCCAGAGCTGAACGGCAAGTTAATCGGTTCCGCACAGCGTGTTCCGGTACCGACCGGTTCCACCACAATCCTTACAGCTGTTGTTAAGAAGGCTGGCGTTACCAAGGAAGACATCAATGCCGCTATGAAGGCTGCTGCTTCTGAGTCCTTCGGATACAACGAGGATGCCATTGTTTCTTCCGACGTAATCGGTATGAGATTCGGCTCCCTGTTCGATGCAACCCAGACCATGGTAGCTCAGATTGCTGATGATCTGTATGAGGTTCAGGTTGTTTCATGGTATGACAACGAGAACTCCTACACAAGCCAGATGGTCAGGACCATTAAGTACTTTGCTGAGCTTGGCTAATTGAAGCAATAAGTTGACTCATGAGGGGTCCGGTCGTTTGGACCGGACCCTTTTTTGCGCAGGGGTTCCTGCATGGAATCTTAAGACTCTGAAAGGGGATTAATACAATGTTAAATAAGAAAACAGTAGATGATTTAAAGGATTTACAGGGCAAGAAGGTACTGGTGCGCTGCGATTTCAACGTGCCGTTAAAGGAAGGTGTCATCCAGAACTACAACCGTATCGACGGTGCCATCCCAACCATCAAGAAGCTTCTTGACCAGGGCGCAAAGGTTATCCTGTGTTCCCATCTGGGCAAGCCAAAGGGCGAGCCTGTACCTGAGATGAGTCTTGCACCGGTTGCCCCGGCCCTCAGCGAGAGACTGGGCGTTGAAGTTAAGTTTGTGGATGATGCCAAGGTTACCGGACCTGAGACACAGAAGGTTGCCGCTGAATTAAAGGACGGCGAGGTTCTTCTGCTTCAGAATACACGTTACAGGATTGAAGAGACCAAGTTCAAGGATGGCGATGCTGCTACGGAAGCCTATGCCAAGGAACTGGCTGACCTGTGCGACGGCATTTTTGTAAATGATGCATTCGGTACCGCCCACAGGGCGCACTGCTCCAATGTAGGTGTCACAAGATACACCAAGGAGAACGTGGTTGGCTACCTGATGGAGAAGGAGATTAAGTTCTTAGGACAGGCAGTTGAGAACCCGGTCCGCCCATTCGTGGCCATCTTAGGCGGTGCAAAGGTTTCTGACAAGATTAACGTAATCAACAACCTCCTTGACAAGGTTGACACCCTGATCATCGGCGGCGGCATGGCTTACACCTTTGCCAAGGCACAGGGCCAGGAGATCGGCAACTCCCTGTGTGAGGCTGATAAGCTGGATTACGCGCTTCAGATGGTTAAGAAGGCAGAGGAGAAGGGCGTTAAGCTGCTGCTTCCTGTTGACCATGTAGAGGGCAAGGAATTTTCCAATGACACAGAGCATAAGGTAGTGGATGTGATTGATGCCGGCTGGTCAGGATTTGATATCGGACCTAAGACAATTGCTCTTTACAAGGATGCCTTAAAGGGCGCCAAGACCGTTGTATGGAACGGACCCATGGGCGTATTCGAATTCTCCAACTTTGCAGAAGGTACACTGGAAATCTGCCGTGCGGTTGCTGAACTGACAGATGCAACCACTGTCATCGGCGGCGGCGATTCCGTGAATGCTGTTAAGAGACTGGGCTTTGCCGACAAGATGACACACATTTCCACTGGCGGCGGCGCTTCCCTGGAATTCTTAGAGGGCAAGGAACTGCCAGGCGTTGCGGCAGCAGACAACAAATAACAGGACAGTTTATATGACAAAGCGCTTTTGCACATAAGTGCCTGAAGGACGGGCGCCAAGCGCTCAGTGTAAGGAGAGGGGAACCATCATGGCAAGAAAGAAAATTATTGCAGGCAACTGGAAGATGAACATGACACCATCAGAGGCAGTTGCCCTGGTTAACGAGTTAAAACCATTGGTAGCAAATGACGATGTGGACGTAGTATTCTGCGTACCCGCAATCGACATCATTCCGGCTATGGAAGCTGCCAAGGGAAGCAATATCTGCATCGGCGCGGAGAACATGTATTACGAGGAAAAGGGCGCTTACACAGGCGAGATTGCCCCTAACATGCTCACGGACGCAGGCGTAAAGTATGTAATCATCGGACATTCCGAGAGACGCGAATATTTTGCTGAGACAGACGAGACCGTGAATAAGAAAGTGCTGAAGGCATTTGAGCACGGCATCACCCCGATTGTCTGCTGCGGCGAGTCCTTAACCCAGAGGGAGCAGGGCATCACCATTGACTGGATCCGCCAGCAGATTAAGATTGCTTTCCTGAATGTAACGGCTGACCAGGCTAAGACTGCTGTCATCGCATATGAGCCAATCTGGGCAATCGGCACAGGCAAGGTAGCAACCACGGAGCAGGCTGAGGAAGTATGCGCAGCCATCCGCGTCTGCATCGGTGAGATTTATGACGAGGCCACGGCAGAAGCCATCCGTATCCAGTACGGCGGTTCTGTATCCGCATCCTCAGCGCCGGAGCTGTTCGCACAGGCCGACATTGACGGCGGTCTGGTAGGCGGCGCTTCCCTCAAACCGGATTTTGGGAAAATTGTGAACTACAATAAGTAATAAGCAAGCAATGTATTTGCCCTGCGGCCGGAGAAGCTGACTGCAGGGCATCATTCTCTTTGACAGCAATGAAAAAAAGGAGATTTTTAAATATGAGCAAGAGACCAACAGTATTAATGATACTTGACGGCTACGGCCTTAACAGCAACTGCGACCACAATGCTGTGTGCGAGGGCAGGACCCCTGTCATGGACCAGCTGATGAGCCAGTGCCCCTTTGTTAAGGGCGAGGCCAGCGGGATGGCAGTGGGACTTCCGGAAGGACAGATGGGCAACTCTGAGGTGGGCCATCTTAACATGGGAGCAGGCCGCATTGTTTACCAGGAACTGACCAGGATCACCAAGTCCATCCAGGACGGTGACTTTTTCCAGGTGCCTGAATTCCTTGCCGCAGTGGAAAACTGCAAGAAGAACGGCACTGCCCTTCATATGTTCGGCCTTGTGTCCGACGGAGGTGTCCACAGCCACAACACCCATATCTACGGCCTTCTGGAACTGGCTAAGAGGAATGGCCTTGACAAGGTGTATGTACACTGTTTCCTGGACGGCCGCGACACCCCTCCGGAATCCGGCAAGGGATTCGTAGCTGATCTGGAAGCCAAGATGAAGGAAATCGGCGTGGGCGAAGTGGCATCCGTTATGGGACGTTACTATGCCATGGACCGTGACAAGAGATGGGACCGTGTGGAACTGGCCTACAATGCGCTGACAAAGGGCGAGGGAAACCGGGCCGCAAGCGCCACCGGAGGAATCCAGGCATCCTATGATGATGGCAAGGCAGACGAGTTCGTGATACCTTTCGTGGTTGAAAAGGACGGTAAGCCAACCGCCACCATTAAGGACGGGGATTCCGTCATATTCTACAACTTCCGCCCGGACCGCGCAAGGGAAATCACCCGCGCATTCTGCGATACGTCCTTTGACGGCTTTGCAAGGGATAAGAAGCTGGACCTTGTGTTCGTATGCTTTACCGATTATGATGAAACCATTGAAAACAAGCTGGTTGCATTCAGGAAGGAGAGCATCACCAACACCTTCGGCGAATTCCTGGCAGCCCATGGCAAGACCCAGGTAAGGATTGCCGAGACTGAGAAGTATGCCCACGTTACCTTCTTCTTTAACGGCGGTGTGGAGGAACCTAACAAAGGCGAGGACCGTATCCTGGTTCCCTCACCAAAGGAAGTTGCCACCTACGACTTAAAGCCTGAGATGAGCGCCAACGGCGTGTGCGATAAGCTGGTGGAAGCCATCAGATCAGGCAAGTATGATGTAATCATCATCAACTTTGCCAACCCGGACATGGTTGGACATACAGGCGTGGAGGATGCTGCCATCAAGGCCATCGAGACAGTGGATGCCTGCGTGGGCCGTGCAGTGGATGCCATCAAGGAAGTGGACGGCGTCATGTTCATCTGTGCCGACCACGGCAACGCGGAGCAGCTGGTGGACTATGAAACGGGGGAGCCATTTACGGCCCACACCACCAACCCTGTCCCGTTCATCCTGGTGAATGCGGACCCAGTCTACAAGCTGCGCGAGGGAGGCGCCCTGTGCGATATCATCCCAACCCTCATTGAGCTGATGGGAATGGAGCAGCCTGTGGAGATGACAGGAAAGTCCCTGCTGGTGAAGTAAGGTTTGATTGGAGTTTAATGGATTATAATGTATGAGAAGGCCGGGCGGCCGTGACTGCCCGGTCTTTTTTTGCGCCCCAATCACAAAATACACACACCAATCTAAAAATAGGGCACTTGTGCCGATACGCTCCCCTGCCATATAATGAGAGGAGGAGAAAACATCTGGAGGTGCCTGTCATATGAAACGGCTGGAAAAATTCTTTAATATGAAAATGATTCGGAACCGTATAATCGCCGTACAGCTGGGGGTCATCATTCCGGCTGTCATCCTGTTGGGAGTGATGATTTACGGCATGACAAGCGCCATGCTCATAAAGACAAACTCGGAATCCTATCTAAAGGTCCTTGAATCAGCAGATATCATTTTGAGCCATTATCTGGATTCCTACCGTGACATTGCCAGGAACGTGCTGGCAGACCCGGTTCTTCAAAATGACCTTACGATAAGCAGCAATTCCCGGTCAGGTGGAAAACGGATAGAAGAGCGCCTGTTCGTGGATCTGGACAATGCGATGGAAAAGTATATCATGGGATTTTCCGGCGCCAGGTCCATCTATCTGTATGATTCCAGGGGAAGGCTGTTCTATCTGGATGACTCGGGGCAGGGCAGGTCTGCGGCAGACGCAGCGGACTATGGCGTTATCTCAGCCACGCCATGGTTTAAGAAGGCGGCGGCGCAAAAAGGATATGAGGGGTTCGCGGGCCGGAATGTAATTACCGGGAACAGGGAGCAGTTTTCCTGCATCAAGCTCCTTAAGAACCTCGATACCCAGGATGTGATTGGTATGATGATATTGAACTTTGACAAAGCGGCCTTAAAAGAGGTATTTCCCTCTTACCGCCCAGAGCAGGGCGCATATGCTGTGGTGGAACAACAGGAGGATGGGGGATATGATGTGGTCCTGTCATCCGGCGCGGCCATGGAGGAGCAGGAGATTGCCCGCATTCTGGTAAAGGGGGACCCGGACTATCATCTGTCCAGATATGGCAGCTCGGAAATGGACTGGGAGCTGGTACACATGGTGCAGAACCGGAACCTGTTAAGTGAAGCAGGTAAGATACAGGGCATTATTATGAATGGGCTGGCGATAACCATTTTCCTTCTGCTGGTGCTGACGGTTCTTTTGTGTAACCGGATCACTAAGCCCCTTTACCAGCTGAGGGATGACATTGTACGTGTGGGAGAAGGGGAACGCTGCCTGGAAACGGATTTTCCGGATGACGAGATTGGCGCCATCGGCCAGGAATTCAGCCGTATGGTAAATGAAAAGCTTACCCTGGCCGACCAGGTCACACGGGTGGAGCTTAAGAATAAGGAGGCGGAACTGGAGCTGCTTCAGTCCAACATCAATCCCCACTTCCTGTATAATACCCTGGACTCCCTTTACTGGATGGCCATCCTCCATGAGGCCGAGGATGTGGCGGAGCTTACAAAGGCATTGAGCGATGTGTTTAAGATTGCCCTCAGCAAAGGGGAAAAGTTCATTCCCATACAGAAGGAGCTGGATTTTGTCAGAAGCTATCTCTATATCCAGAACATCCGTTTTGAAGGGAAGATCCATGTGGACATCCAGGCCGATGAAAGCCTGATGGGATATAAAGTCATAAAGCTGCTGCTTCAGCCATTTGTGGAAAATGCTGTTTACCATGGGCTGGAGCCTAAACTGGGAAGCGGTACCGTTGTCATAAAGGTTTACAGGGAGCAGGATTTCCTGTGCTTTGAGGTGGCGGATGACGGGGTGGGTATGGATGTGGATGCCTCCCTTTCCAAAGGATACGCCCTGAGAAACAGTCTGGAACGCATCCGTCTTGTCTATGGTGATGATGCAAAGGTGGAATTTAAGAGTAGCCCCGGACAGGGGGTACAGGTGAAAATATCGTTGCGGGCGGGGGTAAAGGAATGATAAAAGTGGTTCTGATTGAAGATGAAAACGTAGTCTTAAAAGGCATGGCCATGGTATTGAAGCGGGAGCCGGATGTGGACCTGGCAGGCACGGCAGAAGATGGGAACCAGGGATTGGAGCTGATATACAGGGAACATCCCGATGTGGTCCTGACGGATATCCGCATGCCGGGACTGTCGGGCCTGGAGATGATAGAACAGGCCCAGATGCGTTTTCCGGACACGGTGTTCATCATATTCAGCGGATTTTGCGAGTTTAAATATGTCCAGCAGGCCATTGGCCTGGGCGTGCTTGCCTATCTGGAAAAGCCGGTGACGGTCAGCGATTTGCGGGGCGCCCTTAAAAAGGCCGCCAACCTGGTGGACTACAAGAAAAATTATATACGCATGAAGGAGCGCACCCAGCAGGTAAACCGGGTCATGGTGGAGCAGGCCCTGTACGACCTGATGAACCAGCCGTCCGCCATGGAAGCTGCAAACATGGAGCGGCTTCTGGAGGTGGGGGAATATCTTAGCTTTTCAACTGAGCTGGCCGTGTTATGCGCCGGGAAATTATCCTGGAAGGAGTCTGGCGTGGATGAATACCGGAAACTGATCCATGCAATGACATTTTCAATTGCAGGGAACCACAGCCTGGATATTTACACCCTGACCGTGGAGGAGCAGCTGTATTTTGTATACTTCAACCAGGAATGCCAGATATTTCCCTTTTATCAGGAGATATCCGGGCAAAGGCAGGCGCTGGAGGACCAGGGCATATCCTTTTATGGGGGAATCAGCAGCATACATCAGGGCATCTATGGGCTGAAGGACGCGTTTGCAGAGGCCAGGAGCGCCCAGAACTATGCGTGTTTCCTGGAAGCGGAGGAGATCGTGCGCAGCGAGGATGTGGAGTATCGGAACCATATTCCGGCGGAGATTACGGACAGCCAGTATTCCATGGAATTTAATTTCCGTCTGCAGAATTACAGCCAGTTCAGGAAACAGGCCGGGGCATACCTGTCCTACCTGGCTAAGGCGGGAATCATGCCGGAGCTTCTGAGGAACGAATGCCTGGACCTGGTATACCTGGTACAAAAACTTTCGCTGGAATCCGGTGGTGTTGGGGAAGATAGGCTGCCCGTCATCAGCCACAGTGAAATCATGGACCTGGAATCCGCGGAGGAAATGACGGACTGGGCGCGCCGCATGACGGACCGTTTCCTGCTGGAAGTGGAGCAGGACCGGAATACGGAAAGGGAACCCCCTGTAAGTGTGGTGAAAAAATACATAGACCAGCATTATGCTGAGAGCATCACGCTGGAAACCCTGGCGGACCAGGTCCATATGAACCCCACATATCTGAGCGTCCTGTTTAAAAAGGAAGAGGGGGTTGCCTACAGCCATTATCTGGCCCAGGTCCGCATCCGCCAGGCAGCGGGGCTGCTGGAAAAAGGGGAAAAGGCAAAGGATGTGTGCAGGAAGGTGGGATATTTCGACTACCGCTACTTTAACAAGCAGTTTAAAAAATATGTGGGCATGACACCGGACACCTATAAGCGTACAAAGATAGGGCTTGAATAAAAGAGATTCTTGAAAATGGCCCAACAATCCAAAATAAAGGCGGATTTAAAAAATTACCGGCTCACCTTACAATGGAACCATAAAACACAGAGGAGAGTCGGGACATGAAAATTCAAAACTTAGATTACACAGATGCAGGCTTAATGATGTCTGCCCTCAGGGAAACAGTGGATTATATCAGGAGCCGGACAAGAAAGGTACCTGAGATTGCCATGATCTTAGGTTCCGGGCTTGGGGATTACGCGTCCCAGCTGGAAAATGCCGATATCATTCCTTATGAGGACATCCCTAATTTCCCAAAACCGACGGTCAGCGGACACAGCGGCCGGTTATTCGTGGGGGAGATTGCAGGAAAATGCATTGCCGTGATGCAGGGAAGGAACCATTATTACGAGGGGTATGACACCCAGACAATCACTTATCCTGTCAGGGTACTGCGCATGCTGGGGGCCGGCAGCCTTATTCTCACCAATGCCTGCGGGGCCGTGAGCAGACATTTCGTCCCGGGGGACCTGATGATCATTGAGAATCATCTGGCACACTTCTGTCCGCCGCCCCTGAGGGGAGCACACCTGGAGGAACTGGGACCGAGATTTACCGATATGAGCAGGCCCTATGACCCGGAGTACATGGAACTGGCCCGCAGATGTGCAAAGGATATGGGAATCAGGATACAGCAGGGCGTGTACGGTTACTGGCCCGGCCCCACCTATGAGACTGCCGCGGAGGTCCGCGCATATGGAGTCCTGGGGGCCGACGTGGTGGGAATGTCCACCGTGGCGGAAGATATGGTGGCTGTCAACTGCGGAATGAGGGTATTGGGCATTTCGTGCATAACCAACATGACATGCATCCATTCCTCAGGTAAGACCAGCCACGATGAAGTCATCCAGGTCATGGAGCAGATATCTGAGAAGACCGTGAAATTGCTGAACCGGATTGTAGAGGAAATGTAGGCGCACAGGTGATAAGGAGGAGAAGGATAATGAGAAGCAGGCAGATGATTTCAGTGTTGTTGGCCGCAGTGATTGCACTTTCAAGCGTGGGATGTTCCGGTGCCCCCTCATCCGGGACAGGTTCTTCCGGCTCCGGCAGCCCTTCGGGGACAGAGGCCGGACATGGTGAACAGGGTGGACAGGCCGGACAGGATGGGGAAAAGGCGGGGAATGGTAAAACAGATACAAAGGAACGGACCATTACCTGGATGACCGTGCGTTCCTCATGGCCTGCCATGAACATGATTGCTGAAGATTATATGAAGGAAAACCCGGATGTGAAAGTGGAGTTTGAGGTGATTTCCGACCGTTCCACCTATAACCAGAAGCTGAAGATCCTGGCTGCCAGCAACGAACTGCCGGATCTGTTTGACAGCGAGGGGGATACCCTGCTCAGTGAGATTGCCTCTACCGGGGCCTTGGTGGATGTGGACGGCCTGTATAAAGACCTGGGCTATGACCGCATGATGAACATTGGGGAAAACTATGCGCGTCTGTCTGACGGTAAACTCTACAGCCTTGCATGGGAGAACAACATTGAATATTTCTGGTACCACAAGGATTTATTCAAAAAGGCCGGAATCCAGAAGACGCCGGAAACCTTTGATGAATTACTGGATACCTGCCAGCAGCTAAAGGATGCCGGGATCACACCCATCTCCACGTGGCCGGGCTGGGCCTTGTTACGCTGGATGGCTTTTATCCCCTACCGCCTGGAGGGAAATGATTACATTGAGAAGCTGAAGGTGGGGGAGGCGAAGATGGGTGACCCCGTGGGCATCCAGGCAGCCAATTTCTTCCAGAAGCTGGGTATGGAATATTTCCAGCCCGGTTGGTCCACCAGCGACTATACCAGCGCCCTTGAGAATTTCCTTTCAGGAAATGCCGCAATCTATTACATCGGTACCTGGCAGTTCAGCAGTTTCATGGATGAAAACAGGGAACTGAAAGACGATTACGCATATTTCTATATGCCTTCCATGGAAGGAGCGGTGAATGGCAGGACCGATATGTGGGCCAATGCAGGCACAGGCACATCCATCAGCAAGGATAAATATGACGACCAGTTAAAGGATTTTATCAAATATGTGCTGGACAGTTATCCTGAAACTGCATTTTATAAGACCAGCGTCATGCCGCCCATGGACTTTGACACCACGCTGGGAACCTTCTCGGACTTTGACCAGAAGGTCATGGATGACTGCAACAACCTGACAGATTACGGATACAGCTGGGATGTGCGCATGGACTCTGCCACGGTTGAGGTGATGAATAAGGAGATTGTCAACCTGGGTATGGGCGCCATAACGCCTGAGGAATTTGCACAGCGCATTGACGCCGCTATTGCTGAAAATGCCCCCAAGTTCTTTCAATGACCTGGCAGACCTTAGGGCCTGTTTGAAAATTCATTCCCGCCATCTGCACGCCCCACTTCGCGGCATATTTGGTCCCAATTCGGTCAACGTAGCCCGCTACGCCTCCCTCATCGGGACCAAATCTCCCACAAAGTGGGACGCACAGCTGACGGAAAGCAATTTTCAAACACGCTCTAGAATGAGGAGGATTCCACATGTGTCTACATCGAAAACAGGATCCATACATTTTCCTTGCCCTGCCCCTCATTGTATATCTTGCAGTGGTCCTGATTCCCATATTTTCATCCATATATTACAGTGTCATGGACTGGAACGGTATTACGGAAATGAAGTTTGTGGGAATAAGGAACTACGCCAAGATGTTCAAGGACCCAAACCTGCCCACCTGCCTGTTTAACAGCCTGAAATATGCTGCCGTCGGCACCGTATTCCAGGTGGGAGGGGGCCTTGTCCTGGCCATCCTGGTCCAGCAGATACGCAAGGGACAGAATATCACCAGGGTAATCCTGTTTACCCCGGTGGTCATATCCGGTATGGCCATGAGCCAGACCTTTAAGAAGTTATTAGCCATCAGTCCGGACGGCGTGGTCAATGCATTTCTGGGAGCGGTCGGGTTGTCACATCTGAAAACCGCGTTCCTAGCAGACATGGACCTGACCTTGTGGGTGGTGGCAATTGCCGAGGCATACCGTTTCTGGGGACTGTACATGGTGGTGTTCCACTCAGCGTTTACCTCCATTGACAGCGAGGTCATTGAGGCGGCTTCCATTGATGGGGCCGGATACTGGAAGACACTGCTCTATGTCCGGCTGCCCCTGATCCGCCCGGTTATCATCAACTGTATCGTATTGGCGGTCATTGGCACCTTAAAGGCATTTGAAGGTCCGTTTGTCCTGACCAACGGAGGTCCGGGATATGCCAGCGAGCTGATGGCAACTTATATGTATAAGACGGCATTTAACAACATGGAATATGGATACGGCAGTGCGCTGAGCCTGATCATTGTAGTGGAATGTATTGCGATTTTCGGACTTATCAATGCCCTGACAAAGCGGAAGGAGTGAGAAGGAGCATGAAAAACATAAAATCCCTGAAACGGCTACCCCTTTACTGCCTGATCCTGCTTGTGGCGGTCATACAGACTTATCCCATCCTGTGGATTTTCCTGTCCAGCATCAAGCCTTCACAGGAGCATCTGATGAACCCGCCCTATGCCCTGCCAACAGCGCCTACGCTTGCCAACTATGTAAGCCTTCTGGATTCCATGATACCCACCTATTTTAAGAACAGCGTGGTAGTGGCAGCCATAACCCTGACAGGAATCGTGGTGCTGGGGGCGTTGGCAGCATATCCTTTATCCAAAATGCAGTTTAGGGGACGTACCCTGGTGCGCAACTTCTTCATGCTGGGCATCATGATTCCCATTTTTGTATCCCTGGTCCCAATGTTCGGGGTATACAACAGGCTGGGGCTTAAGAATACATACTGGTCCCTGATAATACCCCAGGTAGGGTTTGCCATACCCATGGCCATGTACCTCTATATTGGCTTTTTGGACCAGATACCGGATGCCCTGATTGAGGCGGCCTATATGGACGGCGCCGGTTCCTTCCGTATATTCCTGGAAATCATTGTGCCCCTTCTGCATAATGCCATTGCAACCATTGCCATATTTGAGTTTGTATTTGTGTGGAATGAGTTTACCTTTGCAAATACATTCATCAGTACCAGCGCAATGAAAACAGTCCCGGTAGGACTGAATGATTTCATCAATAATTTCGGCCTGAGGGACTGGGGGCTTACCTTTGCGGCTGTATCCGTGACAGTACTGCCCACACTGATAGTATTCTTTATATTAAATAAACAGGTAATGGCAGGAATGACTGCCGGAGCCGTAAAAAGTTAACTTTACATGAGAAAGGAAATAGCAGATGTCCAGTAAATTATATATACAGAACAGGATTTATAATGTAAATGACCGCCTGATTGCCCTTGATTTATACGAAAGAATCATTGATTGGATTGACAAGGGGCTTCTGGCTGATATGAAAGAGCCATACCTTCCTTTTAAGAGCACCAACAATACCAGCGTTGACCAGGAGGCGGGAATATTTGAAATGGATGTGCAGGCCCTGGCTGACTGCAGCGGGGTAGTGGGGTATTTTGACGGATGGACCTATGACCCGGGCTGTGGGTTTGAAATTGGCTGTGGGTACGCATGGGGATATCCGGTCAACATCATCTCCACGGATATTTTCACCAGTTCGGTGGGGGATTCACAGGATTTTTACCATGCAAGCAGACTGGTGGAGCATATTTCAAATTTTGCAGCTGTTTCGGACCTGAATCAGGAGATAACGGATTACAGGCAGAGGAACATGGATGTGCTGGAACGGGCCCTGACGGTTTTTAAAAACAATCTGATCCGCGATTTCGGGACGCCCAGACCGGCCCCTGTACCCATTCAGTCCTTGCCGGTGGAGTATGACTATTACCTGGATCCTAATTTTAAATATACGGAATCCGGGCAGATGCTGCTTGAGAAAATCAAATCAGCAATCCAGGCAGCAGGAAAGACCTGTGTGACAGGGGACAACCAGGGCGATATAGAGGAGGATATTGACCGTCTGAGAAAAAGCGGCCAGGCCATCCTGCTATTTGATGCGGCGGAACCCAATATTGACTCAGCCGTCCTTGGGGGGATTGCATATGGAATCGGCCGGAAACCCATTGTATACTCCAGCAATAAGCAGCGGATCCATATGTCAGGCAGGTTTGTGTGCCAGCTTAACAGCATGAACTGTTATTCGGCTGAGAAGGTGGTGGAATCCCTGGAGGAACTTGTGAAGGTGATTGGGGAATAGTTGCGGGGAATCTACGTGATAGCTATGCGGATAGCCATGTGGATGGATACATTTCTGAAAAGACGGATTTCTGAAAAGACGGTCAGGTATTGCCTGGTCGTTTTTTTGTTATCATCGGTATGGTATCACTTTTAAAATCAGCGGTTATTAAAGTTGATTCTATCATTTGACTTCTATGATATACTTGATTTATAAAATATGCTTGTCTGAACTGCCGCTTAACCAGAAGCATGGAGACATCAAAAAAGAATGGGTCACTGATGATACAGCAGTTAGTATAGGATGATTCTATGGATGATAAAATAAAATCAATGATTGATGAATATATAGCCAAAGTAGAGGAAGTATGCTGCAAACTACTGGAAGGAATAAACAGGCAGGAAAACCTAAAATTAAGAACGAAATGGGATTTCTTTGAATACAGGGGCAAAGTGCGTAAAACTGTGTTCATCATCGGTGGTACCACATACAGACTTCATGGGAACGGCTGCTTTGCTTTTGGCGATGGGCTGTTTTTGGATTGGAATTTTGGTTACAGAAGCAGATGGTGCGGTATTGATCCCAGGATACTGGGGATGACCCTCAAGCAGGGAGGGAGCAGCCAAACGGAATATTTCGATGGTAAATTATTGGAAGAAGCTTGTGAGCTGGCTGTCATTGAAGGCGAAATGTTTAAAAAGAATGGACTCTATCATTATGCAGTGAATAAAAAGGATACATTTACGCCGGAGTTCCCAAAGGAATATGATACTTTGGCAATAGAGTATTTTCGTGAGAAGTGGATAGTTCCCAGAAGTAAGATGACGGATAGGTTTTTGAGAAAAAGTAATTGGATTTGTAATCAGATATACGGCAATCAAAATAGATATGTTTTACGGTTCTTTTTAGGAGAAAACGAAATATATTCAGTTCCATATGATGACATGAACTATCCGGAGAATGCGGTTAAAATCATGACAGACACCATTCTCTGGAATTTGAAGAAGCAGGGATAGGGATTGTGCAGATTAAGGAGGGACAGGCGATGCATAAAATTGCAGAAAGTATGCATTATGAGGTGTATAGGGAGTATGAGACGGTTCTTTTGAAAATGAAACACCCGGAACGAACCGTGACCATTGGAGACTTTTATGGGGACGTAGGAAAAGTAATCATATCCCCAAAAGAGGAATGCTGTGTAATGGCTGGATGCGGAGTCATTGTTTATTATTTAAATGAACCATTTACACCGTATGGGTATGATAAAAGATGTGGACAGTGGAAGGAGTGGTATAGGGCTGGAGATACATGGGTGGAGGATGTGGTGTTGGAAAACGATGGAACCATAGTGATACAGTTGGAAAATGGGGAGAAAACTGCCCTGCCGTGCCTTCCTCAGGAAGAAGGCCGGATATGAGCACAACATTTGAAGTGTATCCTGCAGATACATACATCCCTTCTTTTTCAGAACTTCTGTCCCATACGGAAATGGCGCTGGAATGCTACCTGAAAAGCATACATATTAATAAAAGTATCCGAATGAACGCCGAACTGCATCTGATAAACGGACATGATAAAAAAACGGTTCAGCCTGAAGATAAAGTGGTATGGGATGAAACTGCCTATGCCTGGTTTTTTGTTAAGGATGTTCCCGGAGGGACCGATGCCTATTACTGCAGGCATACGGACTTGGACATTGGATTTTTAAAAGAAGAATTGGCTATGAATGATAATTTTAGGAAACACAGCAAGATCATCCATGATAATTTGAGGGTAGGATATCACTGGGTATTCAGGAGAAGTGCGGGACAGCCGGCCATAATCACCTTGTCCTATGGATTTCTGGCAGCCGCTCTGGCAAAGCTGACCAATGGGGTTATTTATACGGATGACGGGGCATGGGATTACGAAAAATTCCCGGCAGGGCCAGATGATTTCATGAGCTGGTATTTCAGGCCGGAACATGCTGCGAATCAGGATGATGCAGACTTTACGGAGAGATGTATACGGTCAATCTGGAAAATGCTGGCTGATTGACAGGGGACTGTTCCATAAAGTGTCAGTGCCTCTCAAGTGTCAGTGCCTCTCAGGTGTCAGTGCCTCTCAGGTGTCAGTGCCTCTCAGGTGTCAGTGCCTCTCAGGTGTCAATGCCTCTCAAGTGTCAATGCCTCTCAGGTGTCAGTGCCTCTCAAGTGTCAATGCCCTTTAGGTATAAATGTCTCTCAGGCGCCTGTGCCCCTTAGGTGTCAATGCCCTTTAGGTGTAAATGTGCCTCAGGCGCCAGTTACCCTTAGGTGTCAACAATAGAATAACTGGATTAAGAGCCAAAGAAACACCCTCAGAAGTCGGACTATTTCTGAGGGTGCGTTCATTACGTGGATGGGATATCAAAGTTTAAAATACCGAAGCCCGTCTAGACAACCGTCTATCGAACCAACCGTCTATCGAACCAACCGCCTATCGAACCAACCGCCCGCCTAAACAACCGCATGTCTGGCCTGGGCCGATACCGTCTCATCTGTCTGACTCTTGCTGTTTTTCCCTGTTTCCTCTCCCATTTTCTCCGCTGCCTTCTCCTTCTCCGGTATACTTCCTGACAGCTTAATCGCTGCCTTGGAACAGGCCGGGCCTACCATTTCATAGAGCAGGCCGCTGGACAGGATGATGGTGGACAGCATGAGCCCGCTTTCAGTTGGCAGCATGCGCTGGCCCAGGACAGCCAGGCCAATGGAAACGCCTGCCTGGGGAATCAGGGCCAGGCCGAAGTAACGGCGGATTTCCGGTGATGCGTGGATGATGGCGGCACCCATGCTGGAGCCTGCGTATTTGCCTGCAATCCGCACCAGGAAATAGATGACCCCGATGACGCCGGCAGCAGCCAGGCTGGGGATGGCCAGCCGCATGCCGGAAAGCACGAAGAACATCACCAGCAGCGGAGGCGTAAACTGGTTCAGCTGCTTAAACAGATGTTTGTTGCCGCTGGCATTGACATATGCCGTGCCAGAGGCCATGCAGGCCAGGAGGGGGGACACGTTCATGGAGGTGCATATGCCGGCCACGCCCATGATGGTGACACAGGCCAGGACAAGGCTGTGGTCCTTGCTGCGCCGTTTGTGTATGAGCCTGCTGAGCACGATGCCGGATACAGCGCCAATGGCCAGGGCGGCCACATTGAACAGCACGGGCAATGCAATCTGTGATACCGTGACAGAACCGGTTCCGGAGTTGGCCTGCACAAAGGCAGCGCAGACGCTGAAAGCCACCAGGGCCACTGCGTCGTCCAGGGCAACCACCTGTAGGATGGTGTCGATGAACGGACCCTTTGCCTTGTACTGGCGGATGGTCATGATGGTGGAGGCCGGAGCGGTGGCGCAGCCAATGGCCCCAAGGAGCAGGCTGAAGGACAGGGACAGGCCTAAAAGCAGCATGGCAGTGGTGATGAACACGCCTGCTGTCAGGGATTCAAACAGGGTCAGTACGACCATGTTCTTTCCGTTGGCTTTCAGGGATGAGAGCTTGAAGTATTTGCCCACCCCAAAGGCGATGAAGGCCAGGGCCAGGTCCGTGACAAAATCCATCTGGCCAATATATTCAGAAGGAACCAGATTCAGGCACCATGGCCCGATGATGACTCCTGCAATAATATAACCCGTAACGTTGGGCAGGTGAAGCCTCTTTGTGATGCGTGTAAGCAGAAAGCCGGATGCCAGCATGATTGCGATACTGAGTATGATTCCTGCTGCTCCCAGATTTGATAAAAACAGTGCCATATGGAACACTCCTTTCTGCGGACAGGGCATAAGGAATTACCCTGTTCCTTTTTTGTTTTGCTTGATTATAGTAGCATTTGGTGATAAAATCAAATGATATTAATTAACTGGTATATAAAATTTATTTATATTATGAAGGAGATGGTATCGTGTTCGATGCAAAGGTGAAAACCCTGCTGTCCGTCATCGAGACAGGAAGCTATACAAAAGCAGCAGAAAAGCTGAATCTGACCCAGCCCGCGGTAAGCCATCAGATACGGATGCTAGAGAATGAATTCGACATAAAAATCTTTTATAGGGATAAAAACAAGCTGAAACTGACACCTCAGGGCAAGATTCTGGTGCAGTATGCACGCAGGGCTGCAGCTGTGTATGCCAATGCATGCCAGGCCATCGAGGACAGCAAATCGGAGACCAGACACCTGAACGTGGGGATTACCCCCACGGCAGGGGAGACCATCATCCCCCAGGTACTGGCCACGCTCTGCAACGAGAACCCGGGCATCCATATAAATATCGGTGTGAATACCATTCAAAAAATTTATACCCGGCTCAAGGCATATGAGCTTGACTTTGCCGTGGTGGAGGGCGCTGTGCCGGACGCGGCCCTGGTGACCACCACCCTGGATACGGATTACCTGTGCCTGGCCGTATCCCCTATCCACAGGCTGGCCAGGGCCAAGACTGTCTCCATCCGTGAAATCCGCCATGAGAAGCTGATCTTAAGAAGCCAGAGCGCGGGTACCCGGCAGCTGTTTGAAAAGCATCTTGGGGCCAGGAACCTGAGCCTCTCTGAATTTAATGTTATGATGGAACTGGATAATGTGTCCATGATTAAGGAACTGGTCAGCATGGACCTGGGGATAACAATCATCGCAAAAAGCGCGTGCCGTGAGGAACTGGCAAGCGGCCGCCTGTCCATCATCCCCATTGAGAATTCTACCATGGTCCGGCAGATTGACATGGTCTACCAGAAGGATTTCATCCACCCGGAACTTATAGAGAACATACGCAGGATATATGAAGAGCTGAAGGCAAAATAGCCCTTCCATTTTTATGGGAAATAGGATAGAATGGATGATAGTGATTTGCTGAAAATGATTTAACAGGAGTAATGTGATTGTGAGTGGAAAAAAAGGCATGAGGACAGGGAAACTGCTTAGGAGTTTTCTTCCCTATTATGGAAAGTATAAAAAAATCTTGATTTTCGACCTGGTGTGCGCGGCCCTGACCACACTGGGGGAGCTGGTGCTGCCTCTGATGCTGCGCTATATCACCAATCAGGGGATGCAGGACCTGGCGGCCCTGACCACAGGGATTGTGGTAAGGATAGGAATGCTTTACCTGGTCCTGCGTATCATTGATTCCCTGGCGGCTTACTATATGGCTTACACCGGCCATGTGATGGGCGTGTATATTGAGACGGACATGCGTCAGGATGCATTTGAACATCTTCAGATGCTTTCGGACAGCTATTACAGCAACACGAAGGTGGGGCAGATCATGTCCCGTATAACCAGCGACCTTTTTGATGTCACGGAATTCGCCCACCACTGTCCTGAGGAGTTTTTTATCGCGGCCCTGAAGACAGTGGTTTCATTCATCATACTTTCAGGCATTAACCTGGAACTTACCTTGCTGATATTTGTACTGATACCGGTTATGATTGTGTCCTGCACATGGTTCAACATGAAGGTGAAGGAGGCATTCCGCAGGCAGCGCAACCAGATTGGCGAGCTTAATGCCCAGATTGAGGATACCCTTCTTGGCAACCGGGTGGTCAGGGCATTTGCCAACGAGCCGGTGGAGATTGAGAAGTTTGGAAAAGGCAATGAAGCCTTCATGAATATTAAGAAATACACCTACCGTTACATGGCTGCGTTCCAGATTACAACCAGGTCCTTTGACGGGCTGATGTATGTGGTTGTCATTGTGGCCGGGGGCATTTTCATGATACAGGGTAAGGTGGAGCCGGGGGATCTCGTGGCTTATACCATGTATGTGACCACCCTGCTGACCACCATCCGCAGGATCATTGAATTTGCCGAGCAGTTCCAGAGAGGAATGACAGGGATTGAACGTTTCCAGGAAATCATGGACGTTGTGCCGGATATCAGGGACAGGAAGGATGCCGGGAACCTGGAAGGAATCAAAGGCGCCATTACCTTTGACCATGTAAGCTTTGAGTATCCGGACGACCATGTGCCGGTTTTGGAAGACATCAACCTGCTTGTGAAGCCCGGGGAGCGCATTGCGCTTGTGGGGCCTTCGGGAGGCGGCAAGACAACGCTCTGCAACCTTCTGCCCAGGTTTTATGATACCACAACAGGGAGCATTTCCATTGACGGACATGATATCCGGGGCGTAACCCTGAAAAGCCTGCGCTCCAACATCGGTGTGGTCCAGCAGGATGTATATCTGTTTTCAGGGTCTGTTTTTGAGAATATCAGCTATGGACGGCCGGGGGCAACCAGGCAGGAAGTGGTGGAGGCAGCCAAGCTGGCTGGCGCCCATGAATTCATATCAGAGCTTCAGGACGGGTATGACACCTATGTGGGTGAGCGCGGTGTTAAGCTGTCAGGAGGACAGAAGCAGCGCATCAGTATTGCCAGGGTATTCCTTAAGAACCCGGCCATCCTGATCCTGGACGAGGCAACCTCGGCCCTTGACAATGAAAGTGAATACCTGGTGTCCCAGTCCCTGGAGAAGCTGGCCAAGGGCCGTACGACCATTACCATAGCACACCGTCTTACCACCATACAGGGGGCGGACAGGATTCTTGTGCTGTCCGGCAGCAGGATTGTGGAGGAGGGGAACCATGAGGAACTTCTCTCCAAAAAGGGGATGTACTATCAGCTGTATACAACAGCCAACCGTTTGAACCAGGGAATTGCATAGAGGAGATTTTAAGGAGAATTCATTATATGAAGATAGCTATTGTTGCTGACAGCAACAGCGGGATTACGCAGGATGAGGCAAAGGAACTGGGGGTATCCGTCCTCCCCATGCCTTTTATGATTGACGGGACTGTTTATTATGAGGGAATTGACTTAAGTCATGAGGAGTTTTACAAAAAGATGGAGGAAGGGGCTGACATCACCACCTCACAGCCATCCCCCAAGGACGTTCTGGAATGCTGGGACTCCCTTTTGGAGGAATATGACCAGGTTGTCTATATTCCCATGTCCAGCGGGCTCAGCGGCTCCTGCCAGACCGCCCTTATGCTGGCAGAGGATTACGATGGAAGGGTGCAGGTGGTGAATAACCAGCGCATTTCCGTAACCCAGCGCCAGTCTGCCCTGGATGCCAGGGACCTGGCGGCAAAAGGATACTGTGCAGAAGAGATAAAGGATATATTGGAAGCAACCAGGTTTAACAGCATCATCTATATTACGGTGGATACCCTTAAGTACCTGAAGAAGGGAGGCAGGATCACGCCTGCGGCTGCTGCCCTTGGCACCTTGTTGAAAATTAAGCCGGTGCTGACCATAGAAGGGGAGAAGCTGGATGCATTTTCAAAGGCAAGGACCATGAAACAGGCGAGGCAGACCATGCTGACGGCCCTGGCTCATGACCTGGAGGAGCGTTTGGGCGACAAGGACGCAGGGCATACCTATCTTCAGATTGCCCATACCTGCAATGAGGAAGCGGCGGAGGAACTGGCGGAAACGGTAAAGGAACTGTATCCCCTGGCGCCGGTGTTTGCGGCCCCTCTTTCACTGAGCATTGGCTGTCATATCGGGCCGGGAGCCCTTGCAGTTGCCTGTACCAAAAAGTTAAAGGAGCTGGAGTAATTGCCCAAGGAAAAATTCATGGATAGACTTCGTACCTATGGCATGAGCATAAAGGTGCCGCTGGCCGGACTTGTGATTGCAGTGGCCATCCTGCCCCTGTTCCTTCAGGCCGCTGTCATGTTGGGGTCTTTTAACCAGGGACAGCTGGACGCCAGGACCATAGAGATACAGAACCAGTGCGTCATCCTGAGTAATAAGATGACCAGGTCCGGCTACATGACTGCGGAGAAGAAGAACGCCACGGGATTGGACAGCCAGATGCAGGCCATTGCAGATGTATATAATGGAAGGATTGTCATTGTGAATACCAACTTCCGTGTGGTCACGGATACCTTTAACCTGGCAACCGGCAAGTATTATATTTCAGAGGAAGTCATCAAGTGCTTTAAAGGGGAGAACAGCAGCCATTATAACAGGGACATGCAGTATCTGGCCCAGACCATACCCATATATGACCCGGCCAATGAAAAGAGCATTAACGGAGTGATTGTGGTCACCGCCTCCACGGAGAATATCCTGTCCCTGACAGACAAGGCCATGGGCAAATCCAACCTGTTCCTGGTATGCATGTGTCTGGTGCTGGCCGTGCTGGCAGCGGCTGCGGTCCATATCATCATGCGGCCCTTTAAGAAACTGCAGATGTCCTTTGACCGGGTGGCCCAGGGAGACCTGGACGCGGATATCTCTGAGGATACCTACAGGGAGACAAGGCAGTTATCCCTTTCCGTGCAGAAATCCCTGAGCAAGCTGAAGGCAGTGGACCAGTCCAGACAGGAGTTTGTATCCAATGTGTCCCATGAGCTGAAGACGCCCATTACCTCCATCCGCGTGCTTGCGGATTCCCTGATGGGGATGGAGGAGGCTCCGGTTGAATTGTACCGCGAATTCATGACTGACATATCCGATGAGATAGACCGGGAGAACCAGATCATTGAGGATCTCCTGATGCTGGTGAAGATGGATAAGTCGGCAGAAAGCCAGATGAATATCGGGCAGGTGAATATCAACGCGGAACTGGAGCTTATACTAAAACGCCTGCGTCCCATTGCAAAGCGGGGGAACGTGGAACTTGTGCTGGAAAGCATACGCGAGGTGACGGCGGATGTGGATAAGGTGAAGATATCCCTTGCCATCACGAACCTTGTGGAAAATGCCATCAAATATAACCGGGATTCCGGTATGGTAAGGGTCACGCTGGACGCGGACCACAAGTATTTTTATGTGAAGGTGGCGGATACGGGAATCGGTATACCGGAGGACGCCCTGGAGCATATATTCGAACGCTTTTTCCGTGTGGATAAAGCGCGTTCCAGGGAGGTGGGAGGCACCGGACTGGGCCTTGCCATTGCCAAGAATGTAATCCAGATGCATCATGGCATTATCGATGTGGAAAGCACGCCTGGAGAGGGCACTACCTTCAGCATGAGGGTTCCCCTGACCTATGTGCCGAGACAGGAGGTGAAGTCATGATCAGGACGGGATTAAGGAAAATGCTTCTGTTTTGGGTATTTTTAATCATGTCTTCATGGGCGTTCATGGGCTGCAGCAGGGATGAGACACCTATGGCTGCGCCGGAGGAAGGCACCTACCTGGTTTATTACCTGAATTCAGCGATTACAAAGCTGGTACCCAGGTCATATGAGGCTGTTTCAACCGATCAGGAGGCCCTTGTGGCGGAACTGATGGACCAGTTCATCCATGTTCCCAAGGATCTGGACTGTCAGCCAGGTATCACGGATAAGGTGACATTTCAGGGAAGCCGTCAGGAAGAGCAGGTCCTGTACCTGTATTTTGATGTGAACTACACGGCCATGAAGCCTGAACGGGAAATACTCTGCCGGGCAGCCCTGACCAGAATGATGACCCAGATCCAGGGGGTTGACTATATCAGCATATACTGCGGGGACCAGCCGCTGATGGACCGCCAGGGCAATCCGGTGGGGGTACTGACATCCGGTGATTTCATCATGAATACCAGCAATGTAAATGCATACGAGAAGACGGAGCTGACCCTTTATTTTGCAGATGAAGCCGGCGCCAGCCTGGTGGAGGAAAAACGTGAGGTGGTCCATAATATCAACACCTCCCTGGAACAGCTCATTGTGGAGCAGCTCATTGCAGGGCCAGGACAGGAGGGCCATTACCCCACCCTTCCGGCGGACTGCAAGATACTGAGCCTGTCCGTGACGGACAATGTGTGCTATATCAACTTTGACTCGGCATTCCTTGCAACCACGCTTCCGGTCAGTGAATATGTGCCTATCTATTCCATTGTGGATTCCCTTTCAGAGATGACATCGGTGACCAAGGTACAGATTCTGGTGAACGGTTCGCAGAATGTGATGTTCAGGGATGTGATTTCCCTCAATACCGCCTTTGAGAGAAGCCAGGAGTATATCGAAGGCGCGCAGTAGGGAATGCTGCGGATCCATTCCCGCCGCGTGGTGCGTTTGAAACTGAATTGAAAGGAAAAACTTAATATGAAAAGGCCGCTTATTGTATTGGCAGCTGGTTTTGTACTTGGAGAGGTGCTTGCCCTGCAAGGTCAAAAAGCGGTGTCCCAGGGGCTTTTGTGGTGGCTGTATGCCGCCGCAGGGCTTTTTGGGGTGTGGTCATACCGGATGTTGTTCCCACCATCCGGCGGAAAAAGACAGGGCAGCAGTGCTGGAAAAACAGCGCTTCTGCTCTTTTTTGTGCTGGCAGCCGGAGGGTGTGCCGGGTATGCCAGAGGTGCATGGGAAAGGGACAGGCTGGACCGTGAAGAAGTATCAGCCGGGGAATTTGCAGGCGCCAGGGCCGTTGTTCAGGGAACGGTAGGGAAGGCAGAACCTGGGGAAGGCAGTTTATCCCTTGTACTGGAGGCGGTCAAGGCCCGGGTGGGGAAGGTTGGCAGGGAATATGACCGGGTGATTGTTTATGTGAAAGATGAAGGGGATGGCGGGCTGCCGCGTCTGTTTCCCGGGATGGCGGTTGAGATAAGAGGCAAGCTGGAGGCAATAGAGAGGCCCAGGAACCCAGGAGAATTTGATTTTCGCAGGTATTACCGTTCCAAAGGCGCTGCATGCAGGATGTTTGGGGAGCAATTAAAGGTCACAGGAGAAGAGTACATTCCTTACCAGACCTTTCTTATGAAGTTCAAATCAGGATGCGCCGGGATACTTGACAGAATCTGCCCGGCACAGGACAGCGCAGTGTTCAAGGCAGTACTTCTCGGGGACACATCCGGCATGGAACCGGAGGTGCGCTCCATGTACCAGCGTCATGGGATTTCCCATCTTTTGGCGGTCAGCGGCCAGCACCTGGTCATTATAGGGGGAGGAATCTATCTTATCATGCGCCGTCTGGGGCTGGGCTTTGGCCGTGCCGGGATGATGGGGGCGACGTTCATCATAAGCTATGGAATCATGACAGGAAGTTCCGGCTCTGCCATCCGGGCTGTAATCATGACCATGTGTCTGTGGCTGGCAGCGTATGGGGGAAGAAGTTACGATACTTTGTCCGCCCTGGGGCTTGCAGCAATCATCCTTTTGTGGAAATCCCCGTATCTGCTGTTTTCCAGCGGTTTCCAGCTGTCTTTTGGCGCGGTATCTGCCATCGGGGGTCTGGGCGGCTGGCTCAGGTCTGGTTTTCATATGGAAAAAGGATGGAGGAACACAATCCTGATGAGCCTGTGCGTCCAGATTGTCATAACGCCTGTGGTGCTTTACCATTATTACCAGCATCCCTTGTACGGCATTTTCATGAATCTTCTGGTGATACCGCTTATAGCCATACTCATGTATTCGGGGATTCTGGGAATCTTTCTGGGAAGTTTCTGGCTGAAGGGAGGAATCATCGCAGTCGGGGCAGGGCACTATGTGCTGTGTTTTTATGAGTGGCTGTGCAGGCAGGCGGAACGCCTGCCAGGATACTGTCTTGTGATGGGGAGGCCGTCCTGGATTCAGATAATCCTGTATGGAGCCGGGATGGCCGGGGCGCTGTATGGGATCCGGCGGCTGGGGGGCGAGGAACATGGGGATGGGATGGATGATGGTATAATGGATGGCAAAAATGAGGGGAGAAGGGATGGAATAGTAGGTAACGTAAGGGATGGCACAGACGATAGAATAAAAGATGGCGTAAACAATAGCAATAGGGACAAGGTTGGTGGTGGAAAGTGCAGGTACCATATATCCAGGTTCCCTATAGCGGTAACTGCATGTCTGTATGGCCTTTTCTTTTTAATCCTGCTTCCTGTACCGGGAAAGGGGTTAGAGGTAATAATGCTGGATGTGGGGCAGGGAGACGGAATCGTGATGCGTACGGAAGCATTTACCATACTGGTAGACGGTGGAAGCAGCAGTTACAAAAGCCTGGGGGAGAAAACACTGGAACCATGTCTTAAAAGTATGGGCGTGGATACGGTTGATTTTGCTGTGGTGAGCCATGGGGATAGTGACCATATAAGCGGTCTGCTGTATCTTATGGAACACTCAGAGGACATCAGGGTCAGGAACCTGATACTTCCCATGCCTGGCCGGGGGCAGGAGATATATGATGAATTGGAGCAGGCAGCGGAGGCTGCGGGAGGAAAAGTATTCTACCTGGCGCCGTCGGATTGTATACAGGCAGGCGGCCTTTATCTGACCTGTCTGTATGCAGGGGGAGAACCGCCGCCGGCAGATGACCGCAATGCCCATTCACTGGTACTGTGTGCGGATTATAAAGGCTTCCATATGCTTTTTACCGGGGATATGGGGACGGAACAGGAAAAGGGAATGCTGAAACTGGCAGAAAAGGAGGGAAGCCTTCAGCAGGAACATCTAAGCCATGTGCAGGTGCTGAAAATGGCCCATCATGGTTCCAATACGTCCTCTGGCGAGGAATTCCTGGACTATTTGAATCCGGACCTGGCGCTTGTCTCATATGGAAGAGGCAATTCTTATGGTCATCCGTCCCCTGAAGTGATGGAACGGATGAAAAAATGCCGTATCCCTGTGATGGAGACAGGATACGGCGGCGCAGTCATATTGCGGACGGATGGGAAAACGCTCAGGTGTGGATACTTTATGGATGGCGGGAGATAGACAGCCTGCCGTTCATGCAAAGAGGTACCGGCAGAGGCGGCGTTTGGGATTTCACTCCGTATCCTCCTGATGCGTGTCTGACCGTTTATTTCCACTGATTCGGGCTGCGCAGTATTTTTTCCAGAAGTGCATTGCATCCAGTGGTGATGTCATTCCAGGTGGTTTCAAAATCACCTGTATACCAGGGGTCCGCCACATCCCTGCGGCTGCCGGCAAATTCCAGTAATTTATGGATTTTGTTATCCGGGTCGCCTCCGGTGATGCGTGTTATGTTGCGGATGTTCCAGTCATCCATTCCAATCAGATAATCAAATGTCCCATAGTCCCTGGGTTTCATCTGTTTGGCCTGATGGCCCTGACAGCTGATGCCTGCCTGGCGCAGTTTTTCCCGGGTGCCCCGGTGGGCGCTGTTTCCAATCTCCTCTGTAGAGGTGGCGGCTGAATCGAGGAAAAACATGTCCTCCAGTCCTTTTTTGTGGACCAGGTCCTGGAAATAGTAGAGGGCCATGGGGCTTCTGCATATGTTGCCATGGCAGATAAATAGTATTTTTATCATCTTGATTATATCCCTTCATAAGCCTTCAAACCTTGATATTACGGGCTGTCCGGCGCTTTTTTCATGTTTCGTGTTTTGCTCCAAACCTACGCTAATCTTTGTAAATCTACGCAAATTCACAGGGGAATGGTGTAGTAAAAGTGATATTCAAATCACTTCTCAATGCTGATCGTGGTTCAGTCTTACCCTTGTATACAATTCATAATCACGCTTACCATCATTTCTTTCTCCTCTGGGTTGGATTCTGCAATCATAATTGTAAGAGCCACAAGAGTGTGGTCATCTATCAATTTTTCTCCATTTTTGAATAGCACATTATTTTTGTCCAAAAAGTAAAGAAATATTGTGGCTGCTATTCTTTTATTACCGTCGGAAAAGCTGTGATTTTTCGTTACAAAGTATAGAAGATTTGCAGCTTTTTCTTCAAGCGTTGGATACACATCTTCACCGGAAAAGCTTTGATAAATTGCTCCAATGCTCCCCTTAAAAGAATCATCTTTTTCATTTCCAAAAAGAGAACTGCTGTCGCCAAATTTCATACTGCTAATTACATCTCTGCATTCTTCATAAGTCAAGACATAGATTGCCTTGTTTCCTGTTGGGCGGCTCATATTCTGATGATCATACGCATCTAAAAGTTCCAGTGCCTGACTATATTTTTCAACAACTGTCAACACTTGTTTTGTATCAAGACTATTTTCTGCTCTTTTCATAACACGTATTACCTCATTTAACTGATTCATACGATTATGATTCACAGCATAACCTTTGATTATGTACTCTTTTAAAATAGAATTTGCCCAACGCCGGAATTCAACACCGCGTTTAGACTTTACACGATAACCAACAGAGATAATGACATCTAAAGTATAAAACGGAACTGGTTGTTTTACTCCATCAACACGCAATTTTTGCGTGTTGTTCTCTTTGTCCAACTCTTCATCTGTGAAGACATTATTTATATGTTTTCTTATTGTTTTTTCATCACGTTCAAATAAAAGTGACATTTGATTAGCGCTAAGCCATACTGTATCGTTTTCTATTGATACTGGTAAAAAAATTCTTTTATCTTTCGTTTCAAATAGCACAATCTCTTTTTTATCATCCATTACATTTCTCCTGTTACTTTATTTTATTATAACAGAACACTTTCCATATAACATACTTCCTGCCACAATTGGGTAGAAACCGTCTACCCAATTCATATCACAACAAAATATCTGTCAAAATTCCACACTAATACAAAAAGTACTCTTTTTAAATTTTTACTTGTCACATCAAGGCTCTGACCTAAATTCAAATGGCGTAGTAGTGGTGTGGTAAGCGCCTTTCTCTGTCGTGAAGCCATTGATTTTACTGGCTTTTCCGGGATTTTTCAAGATGTTGCCGTGGCAGACGAAAAGGATATTAATGGTATTCTGAAATTGCTTGCTCATACACGTTATCTCCGTTGAATTTTGATAGCTAAAGTCTACTATAAATTTGCGTGATGGACAAGAGCAATTTTCTGTTTGCGACCTTTACAGCCAGTTTATCATTTCGTATAATGGGTACAGGCAGTTCTGATCTGACCCCAAAAAGTTAGACAAAAATTGATGGTTACGCAACTAATGAGGATTGAATCCTGTATTGGACAGGGCTCAGT